>CAJURF010000001.1:0-15509 GCA_910588825.1 uncultured Lachnospiraceae bacterium
TGATTTACAAGTGATACGGACAAGTAGAACGTCATATCAAGTAACGCTGATTGGATGGACACCGCAAAAGGCAGGGCGTTAATCCCCTGCCTTATATGCATATTTATTAAAGTGCCAATTTGTATAATGCTAACTGATTAAGACTTACACCCTCTTTTTCCGCTTCAATGGCTAATCTTTGATGCAAAGATTTTGGAAGCCTTACAACAAATTTTCCGCTGTAATTATTTGGTGCTTCTGGAATTGGTATAGGAAGATTATTTTCTATTTTTATTTCAATATATCCTTCCAATGCTTCATTAAGGCTTTCATATAATCCTTCAAGTGTATCACTGGTACTTTGGCATCCGTCAAGTTCCAAAATTCTGCCATAGAAATAGTGTCCGCTTTCATCATTCATTTCCTGCACTAATCTTGTATAGGGCAATCTCATATAATCCTTAACTTCCATGTTTTCATGCTCCTTTCCGCTTGCTATAATATGCCAGAATAAGGGGATTATTCCCCTATCCTATTCAGCACATCCATAACATAAGCCTTTTTTAATGGATTTTCTTGCTTTATTGTTATCAAATCCCCAGTTTCTTTATTCAGATAATGCTTATGGCTTCCTTTTTGTCTTGCCGGAATATAGCCGTATGCTGCTAAAACTTTGTCTATTTCTTCTGGCCGCATTCCATTTGGCTGTTGCTTCATTTTTTCAATTAGCTTTTTTACACTTGGCACTGTGATTATCTCTCTTTTTATATTATAGTATCATATATAGTACTATATGTCAATGTCAAAATAAAGTATCGTTTCTATGTCTGTTGAGTATCAAAAGTAATGTTTGATACATTCATTGATGAAATTGCCTACCTTGTCGCTGTCCGTTCTGTAAGTGTCTGTAGCGGTCTGCACTGCTGCCCTACAAATTGAGTATAATTGAAAACCGTATTAGAGGGTGTCTGTCAAAAGCAGATACCCTTTATTCATTCTAAAAAGAAACCGCTATCCTCTTACTTTGGGTAACGGTCTTTTTATGCTTAATATTTGTGTGCTACCTCATGTGTGCTATCTGTGTGTTACTTGTGTGCTACGTGGCAAAATTTAAGGCTACCGCCGACATCCTCTGTCAACGATAGCCCTTGACTTTACGCTATTTCTTAGAACTTCCCAGCCTTAGCCGCTTCCTCCACAGCAACGGCAACTGCAACAGTCATTCCAACCATTGGATTATTTCCTGCACCGATAAGTCCCATCATTTCCACATGGGCAGGTACGGAAGAAGACCCGGCGAACTGTGCATCAGAGTGCATACGTCCCATGGTATCAGTCATACCGTAGGAAGCAGGACCTGCCGCCATATTGTCAGGATGCAGAGTACGTCCTGTGCCGCCGCCGGAGGCTACAGAGAAGTATTTCTTTCCTTTTTCTGTACATTCTTTCTTATATGTTCCGGCTACGGGATGCTGGAAACGGGTGGGATTGGTGGAGTTTCCTGTGATGGACACATCCACGCCCTCTTTCCACATAATGGCCACGCCCTCAACAACATCGTTGGCACCGTAGCAGTTTACTTTGGCGCGGGGGCCGTCAGAGTACGCCTTGCAGAATACCTCTTTCAATTCCCCTGTATGATAATCGTAGTCTGTCTCTACATATGTAAATCCATTGATACGTGCAATGATCTGTGCGGCATCTTTCCCCAGTCCGTTTAAGATTACCCGCAGAGGTTTCTGACGGACTTTATTGGCTTTTTCCGCAATGCCGATGGCACCCTCTGCTGCGGCAAAGGATTCGTGTCCTGCCAGGAAGCAGAAGCAGTCTGTGGACTCCTCCAACAGCATCTTTCCAAGATTTCCATGGCCCAGGCCTACTTTTCTCTGGTCTGCCACAGAGCCGGGGATGCAGAATGACTGCAGGCCCTCTCCGATTGCCGCTGCGGCATCGGCTGCCCGCTTACATCCTTTTTTAATAGCAATCGCAGCGCCTACGGTATACGCCCATTTTGCATTTTCAAAACAGATTGGCTGGATTCCTTCCACGATTTTGTATACATCCAGACCGGCAGCTTTCGTCACTTCTGCCGCTTCTTCGATGGAATGGATTCCGTTTTCCTCCAGTTTCGCCAGAATCTGTTTTTCTCTTCTTTCATATGATTCAAATAAAGCCATTATCTCAATCCTCCTGTCTGTTTTGACAAAATGTATCTGTTTTTTATGTGGCTGCTATTCTTTTCTTGGGTCAATGATCTTCACTGCGTCATCCACACGTCCGTATTGTCCCTGTGCCTTTTCCAGAGCAGTATTCGCATCGTCACCGGCTTTGATAAAGTCCATCATTTTTCCGAAGTTCACATATTTATAGCCGATGATTTCATCGTCTTCATTTAAAGCAATGCCTGTCACATAGCCATCTGTCATTTCCAGATAACGAGGTCCCTTTTTGAGAGTGCCGTACATGGTACCGATTTGTGAGCGGAGTCCTTTGCCCAGATCTTCCAGTCCTGCGCCGATGGCCAGTCCATCTTCTGAGAACGCGCTCTGGCTTCTTCCATATACAATCTGAAGGAACAGCTCTCTCATAGCTGTATTGATTGCATCGCATACCAGGTCTGTATTAAGAGCTTCCAAAATTGTCCTTCCCGGGAGTATTTCAGATGCCATAGCCGCAGAATGGGTCATACCGGAACATCCAAGGGTCTCTACCAATGCTTCCTGGATAACACCGTCTTTTACATTCAAAGTCAGCTTACAGGCACCCTGCTGTGGTGCACACCAGCCAATGCCGTGGGTGAATCCGGAGATATCTTTGACTTCTTTTGCTTTTACCCATTTTGCTTCTTCAGGGATTGGCGCTGCTCCGTGGTTCACGCCCTGTGCCACTGGACACATCATTTCTATTTCCTGTGAATAAATCATTTTGTAACTCCTTTCAATAGTAAATTGAGTTTCTTTTTTATTTTCTCATAAATTCCCAGAATAGTCCAGCTAAAATTTAACCGGAAAATTAAGAAAGAAAACAGATGGATTAGAACTCCATTTTTTCGAAAACTTTCAAAGATATCAAATAAGAACCGCCGAAAACCATCAGGCTTGCTGCAAAAAAGAGATACGGGAGCATGTCAAAAAGGCTGCGGGAAGCACCAGAGATTTGTATCAATGCGTCCATGTCCAGAATCTTTACCGACACCAGGATGACCACCACAGGTGTCAGAATTATCAGCATCATGACAATCCTTGTCTTTTCCACGCCATAGCGGTATGCCACAGGAACCAGGACGCTGGTGACAAGGAAATAAATACCCTGGACTACGAAAACGGTAGCCAGCCAGGACTCCGTGCCTGTGCCCTTAATCAAGTGGTTGAGGAATTCTCCCAATGCGGAGTATGTCAGTATCATAACGGCATTTAAAATCACTGTGAAATATTTTTCAAGGACCATATCTTTACGGTCCAGAGGGCAGGAAAGCAGATAGGCATATCCGCCTGCTTCGTCCATGGTGAATGCGGAGAAACTTAAATTAATCCCAACCACCAGAGACATCCACATCATATAGCTGGGCATATCCATGCCGATACCGAAAACACAAAAACAGACCAGCACAAGCAGATATTGGCGGAAATATAATTTTAAGTTATAGAGTTCTCTTAACAGCAGTCCTTTCATCTTTTTTCTCCTTTCACATAAAACAAAATGATATTTTCAATGGATGTGCGTTCGGTATGGTATCCTGGATACCTCTTTTGGAAATCCTGCAGGTTATTCACCAGCACCTCACATCCGAACTGATTCTTTCGCACGCCCTGTATATAAGTGTCCGGGATATTTCCATATTCATCGGCAGTACAGTGTACAATTCCAAACTGGTACAGCAGTTCATCCTTATTCATATAAAACTGCAGTTTTCCCTCGTGGAGAAAAGCAATATAATCGGCTATTTTCTCCAGGTCGCTGATAATGTGGGAGGAAATCAGCACAGTATGTGTCTCGTCCTGGATAAAATCTAACAGAATATCCAAAATATCATCCCGCACAACCGGGTCCAGGCCGCTGGTGGCTTCATCGAAAATCAGAGTTTTTGCCTGATGGGACAGAGCCACTGCCAAATCCAGCTTCATCTTCATTCCTCTGGAGTAGTCTTTAATGTTTTTGTTTCGGTCAATCTGAAAAACTGTTAAATATTTCTCAAAAGTCTCAGCCTGCCAATGTCCATATGCCTTGCTCATACACGCCCCCAGCTGTCTGGCGTTTAGCCGGCTGGCAAATTCCACCCCTGCCAGGATTACTCCTGCGCTGTCTTTCCACTGGGGCATGGCATCTTCCATCCTTTTCCCGTCCAGCAGAATCTCTCCTTCCTGTATGAAATTCATCTGCAGAATCGCCTTAATCAGCGTGGTTTTTCCTGCCCCGTTCTCCCCCACAAGACCTACGATACTGCCCCTGGGAATGTCCATGGTGATATGGTCCAGTGTAAAGTTTTCATATTTTTTTGTTACATTTTTCAAAGAAATTGCAGCTTCCATCTTATGCCTCCTCAAATAATATTTGTAACATCTCTTTGACATCTTCTTGTGATATTCCAGCCTGCCGGGCCTGTCTGACTGCCATTTCCAGGTACTCTTCCACCCGTTTCAGATGTTCTTCCCGCAGAAGCTCCCGGTTGGTATCCGCCACAAAACTTCCCTTTCCCACCACGGTGTAGATAAACCCGTCTTTCTCCAGGTCTTCATAGGCCCTTTTTGTGGTAATCACACTGATTCGCAGTTCCTTCGCCAACAGCCTCATAGACGGCAGCATATCATGGGGATTCAATTCTCCGGTTAAAATCAGTTGTTTCAACTGGGAGGTGATCTGCTCGTAAATGGGTCTGCCGCTGGAATTGCTGATGATAATGTTCATAACAGCCTCTCCTTTAGGTGTAACTTTTATATCTATTGTATATATTTATTATATACACATATACTCGGTCTGTCAATACCCGATAAAATATTCCATACGTGTCTGAAGCAGGATAAATTTTCTGCACGACAAATACAGCCAGTCCGCAATCATCCTGCAGACTGGCTGTGTTTCTACTATAATTATAACGCTGTCAAATCTTTTTTTAATAACTCCAGTTTTCTCCCGGCGTCCTCCAGGCTGGTGCCCTTGACGCCGAAATAATATTTGATTTTAGGCTCTGTACCAGAGGGCCGGACGCAGCACCACCCCTGGCCTTCCAGTTCAAAGTACAGCACATTGGAAACCGGAAGCCCGGTATCTTCGGTTTTTCCTGTCTGAATCTCTGTGCGTTTCCCTGTCTGATAATCGCGGACAGCCAGTACCCGGCATCCGCCCAGCTTTTGGGGAGGTTTTTCCCGCAGCCCCGATAGAATATTCTGAATCTGCCTGGCCCCGTCGATTCCTTTTAAGGTCACGGTCTTCAGTCCCTCCTGATAGAAGCCATATTTTTCATACAATTCCAGCATGGCATCCCAGAGGTTTTTCCCCTGCTGTCTGTAATACGCCGCTGCCTCACACAACAGCATTACCGCCACACAGGCGTCCTTGTCCCGTGCATAATCCCCTGCCAGACAGCCGTAACTTTCCTCCATGCCAAACACATATTGATAGGTATGATTTTCTTCAAACAACCGGATCTGTTCCCCTATGTATTTAAACCCTGTGAGCACTTCCACCAGCGAAGCCCCGTATTCCTGTGATACAGCTCTTATCATATCTGTGGTCACAATGGTCTTCACAAGGGCCGCATGTTCCGGCAGTGTATGCATCCGGGCGCGTTCCCGCAGAAGATACTCTCCTATGAGCACACCCGACATGTTTCCCGTGAAACTTACATAGGTTCCATCTGCCTTCCTCACATATATGCCCAAGCGGTCTGCGTCTGGGTCAGTGGCCAGTACCAGGTCAGCTTCCACCTTCTGCGCAAGGGTCAGAGCCATGGTCCAGGCCCCTGCGTCCTCTGGATTGGGGTACGCCACAGTGGGAAAGGTGCCGTCCGGCTGTTCCTGCTCCGGCACCACATACACCTGAGTAAATCCCAGTTCCTCCAGAACACGGCGGACTGGGAGATTTCCTGAACCGTGAAGGGGTGTGTAGACAATTTTCATATTTTCTGCCGCCTGCCGGATGATTTCCGGATGGATGCTCTGCTTTTTCAGCTGTTCCAGATACAAATCGTCTATTTCACTTCCCACCATGTGGAAAAGTTCTTTTTTCACAGCTGTTTCCTGGTCTGTCATTTTTACCTGGGAAAAGTCTTCAATCCGATTAATCGCCTGTTGTATCCCTTTATCATGGGGAGGCAGGATTTGAGCCCCATCTTCCCAGTATACTTTATACCCATTGTACTCCCTGGGGTTATGGCTGGCGGTAATCACAATACCGGCGGTACACCCCAGATGCCTCACGGCAAAAGACAGCTCCGGCGTAGGGCGCAGGCTGTCAAACAGATAGGTGGGGATACCGTTGGCATTCAGGCACAGTGCCGCCTCCAGGGCGAATTCCGGGGACATCTGCCTGGAGTCATAGGCAATAGCCGCCCCCCGTTCCTGCCCTCCTGTAGATAAAATATAGTCTGCCAGACCCTGTGTCGCCCGGCGGACTGTGTAGATATTCATCCGGTTTGTTCCCGCACCCAGAATTCCCCGCAATCCCCCGGTGCCGAATGTGAGATGCTGATAGAAGCGGTCCTGTATCTCGGCTTCATCACCCTCTAAGTCCGCCAGCTCCCGGCGGATTTCCTCTGAAATGGCAGGATCTGTACGCCATTTTTCGTAAATCTCACGATACTCCATGTATTTTTTGCCTCCTCCTGATTTTTAAGAACTACAATATAAAAAACTGTTTCTGCACAGTTTTCTAAACAGAATGGGCAGTCAATGTGTCATATTGCTCTTTTGTTAAAATTTCTTTCAGTGTATGCATTGCCTGTGTATATTGATTTTGATAATCTGAAAAAGTATCTGTTATCTGCAATTGAAACCCCTGCTGAATATATAAAAGAATAGCTTTGTAACTCCATGGCTGTGTGTGAATATACACTGGGAAACCGTCCATGCGCTGAAAAATCTCCATGGTCTTCTGACAGAGGGCTCTGCCCAGCTTTCTTCCCTGACAGGCAGGGGATACCACCAGCCAGTGAAGAGAGGATACCAGCCGGCCATTTTTTTCGTCCCGCCACGCAATGCAGGAGCCGGCGGCCCGGTCTTTTTCATCCACTACGAAAATACAGCGTTTCTCTATTTCTTCCCTATAGCTGCAGTAAACAGACAAAAAATACTGTTCTGCCTCCTCCAGTGATGCAAAATCACCGATCTCCCATTCTAATGCAGCCCATGTTTTTTCATCCCCTTTCTGAAACTTTCGGAAACGAAATCCCTCAGGCAGATGAATTTGTGCAGACTTATAGTCACTGCACTTTAAAATAATATTATAAAAAGGTATGGTTCTGTCTGGCATTTTCCTATATCTCCTTGTGATTTCTGTCCGGATGGAGGATTAATACCGCAGAGGAATCTTCGATTCCCTCACCGGTATCACAATATTCTCGTTCCTCAGAAAGTACTGCATCCCTTTTACAGCCAGGTCGCTGTCAATTTTGGGTCCGGCTGTGATGGAACAGATGGGATTGTTCCGCTCTTCTTCTTTGTAATTCACGATAATATAGGGAATCAGCGACTGATCCTTTTCCCGGAAATGTATGGGAATCACCGGCACCATATCCCTGGGGCCCTGCTCGTGGAAGGCCCAGAAAACAAAGCGGTATTCCTGTTCGTCACAAAAACAGTCCTTTTTGAAAAACATGGAGTACACAAAACAGCAGACAGAGAATTCTTCCATAAACCCCTGAAGGTCTTTGTGAATAATCATTTTGTCTTCCGAGAGCAGTTTTTCTTTTAATTTTTTCCGGCTGGCATCCTTCTCATCCAGAATGCGGAACAGGGTCTTTTCCACCAGATCCTGCTGTTTCTTCTTGTCATAGATCACATACCCATCCAGCCGGATGCCCTCTGGAATGCCCTTGGCCAGCCTTTTATAATCAAATTCCAGACAGTATCCCTGGGATTGGGAAAACTCCGTCCACAGCATAAGACTGTCCTTGGCTTTAGAAAAGGACAGAACATACCATCCAGAAAGTATCAGGTCTTTCATACTACCGTGAAAAATCTCCAGCCGCTCTTTCAGCACATGCATGAAAATTTTTTGATTCTGCGGATTGGGAATTATTTTTGCACAAACTTTCCGAATCACCTTAAATGCATAATAAAATTCATATTTGTCATTTAAAAAGTCACTCTTTGTCACCCAGAAAGAATGATCCATGACTATCCCTTTCAAAGCGCTCAAGTCCGTATAATGGTACAGCCGTTCTCCGGACCGGCACTGTGGTATGGGAAGCCATTCTTTTCTGTGTTTCATAAAAATATCTGTCAACAGCTGTTCCATCTGTCATCCTCCTGGTCTTGTGAAGCAGTCAGCTACATGTCAGAACATTGGAAATCCCTGCCGGGTTTATTGCGGTAATAGAAAAATACAGCCGCCTCATACATGGGAAAACAAATGCTGAATACAATATGTAAGATTAAAACATTTCCCTGGCAATAGCGGGATAAAATCTGATAATCCACCAGCGCCCGCAGTCCATTTAGTACGGCAGTGCCCGCCAGAGCCAGCAGAAAAATAATCAGAGCCGCCAAAATCATCACCCCTGTCAGCGGGATGACAATGATAGTATTAGAACCGGCCAGAATCCCGGCAACAGCCAGAATCACTGTCAGACCTGCCACAAAACCAGTGACAATTCCCACCACAAAAGGCAGCAGGATCATCCAAATGCCCGGCTCTTTTATGGTTTTCCCCCTCAGTGTAATAGGACCTGCCAGCTTTCCCTGGAGATATTTCCGGGCAAACGGCACAAATGCCAGCCATTCGTTGTCCATGCCCGCCTGCCGCGCTATGGCATGAAGGCCCATGCCGTACAATATATATTCTGCCAGCGCAGCCGCAGCGCTGACAGACAGACACAGCATATAAAATAGAAAAATCAAAGTATTCATCATATTCTTTCCTGACCGCCTTTCTGAAAGCTATTCCTGCTATTTTAACACATTTTTATGGAAAAAGGAATCTTTTCATGATACAATGATGGGCGGTTATCAAATGACAGCAGCTTTTATAAGGAGAAAATTATGAATCTGCCTTTAACAAAACAAACTTCTGATGAAAACACCGCCCGGTTTTATCAGATTTTCAGCTCCAGCGCTTTGAAAATAATTGCGGTAATCACCATGTTCATCGACCATTTCGGCTATGGGCTGGTATATTGGAGTGATGAGCGGGTCTCTTATTACCAGCTCTGCAGGGATATCGGCAGGATTGCCTTTCCCATCTATTGCTTTCTTCTAGTGGAAGGTTTTTATTACACTAAAAGCCGCATACGCTATGCCTGCAATCTCCTGATTTTTGGAATCCTCTCGGAACTTCCTTTTAACTGGTTCATCGGAAACCAGCTGTGGGTGCCTGACTACCAGAATGTATTCTTTACACTGCTTTTAGGACTGCTGGCGATCTGGGGCATGGAAAAGCTCTGGGGGAAATGGCCTCTCATGTGCCTGCCGCTGGCAGCAGCCATGGGGGCGGCTTATCTGCTGCACACAGACTATGATTATAAGGGCGTGCTGCTAATCGCCGTCCTCTATCTGCTGCGCAGCTATCCCCTGCCCCGCTTTTTCGCAGGAGCCCTGTGCCTTTACTGGGAATGGAAAGCTATTTTCGCCTGGATTCCCATTACCCTGTATAATGGAAAACGCGGCTGGATGAAAGGACCAGTGCTGAAATATCTGTTCTACATCTTTTACCCGGCCCACCTGTTGCTGCTGGCGTATCTGCGGCGGCGCTTTTTCCATATCTGAAGACAGATATAGAAACTGACATAAATCTGTTTCTGTATTTCAGAATGCCGCTGGCGAATTGAGGCATTTCCTGCCCATACAGCTTACCTCCTGCCCACAATCTCCCCAGCCTGCTTATAGATGCTTCCCCCAGGCACGCATCCTCTCACAAAAGACAGGGGATATATGTGGGATTCCCTGCCGATAACTGTCCCTGGATTCAGCACAGACCCACAGCCCACTTCCACTAAGTCTCCAAGCACCGCCCCGAATTTTTTCCGGCCTGTCTCCATCCTCTGTCCGTCTGCCTTTACCACCACCAGTTGTTTGTCAGACTTTACGTTGGAGCATATGGAACCTGCCCCCATATGGGCCCGGTAACCCAGTATGGAATCTCCCACATAATTATAATGGGGCACCTGAACCTTGTGGAACAGCACGCAGTTTTTCAACTCAGTGGAATTTCCCACCACTGCACCCGCCCCCACAATCACATCCCCACGGATGAAGGCACAGTGGCGGATCTCCGCCTCTTCTCCGATAATGGCCGGACCGTTGATACAGGCGGTATCGGCTATTTTTGCAGATTTTGCCACCCACAAGTGTTCCCCCCGCTGTTCATATTCTTCCGGATTCAGCTGTCTGCCTGTCTCCAGGATAAAATCATGGATCTCCCCCAGGACTTCCCAGGGATATATTTTCCCTGAAAAAAGTTCTGCTGCCTCTGTATGGGATAAATCTAAAAGTTTTTCAATGGTATATTCTTTCATGTTATTTTGCTCCTTTATAATTATTTGCCGCCGCGTCATAGAAACTGCGCAGGGCATACTGATTATTCAGGTTCATCACTGCCTGGGTGTGGCGGCGGATAAAATGTTCCAGTTTTTCCATATATTCCTCAGGGGTAATGGTGCCCTCAGCCACATAGGTGAGCCCCTTCTCCCAGCTGGCCGTCAATTCCGGATTCAGCAGGGAGCGTATGGAGCAGCTGACTACATCATACACCATTTCCCCGAAAAGTGTAGGGGTAATTACCTGTGTTTTTTTATTTAGCGCCAGATACTTGATGTTTACCAGCTTTTTCAGAATCTCCGCCCGGGTGGCGCTGGTGCCGATTCCGCTGCCCTTTATCTGGGCACGCAGCTCTTCGTCTTCGATCAGCTGTCCGGCATTTTCCATTGCCAGAATCATGGTTCCGGAGTTGTACCGCTTGGGCGGCGTGGTCTCCCCTTCTTTCACAAAGAGCTTCTTTACCGGCACGCGGCTTCCCTTCCGCAGTCCCTGGAGATCCTTCAGCATCTGTGTATCGCAGGCGGTCTCCTCCCCCTCTGCCGAATCTTCTTTCTTTTGCTTTGCAAAGGATGCAGAGGCTATTTTCAGGTAGCCTTCTTCCATCAGAACCTTAAACCCAGAGAAGAAAAACTCTTCTTTTATTTTAAGCGTGATCTGGATTTTTTGATACACCGCCGGAGGATAAAAGATACTCAGGAAACGGCGGACAATGATTTCATATACCCTCTGGGAGTTGGTCCCCAGCCTGGACAAAGTCCCCAGCCCTTGACCAGTTGGAATAATGGCGTAATGGTCTGTAATCTTCTTGTCATTCACGTACCGGGATTTTCCAATAGCTGTATAAGAACCTTCCTCTAAGATTCCCCCGGCGATATTCCCGCAGATGTTGTAGCTGCTCAGACCGGACAAGTTCCTGCGTATCTCCTTTGCCGCTGCAGTGGACAGTACTCTGGCGTCTGTACGGGGGTAGGTAACCAGCTTTTTCTCATATAACTCCTGCACCACACGAAGTGTCTCGTCGGGGCTGATTTTAAACAGTTTCGAACATACATTCTGAAGCTCCGCCAGATTAAACAAAAGAGGCGGGCTTTTTTTCTCTTTTTTCCTCTCTGCTTTCAGCACCACTGCCTCTACGGGCTGGGGCTGGCTCAAATCCCCGATAAGAGTTTTTGCGTCCTCTCTGTTTTTCCAGCCGTTTTCCTTATATAATTTAGGGGATTGATAATAGCGGCTCCCCTCCACAGCCCGCCATTCTCCCTGAAAATGTCCGGACTGCATAGCGAAGTCTGCCAGTACACGGAAAAAAGGGGTCTTTACAAATTCCCGGATTTCCCGCTCCCGCCGGACCACCATACCCAGCACACAGGTCATGACCCTGCCCACGGAAACCGCCTGATAATCTGAACGCAGGTAATTACTCATGCTGCCCGCATATTTCAGAGAGAGCAGCCTGGAAAAATTAATTCCCATCAGATAGTCTTCTTTCGCCCGCAGATAAGCCGATGCGGATAGATTGTCATATTCAGACAGATCTTTTGCCTCCCGGATTCCCCTGAGGATTTCTTCTTCCGTCTGGGAATCAATCCACACACGTTTCCTGACTTTTCCCTGTACCTGGGCCATCTGTTCCACCAGACGGTAAATATACTCTCCTTCTCTCCCGGAATCGGTGCACACATAGATAGTGTCCACATCCGGCCGGTTCAACAGCCCGCTGACAATTTCATACTGTTCCTTTACTGCCGGTATTACCTCATACTGGAATTCGGCAGGCAAAAAAGGCAGAGTATCCAGACTCCACCTTTTATATTTCACATCATATTTTTCCGGATAGCTCATTGTGATCAGATGTCCCACGCACCAGGTGACAACCGCATCTTCCGATTCCAGATATCCATTGCGCCTTGCCCCGTTGATTTTCAGAGCTTTTGCAAATTCCTGCGCCACGCTGGGCTTTTCTGCTATGTATAAAGATTTTGCCATGTTTTTATCTCACACTTATTCTTTGCAAATGTTGTTTTTCAATTGATTCGAGTTCATGTTTTTTATCATATCAAATTGTAGATTGTATGTCAACCGGAATTGTATCTTTTCCTTTTTAGTGATAAAATGATCAGACAACCACTTGAGGAGGAATGGAACATGTTTGGAGAATGTCATGAACATATTTTCATGGACGGAACAGATTACCTGGCTGCGGTAAAAACCCATAAGAACGGCCCCTGTGAACCAGTAATCCGTGCACATCTGCTGGAATATCAGAAACGGGGCGTCACCTATATCCGGGACGGCGGGGATAAATATGGGGCTTCTGTCCTGGCCAGAAAACTGGCCGGGGAATACGGCATTGTTTACCGGACGCCTGTATTTGGAATTTATAAACTGGGACAGTATGGGAAAATCGTGGGTTTCGGTTTTTCCAATATGAAAGAATATTACAGCCTGGTGAGAGAAGCCATTGGGCAGAAAGCAGATTTTATCAAAATTATGACCACCGGGCTTATGGATTTTGACCGGCACGGCCAGGTGACCGGCACTCCCTTATCCCTGGAGGAAGTCAGGGAAATGGTACATATCGCCCACGAGGAAGGGATGGCAGTCATGTCCCACACCAACGGAAAACAGGGTGCCTTGACTGCCATAGAAGCGGGGGTGGACAGCCTGGAACATGGAAATTTCCTGGACGAGGAAACGGTAAAGGCACTGTCACAAAGCCATACCATATGGGTCCCCACAACGGTGACAGTGCGCAATCTGCTGGGAAACGGCCGTTTTCCAGACGATACCCTGCGGCCCATCTGGGAGACAGCTGCAGAAAATATCCGGACAGCATACAGCCTGAAGGCAAAGGTGGCTCTGGGCAGTGATGCAGGCGCTTACTGTGTTTTCCACGGACAGGGAATTGTGGACGAATACCGTACATTCCAGTATATTCTTGGAGACAGTGAAGATGTGGACCTATGGCTTGCGGCCGGGGAGACGGCTGTCCGGGAAACGTTCCAGACACACGGATAAAGGCTGATATGATAAAATACCAGCCTTTGTCCTCTTCTATCTCTATTTTTTTGTAATATAACCTTTGGCTTTTAGAGTCTCTGCGCAGAGCACAGCGCCTCCGGCGGCGCCTCTGACCGTATTGTGGGATAATCCGATGAATTTATAGTCATATACAGTGTCTTCACGGAGTCTTCCCACAGATACGCCCATGCCGTTTTCAAAATCCACATCAAGGGAAACCTGGGGACGATTGTCTTCTTCCAGGTACTGGATAAACTGCTTAGGGGCACTGGGCAGATTTAATTCCTGGGGCACGCCGCGGAAATCTTTCATGGCCTGAATCAGCTGCTCTTTGGAGGGTTTCTTCCTAAATTTTACAAACACGGCGGCTGTATGCCCATCCAGTACCGGAACACGGATACACTGGCTGGTGATCACAGGTTCTTTTGCCGATTCAATGACACCGTCTACAATTTTTCCCCATAATTTCAAGGGCTCTTTCTCGCTCTTTTCTTCCTCTCCGCCGATGTAAGGAATAATGTTGTGCTCCATCTCCGGCCAATCCTGAAAAGTCTTTCCCGCCCCGGAAATTGCCTGGTATGTAGTGGCAACTGCCTCATAGGGCTCAAATTCCTGCCATGCAGACAGCACAGGCGCATAACTTTGGATGGAACAGTTTGGCTTTACCGCAATAAATCCTCTCTTAGTTCCCAGACGCTTCTTCTGGGCTTCAATTACATCGAAATGATGGGGATTGATCTCCGGAATAACCATAGGTACATCCGGTGTCCAGCGGTGTGCGCTGTTATTGGAAACTACAGGAGTCTCTGTTTTGGCATAAGCCTCCTCGATGGCCCGTATCTCATCTTTTGTCATATCTACCGCGGAAAAGACGAAATCTACACCTGCCGATACCTGCTCCACATCGCTTACATTCATTACCACCATCTTTTTCACAGACTCAGGCATGGGGGTGCTCATCTTCCAGCGGGAACCTGCCGCTTCTTCATATGTTTTCCCGGCGCTTCTGACACTGGCTGCCAATGTCTCCACCTGGAACCACGGATGTCCCTCCAACAGTGAAATGAACCGCTGTCCCACCATTCCTGTCGCACCTAAAATTCCAACTTTCAATTTCTCACTCATTGCCATTCTCCTTTATTTCTCCCAGTCAATTTTCTTCCAGATATGTTTTGTAAAGGCCCATTACCACCTTCATGGCGTCTTTTCCCGGAGCGCCCAGGGTGGTACGGCGTTCCACACAGTTTTTCATGCTGATGGCTTCATAGATATCTTCCTCAAACACAGGACTGATCTTCCTGTATGCCTCCAGGGGCATTTCATCCAGAGACAGATTATTTTCAATACAGTAAAGCACCAGCTGTCCCACAATGCCGTGGGCATCACGGAAGGCCACGCCCCGGCTCACCAGATAGTCTGCCGCGTCTGTGGCGTTGGTAAAGCCGTTTTTCGCGCTCTTTTCCATCTGGTCTTTCCGAAAGGTCATAGTGCCGATCATCCCAGTAAACAAAGCCAGACATTCCTTTACTGTGTCTATGGCGTCAAATACCAGCTCTTTGTCTTCCTGCATATCTTTATTATATGCCAGAGGCGTTCCCTTCATGGTGGTGAGAAGCGCCATCAGTGCTCCATAGACCCGCCCGGTCTTCCCGCGGATCAATTCCGCGATATCTGGATTTTTCTTCTGGGGCATGATGCTGCTTCCGGTGCTGTAGGAGTCATCGATCTCTACAAACTGATATTCATTGGTATTCCAGATAATGATTTCTTCGCAGAAACGGCTCAGATGCATCATGACTGTGGACAACGAAGATAAAAGTT
>CAJURF010000001.1:15519-124939 GCA_910588825.1 uncultured Lachnospiraceae bacterium
CGGCACAGTCGAAGTTCAGAAGTTCTGCTGTGTAATCCCGGTCCAGAGGATAAGTGGTGCCTGCCAGCGCCCCAGAGCCCAGAGGACAGACGTTCATCCGCTGGTACATATCATACAGCCGGCCTCTATCCCGCTTGAACATTTCAAAATAAGCTCCCACGTGATGAGCCAGTGTAATAGGCTGCGCTTTCTGCAGATGGGTGAAGCCCGGCATATAAGTGTCCAGATTTTCCTCCATAATGCCAAAAAGGGTCTGCAGAAGCTGCTGCAAAAGCCCGTCCAGCATGAGAGTCTCATCCTTGGTATACATTTTCATGTCCAAAGCCACCTGGTCGTTGCGGCTTCTCCCTGTATGCAGCTTCTTTCCCGGCTCCCCGATGCGCTCTGTCAGTGTGGCCTCCACAAAACTGTGAATGTCTTCGAATTTTTCGCTGATTTCTAATCTTCCTGTTTTGACATCTTCCAGAATCTGCTCCAGGCCGTCTGTGATGGCGCGCTTTTCTTCCTTGGTCAAAATGCCCTGTTTCGCCAGCATGGACGCATGGGCAATGCTTCCTTGGATATCCTGTTCATAAAGTCTTTGATCAAAAGTAATGGATGCGTTAAACTCATATACCATTTTGTCGGTTTCTTTTGTAAAACGCCCTCCCCACAATTGAGCCATATGCTATCTCATCCTCTCTGTGTTTACATAATATTTTTATGGTTATCCTGTTTCAGTAAATCAGGCCGCCGCTCTTTCGTTCGCAGGTAAGACTGCTGGGCTCTCCAGGCTTCCACATTGGCATGGTGGCCAGACAGCAGAATTTCCGGCACCCTCCGGCCATGCCATTCCTGGGGACGGCTGTACTGAGGGTACTCCAGCAGACCGTTCTGAAAAGAGTCAAACTGCGCCGACTCTTTATTATTCAAGACTCCGGGCACCATCCTGGATATGGCGTCGATCATGACCATGGCCGGCAGTTCACCGCCAGTGAGAACATAATCGCCGATGGATACATGGTCTGTCACAATTTCTTCCAGCACCCTCTCATCAATCCCCTCATAATGCCCGCACAAAAAAATCAGGTCCTCCTCCAGGGCCAGTTCCTGAGCCATTTCCTGGGAAAACACCCGGCCCTGGGGTGTCATATGGAGAACACGGGGCTTTTTTTCCAATGAATCGGCCACAGCCTCATAAGCCCGGTATACCGGTTCCGCCTGCATCACCATGCCGGCTCCGCCTCCATATGGATAATCATCAATTTTGCCGTAGTCGTTGTCTGCATAATCACGGATATTTACCGCATTCAGGCTGATAATGCCCCGGTCCGCGGCCCTTCCGATAATACTGGTGTGCAGACCGGCAAGAACCATTTCCGGAAATAAAGTTAATACGTGATACCTCATGATTCCCCTATACCAGCCCTTTCATCAGATGCACGGTCATGGTTTCTGACTCCACATTAATGTCTAGGATACACTCGCCGATGGCAGGCAGCAGCACTTCCCGGCCCTCATGGGTTTCCACCACATACACATCATTGGCCCCTGTCTCCATCACGTCTTTCAATACGCCGAAAGAACTTTTGTCCTCCAGGACCACCTTCATACCGATTAAATCCCCGATATAATACTCGTCCTCTTCCAATGGCTGGGCTTCTTCACGGGGAATCCACAATTCTTTTCCTTTGTATTTTTCGGCTTCATTGATGTCGTGAAAGCCGCTGAGCTTTAATATGGCGAATTTCTTGAAAAATTTCACATTCTGGATTTCCAGCTTTTTATATTCCCCTGCCGATTCCAGATATACATATTTCAGTTCCAAAAAACGCCGGGCTGTATCCGTTGTGGGAAAAACCTTTACTTCTCCGCGTATTCCATGTGTGGTGGTAATCACCCCCACCTGAAGCATTGATTCCATGTAAAACCCTCATTTCATAATAACGTATAGTTAAAGTTAAGGCCGTCCCAAAAAAACTCTTTTGAAACGGCCCCGGTTTTATCTTATCTACATAATATCTACTACAACTTTTTTATCCGTCTTGGATGATGCAGCCTTTACCACGGTGCGTATGGCTTTCGCAATACGGCCCTGTTTGCCGATTACTTTTCCCATATCCGAAGATCCCACTTTCAGTTCCACATAGATGGTATCTTCTTCTTCGGTTTCCGTTACTACCACTTCGTCTGGATTTTCCACAAGTGCTTTTGCAATTACTTCCACCAAATCTTTCAAGATATCCCTCCCCGGTATGATTGATTGCAAAGTCCTCTATTTCTCAATTCCAGCCAGTTTAAAGATTTTGCTCACTACTTCTGTAGGCTGAGCGCCTGTAGCCAGCCATTTTTTCGCTTTTTCTTCATCTACTTTATAAGCGCTGGGATTGCAGTTGGGGTCATAGGTTCCGATTTCCTCGATACATCTTCCGTCCCTGGGAGATCTGGAATCTGCCACAACAATTCTGTAAAAAGGAGCTTTCTTACGTCCCATTCTTCTCAATCTGATTTTTACCATTTTCATTTACCTCCATATAATCTTTTTTCTAAAACGGCAGTCTGAAACCGCCTCTCTTTCCGGCTTTTGTGCCCATCATTCCGGGCATCTGCTTAATCATTTTCTTTGCCTGTTCGAATTGCTTGACCATCCGGTTCACTTCGGAAATATCAAGCCCGCATCCTCTGGCGATTCTCTTCTTTCTGGAGACATTCAGCAGGGAAGGATTGGTGCGCTCTTTAGGCGTCATGGAAAGAATAATTGCCTCTTTGTGCTTCAGGTCCTTCTCGTCAATCATACTTTCCAGCTCTTTCATTTTCCCGCCCATTCCTGGCAGCATGCTCAGGACGCTCTGGATTCCGCCCATATTCTTCATCTGCTGCATGCTTTCCAGATAATCGTCAAAACCGAATTCCGCTTTTTTGAATTTTTTCTCCATTTCCAGGGCTTTCGCCTCATCGATTTGGGATTCCACTTTCTCGATTAAGCTCATCACATCGCCCATGCCCAGAATTCTGGAAGCCATACGGTCCGGATAAAACTGTTCCAGGTCTGTGAGCTTCTCTCCCATCCCCACATAGAAAATGGGCTTTCCGATCACCGCCCGGATAGAAAGTGCCGCCCCGCCCCGGGCATCCCCGTCCAGCTTGGTCAGAATGACTCCATCTATGCCCACACGTTCCTGGAATGTTTCCGATACATTCACCGCATCTTGTCCGGTCATGGCATCCACCACCAGAATGGTCCCGTGCACATGAAGATGTTTCTTGATATCCGCAAGTTCCTGCATCATATCCTCATCCACATGGAGACGTCCTGCTGTATCCAGGATTACCACATTCTGGCCATTAGCTTTGGCATGCTCTACCGCCCCTTTTGCGATATCCACCGGGCTTAGCTTATCACCCATTGTGAACACTTCCACACCCTGCTTCCCGCCGTTTACCTGCAGCTGGGTGATAGCAGCAGGACGGTATACATCACAGGCCGCCAAAAGAGGAACCTTTCCCTTAGATTTCAGCTTTCCGGCCAATTTCGCGGCGGTGGTGGTCTTTCCTGCACCTTGAAGACCAGCCATCATCAGGATGGTAATCTCTCCCGCCTGCAAAGGCAGTTCCGCGGTTTCGCTTCCCATCAGTTCCACCAGCTGTTCATTGACAATCTTAATCACCATCTGCCCCGGATTCAGACCGTTCATTACATCCTGGCCGATTGCCCGCTCCTGCACAGACTTGACGAACTGCCGGACCACTTTGAAATTCACGTCTGCCTCAAGCAGAGCAAGTTTCACCTCTTTCAAAGCGGCTTTTACATCCGCCTCGGTCAGTCTTCCCTTGCGTCTTAAATTTGTAAACACATTCTGCAGTTTTTCACTTAAACTTTCAAAGGCCATGCACTTTCTCCCTTAGGAACTGCCGCGAAATTTTAACAGTTCCTTAATCTACAGCTACAATTCATCCAGGATTCTGCCTGCAATGGCTTCTATTTCCCCGATTTCATGTTCTCTGGCAAGTTTCTGAATCTGATGCACCTGTTCCCTGATCTTCATAAACCGCTCCACCAGATGCAGTGTCCTCTCATACTCATCCAGAATCTTCCTGCATCTGCGGATCATATCATGGACGCCCTGTCTGCTGATACTCAGCTGCTCGGCAGTCTCACTGAGAGAATAATCATCCAGCACAACCTGCTGATACACCTGCCTCTGCTTGTCAGTCAGCAGATCCCCGTAAAAGTCAAACAGCAAAGTCTGCATCAAAATTTCTTCCATCCGCAAATCACCTTGCCTATCATAACCCAGGACAGCTTTGTTGTCAAGTGTTTTTTCTTGACAATAGCTTAAATACCCGCCCTGCCGGAATACCAGCTGAAAATCAGGCACAGTATTCTTCCAGAATCTGTTTCAATGCTGACCCGCTGCTGCTATGACAGCGGACCACATCTGCCTCTTTCTTTTTTGCCTCCTCTACCGCGCATTTGACCATCTTGTGGGAAACGGTATTAGTAAACAACACGCATAAATCAGGATTTCCAATCTGCTTTTTAAAATCTCCCGGCATCTGAGTAAAGATTTTTGCCTTACATTTATGCTGCTTACAGATATTTTTATAATTACAGACCATCCGGTCATGTCCTCCAATGATTACTACACTCATGATTATCCCTTCTTTCATTTTTTGTATGTTAGTTTTAACTAACTTATAGGTATTATATCAAATGACCGGAATATTTACAAGGGTGTTACTGTTCTATTTTTATCATAAGTTTCCTATACCATAAAAATACAGCCGCCAACATGGCGGCTGTTCTCAAATATCAATGGAAACAATTTCCGGCATTTCATCCAGGAAGTGCATCACATCATTCAACTGGTAACCAGCTGGAAATTTTACATAAAGTTTCAGCAGCAGTCTGTCGTCTTCTGTCCTTTCCGCATGAATATTCGCAATTTTAATTTTCTTTTCCATAAAAAGCCTTTCCAGAATTCTGTCCACCTCTTCGGTGTCCTTCACGCTCAAAATAATCTGTTCCACCTTCGTTGTCTGAAAAAGTTTGAAGTTTCTATGGAAAATAAACTGCAGTGACAAAACGATCATCGTTGTGGCAATGCCCACAACATACATCCCCGTCCCAAATGCCATGCCAATTCCCACCGTAGCCCACATACCCGCTGCCGTAGTCAGTCCGCTTATATTCATCTCATGGGTAAAAATCACACTGGCGCCCAGAAAACCTACCGCCGTCACCACACCGGCAGCAATACGGGAAGGGTCCAGGCGGTAGCCCGGTATTCCAAGAACATCCTGAAATCCGTATTTGGATATGAGTATCATCAGCGCTGCTGTCAGTGCTACAATCACATGAGTCCGGACCCCAGCCATTTTCAGACTGCTCTCCCGCTCATACCCAATGAGAAATCCGCTGATTACCGCACCAGACATCCTCAGTAAATAAACAGATTGTGTAATCCAAAATTCTTCCATGGCTTTTTCTCCATATGTCACATGGGTGTCTAAAGAGTATTTTAAAAATCATTCCCGCAGATATCCCGCAGAGTGCGGATTTCCTCCGCCCATCCCGCTTCATCATTGGGTGTCTCCAGAATAAAGGGCAGATGCCGCAGTTTGGGATGCTGAACCACCGCAGCCAGAGCATCCAATCCGATATGGCCTTCACCAATCTTTTCATGCCTGTCTTTGTGGCTGCCCAGCGGATTTTTGCTGTCATTCAAATGAACTGCTTTCAGATGTTCCAGACCGATTACACGGTCAAATTCTTCCACAACGCCGTCCAGGCCGCCAACGATATCATATCCACCGTCCCACAGATGGCAGGTATCCATACAGACACCCAGTTTTTCCCTGCATTCCACCAAATCCATAATCTGGCGGATTTCCTCAAAATTTCCTCCAACTTCCGTGCCTTTTCCGGCCATGGTTTCCAGTAAAACTGTGGTGTTCCACTCAGGCTTCAAAACTGCATTTAAAACCTGGGCGATTTTTTCGATCCCTGTCTGGACCCCCTGTCCCACATGGCTGCCGGGGTGGAAATTATAATAATTCCCGGGAATGTAGTCCATACGCTTCAGGTCGTCTGTCAAAATATTTTTTGCAAATTCCCGCAGATCTTCTTTTGCCGCACATGCATTCATGGTATATGGTGCATGCGCCACAATTTTTCCGAATTCATGCTGCCTGGAAATTTCTTTATACCGCTCAACATCCTCCTGCTGAATCTCTTTCGCCTTCCCTCCCCGGGGATTCCTGGTAAAAAACGCAAAGGTATTGGCGTTCATTTTCACAGCCCTTTTCCCCATAGCTTCATAGCCTCCAGCAGATGATATGTGGCTTCCAATGGTCAATCCAGCCATATCCCCATAACCTCCTTGTCTAATCTTGTATACACTGTGATAGAAATAAACCGCTACGGAATTATAATTCTATTTCCATAGCGGTTTTCATTCCTAAAAATTTTCTTCTTTATTCCCGTTGATTAGAGAAATCGTTTCCTCAATACTCTTTCCAGATTCCATAGCTGCTTTATAAAGAGCTTCCATCTGCTTTTTCTCAATCAGCTGTTTCAATTCTTTTTTTCTATTTGTAAGTTCTTTCATCTGTTCTTCGCACTCGTTAACTTCTTCTTTCAAAGCAATTAATTCTTCTTCCAGCGACATATATTTCCGCTTTCTGCCTCTTGCTGCCATGTGTGTGATCCTCCTAATCTAGATATTTATAAATGTAGCTGTTTCTATGTTATCACTTTTTAGCAAAAATTACTACCCAGTTTTTAAATTGTTCCGCCCTCTTTCTCCATGCTCTCTTTTAAAAGATTTTCAAACTCGCCGCACGGCATAGGTTTCGCAAAATAATATCCCTGGACATAATCACAATCAATATTGGCAAGCCGTTCCAGCTGTTCTTTCGTCTCCACGCCTTCTGCAATTACATGCAGCTTAATCCAGTGGGCCAGATCAATCACGAAGCGCAGAATCCCCTGAGAGGCCGGCTTGGCAGTCTCACTGCGGATAAATTCCATATCCAGCTTCAGCACATCAATGGGAAGATTGTTCAAAGTATTCAGCGAAGAATATCCACTTCCAAAGTCATCCATCTCCACCACAAATCCCAGTTTCCGCAGCTGTGTCACAGTCTCCACAATCTGAACGGGATTCTCAGTGTATGCACTCTCTGTGATTTCCAGATGAAGTCTGTCCGGCGACAGATTATTTTCTTTGATCAGTTCTGTCATAATTTTCGGAAGATCCACATTGTAGATATCTGCCCTGGACACATTCACTGACACAGAAATAGGCGGATATCCCTTGTCTTCCCATTCTCTCAGAACTTTGCATGCCCTGCTCCATACATACTGATCCAGCTTTGTAATAAATCCATTCTTCTCAAAAAGCGGTATAAACACCCCTGGTGACTGGAAGCCCCACTCCGGATGATTCCAGCGGATCAGAGCCTCTGCCCCTGCCAGCTTCGTGCCGCGGATCTGGTATTGGGGCTGAAGATAAATCTCGAACTGTTCTTCTTCCAGCGCCCGTTCCATAACATCTGTAATGGCCTGTTCACGCACCAGGCTGTCATGCATTTCATCCTCAAACATGGCAAAATATTTGCCATACTGGCCGTTAATGCTGCGTGCAGCCAGAAAAGCCCGGTCACACATCTGTTCAATCGTGAGGGACCTGTCTTCGACTGTATAAATTCCCCACTTCATAATCACATTTTTCATATTGGCCAGAGCATGAATCTGCTCGTCTGCATTCTGAAAAATCTCATCATCATACTCTCTGTGATGTTCCACCAGACATACAAACTGGTCTGCATTAAGGCGGCAGCTGATCCCCTTATCGCCTACCAGCCTTCTGTAGACGCTGGCCACTTCGCGGAGGAGCTGGTCACCGGCAGGAATCCCAAATATATCGTTGATCAATTTAAAGTTCTCTATATCAGAGCATACAATCTCATATTTTTTATCCGGATGCTGAAGCAGCATATTCTTCGCTTTATTATAGAAAAATTCCTTATTATAAAGCCCTGTCAAGCGGTCGTACTGTACCCGGTTCACCATAGCTGCCGTTTCCCGGAGGTGAATAATACTGGCTACCCTGTGTAGAATAATCTGAGGCTTATATGGCTTCGATACAAAATCTGTCGCACCGTGGGACAGTGCTGCAACTTCATCTGCTTCACTGTCACTCTGTGTAGTAACGATTACAGGAATTACTGAATACGCAGAATTCTCTTTCATATGGGAAAGAAAACTGTATCCATCCATAACCGGCATGACAATATCCAATAAAATCAGAGATATAGACTCTCCGTTTTCTTTCAGCACATCAAGTGCAGCCTGTCCGTTCTCTGCCTGTAAAACCGCATATTCCGGAGACAATATATCACACAATATCTCTCTGTTGAGCTCATTATCCTCCACTACCAATACTTTTTTTTGTGGCAACATATGTTCATTCCCCAATTCCTAATATTATTAATCATCAGATTCGTTTAGTGATATTATTTTAACACAGAAAAAATATCAACGCAATCCTTTTCATGGCAATGCTGGAATTCTTTCAAAAAATATAAATAACCCCTTGAAATAAATCATAAAATCGTGCAAAATATCTAATGCAGCAATTTACAATAATTACACAAATTAATGGAGTAACATATGGCAATCATATTTGATCAAGTGAATTCCGTCTTTACTTTACAGACCAGCCACAGCATGTATCAGATGAAAGTAGATGAACACGGAGTTTTACTTCATACTTATTATGGAAGGAAAGGAATTCCGTTTGATTACTCTTATCTGATCACTTATGCAGATCACGGATTTTCCGGGAATCCTTATGATGTGGGAGATAACCGGCTCTATTCACTGGACGCCCTTCCCCAGGAATATCCTGTCTACGGCAGCGGAGACCATCGCTCCACTGCACTGAAAGTACAGTATGCTGACGGGGCCGGCGGCTGCGAGCTGCGCTATGTCCGCCATGAGCTGCGGAAAGGAAAGTATTCCCTGCCCGGTCTGCCTGCGCTGTATGATTCCCCCGGCACAGCCTCCCACACGCTGGTTATTACTTTAGAGGATTCCCGCAAAGTATTTTACGTACATCTCTATTATGGTGTCATGGAAAATCTGGATTTGATCACCCGCAGCGTATGTGTGGAGAACCGCGGGGGCGACCCTTTATATCTGGAACAGATATCCAGTGTCTGTGTGGATTTTCAGCATGGTGATTATGATCTCCACACTTTCTGGGGCCGCCACTTAAAAGAGCGTACTTATCAGAGAACTCCGGTCACTTATGGCATACAGGCCATTGGAAGCACCCGGGGCGCTTCCAGCCACCAGCATAATCCCTTCTTCCTCCTCACCAGCCGTCAGGCCAGCGAAGATACGGGAGACTGTTACGGTTTTTCCTTTCTCTACAGCGGGGACTTCCTGGCGGCAGCCCATAAGGATCAGTACTCCCAGACCAGAGTCCTCATGGGTATCCACCCAGATAATTTCCGTTACTGCCTGTACAAAGGAGATTGTTTCTATGCACCGGAAGCTGCCATGGCTTACTCAGGACAGGGAATGAACGCATTATCACAGATTTACCACAAAGCTTACCGTCATAATCTATGCCGGGGAGCTTATAAAACCGCGAGACGCCCTATACTTCTCAACAGCTGGGAGGGCGTATACCTTGATTTTAACGCGGAAAAGCTGATGAACATGGCCAGAAAAGCCGCTCAGCTGGGAATCGAATTATTTGTCTTAGATGACGGATGGTTTGGGAAGCGCAGCCAGGATATATCTGGTCTGGGTGACTGGTATGTAAACGAAAACAAGCTTGGATGCGGATTGAAAGAATTATCAGATGAAATTCACGCCCTGGGCATGCAGTTTGGCATCTGGTTTGAACCGGAATGTGTCAATGAGGACAGTGATTTGTACCGGGAACACCCGGATTGGGCGTTAAAAGTCCCGGGGAAAGCTCCTACCCGCAGCCGTTATCAGCTTGTGCTGGACTTCTCCAGGGAGGATGTTCGGGAACACATTTTCGGTAAAATCTGTCAAGTACTGGATTCTGCACAAATCGAATATCTGAAATGGGATTTTAACCGGAGCATTTCCGACATTTACAGTGCCAAGCTTCCGCCCAAAAGGCAGGGTGAAACGGCCCACCGCTATATACTGGGACTCTATGATATGCTGGAAAAACTCACCGAACGTTACCCAAATCTGCTGTTAGAGGGATGCAGCGGCGGCGGCGGACGCTTCGATGCCGGTATGCTGTACTACACACCCCAAATCTGGTGCAGCGACGATACCGATGCCATAGAACGACTATCCATTCAATATGGAACTTCTTTCGGCTATCCCATCAGTACGACAGGCGCTCATGTCTCCCACTGTCCCAATGAGCAGACAGGAAGAATGGTTCCCCTGGAAACCAGAGCAGCCGTGGCTATGGCCGGCACCTTTGGATACGAGCTGGACCCCGGTAAAATAACAAAGACAGACAGACTTGCCATCCAAAAACAAATTAAAGAATTTCAAAAATATTATGATTTGATTCAGGATGGTCTCTACTACCGATTGACAAACCCAGATGATTACCCCAGTTACCATGGATGGGAATTTGTGAAAGAAGATGGCAGTGAAGCGCTGCTGTGCATTGTTGCCCTGCACGCACAGCCAAATGCTTCCCGCTGCTGTATGCGTCTGAAAGGTCTAAAAGAAGATAAAATATATCTGATTGACGGTGTGAAATATCCCGGTTCTGCCCTGATGCACGGCGGTTACCTGATCCCCCATGCAAAGGTGGAGTATGAAAGTTTCCGAATACATGTGACGCAGTGGGTGGAATAAATTTTACGACGGGCTCTGCCATCATACAGAAAAAAGGTCCTGGGAGAATGAAAATATTCTCCCAGGACCTTTTTTCTGTCATATAAATGATATGTTCTTATTTTTTATTGATATAATTTACCAGACCTCCGGCCTCTATGATGTTCTGCATAAACGGGGGAAAAGCCTGCCCCTGAAATTCCGTTCCCTTTGTGCGGTTGTAAATTCTGCCGCTGTCAAAATCCACTTCCACCTGATCTCCATCTTCGATGGAATGGGCCGCTTCTGGACATTCAATAATCGGAAGTCCGATATTGATAGAATTTCTGTAAAAAATCCGCGCAAAAGTCTCTGCAATCACACAGCTGATTCCCGAAGCCTTAATCGAAATTGGAGCATGTTCCCTGGAAGAACCACAGCCGAAATTCTTGTCCGCCACAATAATGTCTCCTTTGTGGACTTTTTTCACAAATTCCGGATCTATATCTGCCATACAATGTTCAGCCAGCTCTGCAGGATCAGAAGAATTCAGATATCTGGCGGGAATAATCACATCTGTGTCTACATTGTCACCATACTTAAAAACTGTTCCATTTGCCCTCAATTTCCAGCTCCTCCTGTCACAATTTCTGCAGGTGCGGATATTTTTCCGGTCACTGCGCTGGCGGCGGCAACTGCCGGACTTGCCAGATATACTTCAGATTCCACATGACCCATACGGCCGACAAAATTTCTGTTTGTGGTGGAGATACACCGCTCTCCCTCTGCCAAAATCCCCATATAGCCCCCCAGACAAGGACCACAGGTGGGAGTGCTGACTACAGCCCCCGCCTCCACAAATATCTTTACCAGACCTTCTTCTATCGCCTGCAGATAAATCTCCTGGGTAGCCGGTATTACGATACAGCGCACACCTTTTTTTACTTTACGCCCTTTCAGGATATTGGCAGCACAGCGGAGGTCTTCCATCCGGCCGTTGGTACAGGAACCGATCACAGACTGGTCAATGGCTATCTCTTCTCCTATCTGGGAAATGCCCTTTGTATTTTCCGGAAGATGCGGGAAAGCAACCATTGGCTCCAGTTTTCCAAGATCAATGATATATTCCTGGTCATACTCTGCATCTGCATCTGCCTCATATACCGTAAACTCTTTCTTGGAATGAGACCGCATATACTCGATTGTCTTATCATCCACAGGGAAAATTCCGTTCTTTCCTCCTGCCTCGATGGCCATATTAGCAATGGTAAAGCGGTCATCCATACTCAGACCGGACACTCCTTCTCCCACAAACTCCATAGATTTATACAATGCCCCGTCCACACCGATCATGCCAATAATGTGCAGAATCACATCTTTACCGCTGACCCATCTGGGCAGTGTACCTGTCAACACAAATTTCAGAGCAGACGGCACTTTAAACCATGCCTTGCCCGTAGCCATGCCAGCGGCCATATCTGTGCTGCCCACACCTGTAGAAAATGCTCCCAGCGCACCGTATGTACAGGTATGGGAATCTGCACCAATGACCACGTCTCCGGCAACAGTCAGCCCCTTCTCCGGAAGAAGAGCATGTTCAATTCCCATCTCTCCCACATCAAAAAAATTAGTAATTTGATGTTTGTGTGCAAATTCCCGTACACATTTACAATGCTGAGCCGACTTAATATCTTTATTTGGTACAAAGTGATCCATCACCAGGGCGATCTTGTCTTTGTGGAAAACAGTATCCACTGTCATCTGTTCCATTTCATGGATTGCCACTGGGGAAGTAATGTCATTCCCCAGCACCAAATCTAAATCTGCTTCAATTAACTGCCCTGCCTCCACACTCTCCAAACCGGCATGAGCAGCGAGTATCTTCTGGGTCATTGTCATTCCCATTTACTCTTCCTCCTTGTTCCAATCACCAGATACATATTAATTTCTGATTCTGAATCTGCCTACGAAGTCTTTCAGTATCTGTGCCTGATCAGACAATTCTTCACTGGCCGCTGCACTCTGCTGCGCTGTAGCGGAGTTTGTCTGTACCACGCTTGAAATCTGATCCACACCCTCTGTAACCTGCGCAATAGCCTGGGCCTGTTCATTGGAAGCTGTGGAAATTTTGTTGACAATTGAAGTAATATTTTGAGCCCCTTCCACCGCCAGTGTAAGAGCCTCTGCCGTTTCACCTGCAATGGAGGTTCCCCGTTCCACAGCCTGCAGTGAATTTTCAATCAAAATCGAAGTATTTTTACTAGCCTCGGCACTCTTGGATGCCAGACTGCGCACTTCATCTGCCACTACTGCAAATCCCTTTCCTGCAGCACCTGCCCTGGCAGCTTCCACCGCCGCATTCAAGGCGAGAATATTCGTCTGGAATGCAATATCTTCAATGGTTTTAATAATCTTTCCAATTTCGCTGGAACTCTTGCTGATGTCTTCCATGGCGCCGATCATTTCCTGCATTTTCTCGTTGCTGGCAGCCATCTCTCCGCCCACACGTTCAGCAGCCTGGCTGGCCTCTTCTGCGTTATGAGCGTTATCTTTCACCTGAGAAGAAATTTCTGTAATCGTGGCAGCCAATTCCTCAACAGAAGAAGCCTGCTCCGTAGCTCCCTGAGATAACGCCTGAGAACCGTCCGATACCTGTACAGACCCAGAAGCCACCTGGTCGGCTGATAGATTCACCTGAGAAAGCGTATCACTTAAATTCCCACGGATTGTGCGGAGAGATTCCAGAATATCTGCAAAATCTCCTACATAATAATCCACCGCACCGCTCATTACAGTAAAGTTACCGGAAGCCATTTCTTTGAGCATCTGGGACTCATCTGTAATAATAGACTTGAGTGTATCTGCTAGATGACGGATATTTTCTGATAAAACACCCAGTTCATCTCTCGACTCATAATTGACTTCCACATCAAGATGGCCCTCAGCCATCTGTATAGCAGCATTTTCAATCTCCTCTATGGGGCCTTTCAGACCTTTCGTCACAGTTGATGACAGCCACAGGGTAATCAACAGTGCAATCACCGCTATAATCATAACTGCAATCTGCACTGCCAGCTGGATTCTGCTGGAGGACTGCATGGTCTTCTCGTTCAAATCATCAAGTGTACCTTGCAGTTCTATCAGCTTGTTGTTTACCTGTTCCATAATCGGCTCATAGGATTTAAGGTAGATTGCCTCTGCTTCAGTTTTCTGGTCCTGCATACTGATAATCTGATTCAAATACTCATCTGCCTGACTCATCAGGGACTGAATCTCGTTAAGTAAAGCCTTTCCATCCGGGTAAAGTTTAGTCGTCTTGTCCAGCAGCTCCAGAAAATAGTCTATCTCGCTGCGTGCGTCCTCCAGGCTTTCCCGGGCTTTCTGCCCATCGTCTGTAAAGAAACTGATAGACATGTCCTTCATACATCTCTGTCCGGCCCTGCGCATATCCATTGTATATGTACTGACCTGATAATTTTCCTTATAAAAATTTTCCAGACTGTTGCCGATTTCAGCCATACTAAGCTGTGACACCGCAACAGTTATCAGGTACAATACAATGATTGTACCAAATGTAATCAGTAATTTCTTTCCGATTTTTAAGTTTTTCATACCATTCTCCTTGTCTAAAAGTTACCGTGCAATCCTGATTCTGCACATCAATAGGGTGAAGATCCAAAGGACGCATAATACCGGTTCAATTCGCTCTGAGCTACTGCGTAGGTCACAATCCCCAAACCAAATATCTGCAGTAACAGGTACAGCAGCCCTGAATTATCTGTATATCTTCCGCTTCTGCTGTTAATCCGGTCGATCCTCTGTCCCAGCTGATAAGCCCAGTAAATCCCATATATACCACAAGTCACCACGGTCAGCAGGAGCACCATGCCTCCGCTGGTGCCGCTTTCCCCCGCTGCCTCCAGTGAATCATTATTCAAAACAAGCATCCAGTATATACCGAATATGCCGCAGGTCACAATTGTAAGTATTACATAGACAGCTACATTTCTCTCTGCAGGTATCATTGATTAAATCCCCATATTAATTGTCTAACAACTTGTTCTCATTATTCCAGCTGTACAGCTTCCTCAGTTCTTTTCCCACAGTCTCTAACTGATGACCGGCCTCAATTCTTCTCTTAGCCATAAATTTGGGACAGCCCACCTGGTTCTCTGTCAGCCAGTCGCGGGCAAAAGTTCCCTCCTGAATATCTTTGAGAATCTGCCGCATGGTATTCTTGGTCTCCTCTGTGACAATCTTCGGCCCTGTGATATAATCTCCATATTCTGCTGTATTGGAAATAGAATAACGCATACCGGCAAAACCGCTCTGGAAGATCAAATCCACAATCAGCTTCATCTCATGGATACACTCAAAATATGCACTCTCCGGCTCATAGCCTGCTTCCACCAGCACTTCAAATCCTGCTTTCATCAAAGCGGTTACACCGCCGCATAACACAGCCTGCTCACCAAACAAATCCGTCTCTGTCTCCTCACGGAATGTAGTCTGCAGAACCCCTGCGCGCGCGCCGCCGATGGCCAGTGCATATGCCAGAGCCAGATCATGGGCTTTGCCTGTGAAATCCTGCTGTACAGCGATTAGACAGGGAACTCCTTTTCCTTCCTGGTACTGGCTTCTCACCGTGTGCCCCGGTCCCTTTGGAGCGATCATAGATACATCCACATTTGCCGGAGGCTTAATCTGCCCGAAGTGAATTGCAAAACCGTGGGCAAACATAAGCATATTTCCTTCTTCCAGATTGGGTTCAATGGATTCTTTATACATTGCAGCCTGTTTTTCATCGTTGATCAGAATCATGATGATATCTGCTCTCTTTGCCGCCTCAGCAGCTGTATATACTTCAAATCCTTGTTCTTCTGCACGTTTCCAGGATCTGCTTCCCTCATAAAGGCCAATAATCACTTTACACCCAGACTCTTTCGCATTTAGGGCATGTGCATGTCCCTGGCTGCCGTAGCCGATCACCGCAATCGTCTTTCCTTCCAACAAAGAAAGATTACAGTCCTCCTGATAGTAAATTTTTGCTGCCATTGTTTCATTCCTCCTGCTAAATAGTTTTTTCTGTTGCATGTAAGAGCTTGGTGAAAAAGAAGATAGAATGCTACTTCAGGAAACGGACGTCATCCGCCCCTCTGGAAAGCCCTGTCAAACCAGTCCTGGCCAGCTCCAAAATCTCATATCCCTCCAGCAGACTGATAAAAGCCTCTAATTTATTCCTGGTTCCTGTCAATTCGATCACCAGCGATTTCTGCCCAATGTCCACAATATTTGCCCGGAACACATTGGCAATGGATATCACATTCTGCCTTTCCTCAACAGTTGCCGCCACTTTCACCAGAAGCAGCTCCCGGTTTACACTTTTCTCCGGTTCCAGAACTTTAATATCAAGAACATCCACCAGCTTGGATAACTGATTCGTAATCTGCTCCAGAATCAGCTCATCTCCCGATGCCACCACGGTCATCCTGGTAAATTTGGGATCAGCGGTCACTCCTGCCGTTATGCTGTCGATGTTATATCCCCGCCTGCTGAACAAGCCTGCGACCCGGCTCAATACACCCGCCGTATTATCTACTAAAATGGACAGTACTCTTTGTTTCACTGGCTATTCTTCCTTTCATCGGTTCTTTATAAATTTCCTTTTAATTTTACCAATTTCTAATTTCTTTGTCAATGGGGGCCGCATGAGAAACATTGTAAAAAATGATTGCATTTGTATAGAATAGCGTATATACTTATATACTATATAGGCTAATTTATATAAAGTATATTTCTTGATAATTAATGATACAGGCACCAGTTCAAACACATAATATGGGGTGGAGTATAATTATGGATAAGATATTGATTATTGATGACAGCCATCTACAGGCTGAGGCTTTAAAACAGATTCTGGAAAATGATTATGAAATCACCGTCAGCCATACGGCAGAGGACGGTCTGCGGAATGCAAAATCCGGAGTCTATTCTCTCATTCTTTTGGATATTATCATGCCGGATATTAACGGGTTTCTGATTCTGGAACAGCTGCAGGAAACTTTTTTGACCAAGTATATCCCCGTCATACTGATTACCTGTTTAAATGACGAGCGGAACGAAGAACGGGGGCTGTCCCTGGGAGCGGTGGACTATATTGTCAAGCCTTTCAAACCGGTAATCGTAAAAGCCCGGGTAAACACACACATTAAATTATTCCGTTACCAGATGAGATTCCGGCGTCAGGCTATGTTTGACGAACTGACCGGCATCGCCAACCGGAGGAACTACAGCACCGAAAGTCTGAAGAAATGGAGAGAATCCATACGGCTTGGACTCCCATTCACAATCTGTATGATTGATGTAGACAAGTTTAAAGTTTACAATGATACATTCGGACATCCGGCTGGGGACCAGATTCTGATAGCTGTGGCAAAAGCAGTGTCTTCTTATATGCATCGCGCTACAGACTTCTTTGCCCGTTACGGCGGCGAAGAGTTTGTAATGATTCTAATTGGAAATGACGCGGAATCTTCCTATAAGTATCTGAAGAAAATCCGCCAGGCAATCGAAGACCTTCACCTGCCTCACGCCCCCTCTACCGCCAAATGGGTTACTGTCAGCATAGGCGGAATCACCCTGACTCCCAAGGAGGGCGACCAGTACGAAAATTTTCTAAAAATTGCAGACAACATGCTGTATGATGCGAAAGAATACGGACGCAACATGGTCGTGTGGTCAAATAACGGCCAGGAGCAATGGAGAGAGAAATAATTTATTTACATACGCGGGATAAAAAAAACGGGAAGATATACCAAAATTACCTTTGGCATATCTTCCCGTTTTTTAACGCAATAGAAGACTTTTTTGTTTATATGTATTTTTTCAAATGCCGGGATACTTCACGTATATCAATGGGTTTGGCTATATGAGCATTCATACCGCACTCCAGACACTTTTTCATATCCTCAGAAAAAGCATCCGCTGTCATGGCGATAATGGGAATGTCCGAATCTTCCCTGTCCAGGGCACGTATGGCTGTGGTTGCCTCAAAACCTGTCATCACAGGCATACGGAGATCCATCAAAACAGCGTCATAAAAGCCTACAGGAGACTGTTGAAACTTCTCTACACATATCTGGCCATTTTCCGCCCATTCCAATTCCAGACCCAGGTCACCCAGCAGTTCCATGGCCACTTCCCAGTTCAGCTCATTATCCTCGGCCACCAGCACTCTTCTTCCGCTGAGCTCCGGCTGGTTTTCTTCTGCACGCACATCCGGAATCACCTGATTATCCGCAAATGGCTTTAATCCGTAAAACAATGTGGATTTGAAGAGAGGTTTTGAAATAAACCCGGTAATCCCCGCATCCCTGGCATCTTTTTCGATCTCCCCCCAGTCATAAGCCGAGATCAGCAGAATCGGAATCTCATCCCCTGTACACCTGCGTATTTCCCGAGCCGTGGTGATACCGTCCATCCGAGGCAGTTTCCAGTCTAAGAGAATAATGTGGTAATCGTCATGTAAACGATGCCGTTTCTCAACCATTTTCACAGCACTTTCCCCGTCAAGGGCCCACTCTGCTTCAATGCCGATTTCTTTCAGGGAGTCCACCGTTGACCTGCACATATCCTCGTCATCATCTACTACCAGCATTTTCCACTGGGGCAGTACCATATCCATTTCCTGAACCGAAGCTTTTTCCATATCCAGTATTACATGAAATTCTGTTCCTCTTCCCAGTTCGCTTTTCACGTCAATGGTACCTTCCATGGCGTCTATAATATACTTGGTGATTGTCATGCCCAGTCCGGTGCCTTCTGTTTTGTTTACCCGGGTGCTGTCTTCTCTCGTAAAAGAATCATAAATTTTCTGCTGAAACTCCGGCGCCATTCCAATACCGGAGTCTTTCACATGGAGATGGACACGGACATGGGTATCTCCTACGGGAGATGCCTCCTGGTACATAGAAATCCCGATGGTTCCGCCTTCCGGCGTAAACTTCACCGCATTTGACAGCAGATTCAGCATAACCTGGTTCAGCCGTACACTGTCTGAACAGACGTTTTCAGCCGATATATCCCGGATGAGGACATCAAATTTCTGCTTTTTAGCTTTTATCTGGGGCTGTACAATACTTACAATACTGTCCATCAGCTCTTTCAGGGAAACAATGTCTTTATTTAACGTCATTTTCCCGCTTTCAATCTTGGACATATCCAGCACGTCATTAATCAGTCCCAAAAGATGTTTACTGGACAAAGTGATTTTCTTCAGACAGTTCTGTACCTGCTGGATGTCATCAATATTTGCTGTGGCAATAGCCGTCATTCCCACAATTGCATTCATGGGAGTACGGATATCATGGCTCATATTGGAAAGAAACTCACTTTTGGCCTGATTGGCATACACCGCCTCTTGGCGGGCTGTATTCAATGCATATACCTGCCTGCGGGTCAAATTATAATACTTGAAAAAGACAAAGATCAGAGCCAGAAGTATAATACTGCAGCCCCCCAGCGTCATAGTCAGCCATTGGTGTCCTAAATTACTAACTTGTTCGTTCAACTGCCCATAAGGCATCACAGTCACCAGGTACCACTCTGTATAAGGCAGATTAGATGAATACAGGTGATGACGTCCGGAATCTGTTTCCAGAACGCTGGAGTATTTGCCGCCTTCCTGCATGGAACCAGCCAGACCCTGTATATATATCTCCATATCATTCCGATGCTCCTTGGCGCAGCTGGAGCGCAGCTGGTCAAAATAGTTGCTCTCTCGGGAATTAAATCCGTGAATGACAAAGCTGCCGTCCCTGCGGATAATATGTGAATAGGTCATGGTCCCCTCCCGATCCAGGGAAAGTGTTTCGCTGATATAGCTGACAGGAAGCCCAGCCACCAGTGCAATGCATTTTTCACCGCCATTCATGGGATACGATGCTGGAACACCGAGAAGTACAATATCGTTTCCGACTTCATCTGTACCCACCGCCACTTTTTCCTCCCCATTTTGAAAAGAATTCAAAAACGGCTGGGGATCGGTCACATGCAGAGTCCTGCCCTCTATCATTTCAAAATCCCCGTCTTCGGAATACAAAGCCAGGTAGTCAAAACCGCGGGCCTGGGCATTGTATACGAGTTCCTGTCCCTTTGCTGCATCCACACGCATTTCTGCCGGAGGAATTGTATCCACAAGGGCTTTTACCTGTGACAGACGAAGCTTGATCGTAGTCTCAAAATGCATAGATATCTGTTCACTCATACTGAACATATATGTGGTTCCGATTTCGTTGATGGTATCCTCACTTTTCCGGTTCATGGACAATGCCAGAAAAGAAAAGATAAAAACACTGAGCACAGATATCAATAGAAAACTAACTACTATGAAACGTGTTGTTTTATTCTGCATCGTACCTTCCTTTCTCTGCAAAATTTATTTGCACTGTCTGTGATATCTACTTATGATAGGGCTCTCCATTTATGATCCGATAACTGCGGTAGATCTGTTCTAACAAAATCACCCGCATAAGCTGATGGGGGTATGTCATCTCTGAAAAGCTCAGTGCAAAATCAGATTTTTCCCGTATATTCCTGCCAAGGCCAAGAGAACCTCCGATTACAAATACAATGTGGCTGATACCCTGAACTGCTAGATTATCAATTTTCTGGGCAAATTTTTCGGATGAAAGCTGCCTGCCCAAAATCTCCAGTGTAATGACATAAGAATCTGCCGGAAGCCGCTTCAAAAGCCGCTCTCCCTCTCGCTGGCGCACCTGCTGCGCTGCGGCTGTCTCCAGCTGGTCTGGTGTCTTCTCGTCAGCCGTTTCCAGAATCTCCAGGCGGCAGTACCTTCCCAGACGCTTGCTGTACTCCTGGACAGCTTCTCTGAGATAGGGCTCTTTTATTTTTCCCACGGTAAGTATTGTGATACGCATACTGCATTAGTCTCCCACATAATAATATTGGCTGGCCACGTCACTTTCTATATCATTGCCGCCTATTAAAACCGCATAAAAGGTATGTCCCCCCGGCGGCATCTTAACAGGCGCTTTGTACTCAGTGCTGTCTGCTGTAGGATACTCGTCAAATGCATAATAGGCCCGGAAACCGTCAGGGATTTCCACTGTAATCTCCGTGTCTGTATCATAATTGCCTGACTCAGGCATAATATCCGGGGCATCGGGCGCCTCCACAAGAACGGTATATTTTCTATATAATATGTCACTGGTAATGCCAAATACATTTTCTCCCACTACCTGCAGTTCTGTCACCCCTTTCCCGATGAAAATCGGCTGCTGATAGCGGGGGCTCTTACTGGTGGGAGTGCTGCCGTCTAATGTATAGTAATATTTTACTCCATCCTCCTCCTGAACCTCAACCGTTAATTCTTCATCATAGGTTCCCGTCTCCGGGGATATCTTGGGGTCTGGACACAGATAATAGGCAAAGTTTTTGTGAATCAATTCCGAATCCGCCTGCACAATCAAATTTTTGATTTTATCAGGCTTCCTGGCTTCTTCATACATTATAATTAAATTCATATAATACTTCTGGCTGGATGTGTGATACCGAAGATTCCCTTCCAGAATTTTAACAGCTCCCTCTAAATCCCCCTGCTCCTTCAAAATCTGTGCCAGAAGAATGGGAGCTCCATCTTTTTTGGGATTAATGCTCATGGCCTTATCTGCATATTCCAATGCCTTGTCGTACTGTTCCCGGGCATAAAATCCCCGTGCCATGGAATACTGCGCAGAATAAGAATTTTCTCTGTAAAAATAGACTGCAGAGCATACACATACTGCTGACAGCACTGCCAGACAGGCTAACACACGTTTTTTCAAACTGGGCATGGTTCTTCTGCTCAGCTCTTCCAAATGTTTCGCCTGCTTTTTAAGCATCTGCATTTTTGCCTTTTTTTCCTTATTCAACAGAGTTTCCACTGTATTATATTCCGGAACCCAGTGAATCTCCTGCAGACATTCACCGCAGTACAGGCTTCCAGGCTTTACTTCTGCCCCGCACTTTGGACATTTCATACTTTTACCTCATTTCAGGTACTTTTTTCAAACACACTCTACAGCGGACTGCTGACTACTCAGCGTTCTTTGCGATATACTCTTCAAATTCTTGTGCAGACATGAGTACCTTCCGGGGTTTTGTGCCTTCCTCCGGTCCCACAACATTTGCCTGGGACAGCTGGTCCATAATTCTGGCGGCACGGTTAAAACCAATTTTAAAAGCACGCTGCAGCATTCCAATGGACGCCTTATCCTTTTCGATAATCAGCTTTCCTGCTGCTTCAAAATGAGAGTCCCTCTCCTCCCCTGATGAGGAAGCAGACCCTTGGACCGCACTGGCCGTGACAATCTCTTTGTGCATCTGTTCATCATAAACAGCTTTGGGATTCTTTTCCGACAGAAAATCAACCACTGCACTCACTTCCTCGTCTGAAACAAAAGCTCCCTGCAGGCGGGCAGGTTTGGGATATCCCTGGGGATAAAACAACATATCGCCTTTTCCCAGCAGTTTTTCTGCTCCATTCATATCCAGAATTGTCCGGGAATCTACACCGGAAGAAACTGCAAAGGCAATTCTGGAGGGCATATTGGCTTTGATCAGACCTGTGATTACATTTACCGAAGGCCGCTGAGTGGCAATAATCAGATGAATGCCTGCCGCCCGGGCAAGCTGGGCCAGACGGCAGATGGCATCTTCCACCTCAGCCGGCGCTGCCATCATCAGGTCTGCCAGCTCATCTACAATAATAATCATCTGAGGCATTTTCTGGGGAGGCTCCCCTTCAGGCGAAGCAGTGATTTCCGCAATCTTTTGATTGTAATCTGTCAGATTCCGGACATTATACTCTGCAAATGCGTTATAGCGGTTTGTCATCTCCGCCACTGCCCAGTTCAGAGCGCCTGCCGCCTTTTTAGGGTCAGTCACCACCGGAATCAGCAGATGGGGAATTCCATTGTATACACTTAATTCCACCACTTTCGGGTCAATCATAATCATTTTCACCTGCTCCGGCCGGGCTTTATATAAAATACTCATAATCAGTGTATTGATACAGACGGATTTTCCTGAACCTGTGGCGCCGGCGATCAATAAATGGGGCATCTTTGCAATATCTGTAATCACCGGCTGTCCTGCGATATCCTTGCCTGCTGCAAAAGACAGGGTGGAACCGGCATCTTTAAATTCCGCTGACTGGATCAAATCCCGGAGCATCACCGGGCTGTTTTCCTTATTGGGGACTTCTATGCCCACTGCCGCTTTGCCGGGTATGGGAGCCTCAATCCGGATATCTGCAGTGGCGAGGTTTAACTTAATATCATCAGCCAGCCCTACAATTTTGCTCACCTTTACCCCCTGTTCCGGCTGTAGTTCATAACGGGTAACCGTGGGCCCGCAGCTCACATTGGTGACAGATACATTCACCCCAAAATTGTGCAGCGTATCCTGTAGTTTCTGGGCCGTCTCCCGCAGATACTGATCCGAATCCCCTCCCCTGGATTTCTTTCCTTTTTTCAGCAGAGAAAAGGGGGGGAATTTGTACACAGGTGTCTCCTGTATTTCAGACGGCGCCATATCTTTTGTCTCCGTCACAGGTTCTTCCTTCCTGCCGCCCCGCTGTATTTCAAAAGACATCTGGACCGTTTCTTCCACTGACTTCTGTTCTGCCTTCTCCTGCCCGGACTGCTTAATTTTCGATTTTAGTCCGGTCTCAGGCTTCGCCTCAGCTTCCGGTTCTGCTTCTGTTTCCTCCAGGGAAGGTCCCCGGTCTATAGAAGGAGACGCCAGTTCCACGTGAAAAGGAGCAGGCTGGGAAGCGTCTGCCCTGTGGCTTCTTCTCCCGCCGTTCTTTCCCTGAACAGGAGTCTCCACCCTCTTTTTGTTCTTCGCCGGTCTGGATGACTTGGGGGTATCAAAAAACAGTTTCCTGCAGAATCCCAATAGAGATCTCTGGGTAATCACAATCAAAAAAATCACCAGACCGGTAATCAATATAATGTAGGCTCCCAGCAGTCCGAAGGCGAGACAGAGTCCTTTGCAGATGACGCCGCCCACCACTCCGCCGCCCAGACCTTCTGAAGAATAAAGGTAGTACTGGCTGATTTCCCAAGAAGTGGTATCTCCCTGTATCAATAACTGCAGCAATGCACATAAGAAACAAAAAAACAACACACTGGCTGCAATTTTTTTATAAGCCAGAAGATTCTCTTTATTGGAAACCCAAAAAGCTGTACATGAAAATAAAAAAACAGGTAATACATAAGACGCTATGCCAAAAACCCCGAAAAAGCAAGTGCTCACTGTATCCCCCAATAAGCCTCCTAATCCGAAATCGCTAATCAACAGCAAAATGGAAACTGCCAGCATCACAATCAAAATAATTTCACCGGCAAAACTGTTCTGTGCTGTTTTTTTCCTGCGCTTTTTTCTGCCCGCTGCCCGCTTGGCCTTAGAAGCTGCCGCCATTGCCACTCCTCCTGTTTCCTATAAATAATAAAAGTTCTTCAATGCAAAAAGTTACACACGATAGCTGTAATGCCCAGCAGAAAACTGTAGTACGCAAACCCGCGAAACCTTGCTCTCTGCAGATATTTTACCATATATTTAATAAGAAAGAAAGCGACAGCTCCCGCAGCCACAGCACCGGCCATATAATAGGCCAGCTGCTTTCCTGGCAGAGACAGGCTGCTGACCTGTCCCAGTTCCAAAATCAAAGCCCCGGCCGCAGCCGGTATCCCCATTAAAAAAGTGAATTTCACCGATGCTTTTCTATTCAAACCGCACAGCAGACTAATAGACATGGAAATGCCTACCCTGGAAATGCCGGGAAATACTGCGATTCCCTGGCAGATCCCCATCCACATGGCATGGTCGTATGTCATATTCCTGGGAATTCTGTCCCCTGCGGGTATAAAGTCTGTGACCAGCAGCAAAATGGCAGAAATCATCATGCCCATGCCGATTGCCGGAAAGCTTCCAAAAGCAATCTCTGCCAGGTTTCTGGAGAGAAATCCCAGAATCGACATGGGAACCACTGCGGTCATAAGAAGCAGTGTCATTTTACGGTAATTAGTCCCGCCGATTTTCTGGTAACGTTTTTCCCCGCCGTTTTTCTTATTCTCTATGTAAATCCGGATATTGGTCAGCACATCCATGATAATCAGAATAAACTCCGCCAGAATCCTGCGGATATCACTCCAGAAAGTAACAATCACAGCCAGAAGGACTGCTGTATGTAATAACACTTCAAAAAAAAGATTCTCCGGCGCGCGTATATTCCACAGGTTCTCCAACAGCCCTGCATGGCCGGAACTGCTTACGGGCAAAAAGGCGGTCACTCCATGTAAAATCCCAATCAACAGCGCTTGCAAAAAGTTCATCGCTTCCTCCATCTACTCTGTAAGCACGCTCAGCATGTCTATGAAGGACATTATATCATAAGACATATAAAAAAACAAACCGCAGAATTTTCTCCATATCTGCGGTTGCCGTTTCAGGGTTTTGGGTTCTTCATTTTTCCATATTTTCCTCAATTAAGTCATAAAGCTTCTTCAAAGCCTGGCTGATGCCTCCCACTTCATCAATCAGTCCTTCCCGGACTGCCTCTTCTCCGTCCAACATGGTTCCCACATCTTTCACCAGCTGAGACGTATCCAGCATCAATTCCTCCAGACGCTTCTGGGTAATATGGGAATGTTCGGATACAAAGCCCGTAATCCTGTCCTGTGTCTTTTCCATATTCCGGTAACTCTGCACAACCCCGATAAACATACCGTTGCTCCTCACCGGATGTACCACCATGGTGGCGCTGGGAACAATAAATGTATAATCTGCTGACACTGCCAGGGGCACACCGATGGAATGTCCGCCCCCCAGCACCAGCGAAACGGTGGGCTTGCTCAGGGAGGCGATCATCTCCGCAATGGCCAGCCCGGCCTCCACATCTCCTCCCACTGTGTTTAGGAGTACCAGAAGACCGTCAATATCTTCATCATCTTCAATCATGGCCAGCTTGGGCAGTACATGTTCATATTTGGTGGTCTTGCTCTGATTTGCAGCAGACTCATGCCCTTCCACTTCACCGATGATGGTCAGAAGATGGATGTGGCACTTGTCCTCATTATTGTCCAAAGTCACCTGGCCAGTGTCTTCAATCTGCTGGTTCTGGCTCTCTTCCTTTTTCAGATTCTCCATTTTATCCGACAGGAGATTCTGTTCTTCCTTCTTTTCCTGTTTTTTTTCACACATATAAAACACCTCCTGGGGTAGTATTCCCAGGAAGTGTATGATTTATGTTTCTCCCATTCTTTCTCCTTTTATCAATATCTTTTATCGCTGCTTTTGTATAAACAATTTGATACATCACCATATAACCTCACTGTCTGGTATACATTCAGCGAGTGGTGTTTTCTTACCTTCTATCAATTTCTCTGCTAATTCTTGATTTGAAAGAAGCTGCATGGTTTCCATTGTACCAGATTCCATTTTCTCCAATGATTTTTGCATTGCCCGCAGCATTTCACAAACACTTTGTAATTGTCATTCCTCCATATTGTCGATTATTGATATGCACATATCACGATTACTCATTTTCATCACCCCATCTTTTAAGAAAGTATTGTCTATAAATCATCATATTGTCAATATCTATAAGTGTCAATAAGAACAACTAAATGTCTCTGTATTTACAACTCATAACTCCCCCTTTATAAGAATTTTAACATACAAAAAGCTCCTTTCCGAGCACAATATGCTGTCTCAAAAAAGAGCTTTTTCACGCAATCCTTATTCATCCCAATTATGATAAACCGCCTGGACGTCATCATCGTCTTCCAGCAGGTCAAGGGTTTTCTGGAGACTGCGGACTGCCGCCTCATCGGTGAGCTCTACCCAGGTCTGGGGGATCATGGTGACTTCCGCCTCAGCCATTGGGACGTTCTCTTTTTCCAGGGCTTCCCTGACTTGTCCAAAAGAATCCGGGTCTGTGAGTATGACAAAACTGTCCTCTTCTTCCTGGAAATCTTCAGCCCCGGCATCCAGCGCCATCATCATCAGGTCATCTCCGTCCATCTCACATTCTTCCCTGTCAATAATAATCTGTCCTTTTTTATCAAACATGAAGGAGACACAGCCCTTTGTTCCAATGCTTCCATTTCCCTTTGTAAAGGCACTGCGCACATTTCCCGCTGTCCGGTTCTTATTATCCGTCAGAGCATCTACGATAATGGCAATCCCATTGGGCCCGTAGCCTTCATAGGTTACATACTCATAATTATCTGCTGAGGCGTCTCCGGCGGCTTTCTTGATGCCGCGCTCAATGGTATCGTTGGGCATATTATTGGCCTTTGCCTTGGCTATCACATCTCTCAGACGGCTGTTATTCTCCGGGTCTGCTCCGCCTTCTTTCACCGCCACTACAATTTCCCTTCCGATAACGGTAAATATTTTCCCCTTCTTCGCGTCGTTCTTTTCTTTTTTATGCTTTATATTCGCAAATTTTGAATGTCCTGACATATTTCCTCTCCTTTTGTAATATATTATCTCCTATGGTATCATTTTCAGGACTATCCGTCAAGAATACTGGCGTCAAGTTAGTATGTAGCCTAAACCGGCAATTCCAGACTAATCCCCAGGGCATGGTTTACCTTTTCCAGAATCCCTTTATCCAAATGACATACCTTGTCCTTCAGCCTTCTCTTATCAATGGTCCGCAGCTGCTCCAGCAAAATGACAGAGTCTTTTACAATGGCATATTCGGAAGAATCAATTTCAATATGGGTGGGAAGCTTGGCCTTATTCATCTTAGAAGTAATGGCTGCACAAATCACCGTAGGGCTGTGCTTGTTTCCAATATCATTTTGTATAATCAGGACAGGACGGATTCCCCCCTGTTCACTGCCCACAACTGGTCTTAAATCTGCATAATATATATCTCCTCTTTTAATAATCACTGAACTCACACTCCGATTCCTATGTTTTAACCATAGTATTTCCCAAGTTTTTCCGGAGTATACTATAAAAATCCCTGGCGGCTATTATGTCTGGTAAACCAGACTATGTACCGGCGTCCTTTAAGACACCGTCGAAATCCTTTTAAATTTCTGTCCTTGATGCGGCATGTCTGACAGCAGGGGAAATCCCTTCTAATATATCCCTGGCTGTCATGGCATGACTTCCCTTTTGCTCCTTTGCGCAGTCCCCTGCTTTTCCATGGAGATAGACACCAAGGGGACCCGCCTGCTCCGGCGCCATCCCCCCTGCCAGCAGACCCCCCAGCAGTCCAGCCAGCACATCGCCGGAACCTGCAGATGCCATCCCCTCATTTCCGCTCCTGTTTAAATAGATTCTTCCCCCACCGCTCCGGACGATGGTACAGGCATCTTTCCAGACAAGGGTTCCCGGATAAATGCCTGCAAATTCCTCTAAGACAGAAAACGGCTGTTCCAGCATATCCTCTGCCTTTTGATTCATCATACGGCTCAGTTCCAGCATGTGCGGGGTATAGACACAGTTTTCATAAAGCATGTCCCGATACTCTGGGAAGGCGGCAATCAGATTCAGTCCGTCCGCATCCAGTACCATGGGCAGATTCCGCTGTCTGCCAAGCTCCAGCACCAATCTCAGCATATCCGCTGCTTCTCTGCTCTTGCTGATGCCGGGGCCTGTTACCACTGCACTGCACCAGTCCATGGCCTCCCTCAGCCCTTCTTCCTCCCAGGTACCGTACAATGCTTCAGGCAGCAGTGTCTGCAGAATCTGTCTGTTATCTTCTGTGGTACAGATTTTCACCATGCCTGCCCCTGCCCCATAAGCGGCACTTCCCGCAAAATAAGCGGCGCCGCTCATTCCATGACTGCCCGCCAGCACTAGAACTTTTCCAAATGTACCCTTATGTCCTCCCGGATCCCTGTGCAGCATACCGAAAGCGTCTGTCTCATCCAGAGAGCAGGCATACTGGTCCCGTTCCTTTTCTATGGAATAGATTCCAATATCTTTTACACACAGCCTGCCAGTGTACACTCTGCCGGGATAGCGGACATGTCCGATTTTGGCAAAGGCAAATGTCACTGTGGCATCTGCCCGGACAGCAGTTCCCATCACTTTTCCCGTATCTCCATCAATCCCCGATGGAATATCCACACTCCATATAAAAGCGCCGCCTGCATTGATTTTTTCAATTTTCCTTTTGTAATCTCCTTCCACTGGGCGGGAAAGCCCTACGCCGAACAGGGCATCCACTATAGTAGTATATTCCCCGTACTCTGGGTTATTGACAACAGGAATCTGATAATTCCCGGCAATCTTATACTGCATTCGGGTTTCTGCGGTCATTTTTTCCGGGTTTCCCACACATTCCACAAAAACTTTGTAACCTTTTAGGTGAAGAAGTCGAGCGATTGCCCACCCATCACCGCCGTTATTTCCGGTGCCGCAGACAACCAGGACTTTTCCCAGACAGTGTCCCTCCTGTTCCATCTCCTCCACCACAGACAGGGCGGCCCGCTCCATCAGTACCATGGATGGAATTCCTATTTCTTCTATTGTATAACGGTCCGCCTCTTTCATCTGCCCACAATTCAAAATATACTGCATAGCCGTCTCTCCTTTTTATCTGTTCTTTTTGCGTATCAGAAATTGAGTTAAATCTTAAATATTTTTAATTGTATCGGGCGGCATCGGATATGTCAATTACTGCCGCTGGATTCACATCCTAAAATTCCCCCTGTGATTTACTTCGCGGAATCAATTGTATTTTTCACCCTTTTTCGTTATAATGGTACAAGTTATATCAAGAAGGAGGATTCACATGTTACTTACCTGTCAGAATATCCAAAAGAGTTTTGGAGAAAAAACCATTTTAGATCAGGTATCTTTTCATATAGAAGAACGGGAAAAAACAGCACTCATCGGCTGCAACGGCGCGGGAAAGACCACGCTGCTGCGCATCATCCGCAGGGAGCTGGAACCGGACAGCGGCCAGGTTGTCATGGCAAAGGGCACTTCCCTGGGCTATCTGGCCCAGCACCAGGATATGCACAGCAGCCGTACCATTTATCAGGAGGTCTTAAAAGAAAAGCAGTATCTGCTGGATATGGAAGAAAAAATGCGCCAGACAGAGCTTGCCATGAAACAGGCCGACGAGGAAACGCTGGAAAAGCTGATGAACACTTATGCCAGCCTTACCCAGCAGTTTGAACTAAACAACGGCTACGCCTGCCAGAGTGAGGTGACAGGCGTGCTGAAGGGACTGGGATTTGCAGAAGATGACTTTCATAAGTCCATTACCACCTTATCTGGCGGACAGAAAACCCGGGTGTCTCTGGCCTGTCTCCTGCTGAACAAACCGGACATCCTGCTGCTGGACGAGCCCACTAACCACTTGGATATGGATGCCATTGTCTGGCTGGAAACGTATCTGTCCAACTACCCGGGAGCCGTATTGATTGTGTCCCACGACCGCTACTTCCTGGACAAAGTGGTCACCCGGGTGGTGGAGCTGGAACAGGGAAAATCTATGACCTTTACCGGAAACTATTCCTCTTTCAGCCAGAAAAAAGCACAGGTAAGGGAAGCCCAGTACAAAGCCTGGCAGAATCAGCAGCAGGAAATCCAGCATCAGGAGGAAGTCATCGCCAAGCTCAAGTCCTTCAACCGGGAAAAATCCATCCGCAGAGCCGAGAGCAGAGAAAAACAGCTGGATAAAATGGTGCTGCTGGAAAAACCTGTGATGGAGACAGATGCCATGCATATCCGGCTCACCCCCAGAATCACCAGCGGAAATGATGTTCTGCTGGTACAGGAACTGGCCAAATCTTTTGACGGGAAAGCCCTATTTACGGATCTCTCTTTCGAGATCAAGCGGGGAGAGCGGGTGGCGTTAATCGGTAACAACGGAACCGGGAAAACCACTATTTTGAAGCTGATCAACGGCCTTCTCACCCCGGACCAGGGCAGCTGCAGTCTAGGCACACAGGTGCAAATCGGCTATTACGACCAGGAACACCACGTACTGCATATGGAGAAAACTATCTTTGAAGAACTCTCCGATGCATACCCCACACTGACCAATACAGAAATCCGCAATGTACTGGCAGCTTTCCTGTTCACAGGAGACGACGTATTCCAGTCCATCTCTTCCTTAAGCGGCGGGGAACGGGGCCGGGTCTCCCTGGCAAAGCTCATGCTGTCTGAGGCAAATTTTCTGATTCTGGATGAGCCCACCAACCATCTGGACATTATCTCCAGGGAAATTCTGGAGGACGCGCTAAATAACTATACCGGCACCCTGCTCTATGTATCCCATGACCGGTATTTCATCAACCGGACTGCCACACGGATTCTGGACCTTACTAACCAGTCCCTGGTGAATTATATGGGAAATTATGACTATTACATGGAAAAACGGGAGGAACTGACAGCCAGATACGCACCCTCACAGGAAACTGAGGAAACTTCCCAGGGCATTTCCCAGGAAAAACTCACCTGGCAGCAGAAAAAAGAAGAACAGGCCCGGCAGCGGAAACGGGCCAATGATTTGAAAAAGACCGAAGCCCGCATTGATGAACTGGAAGGCCGAAACGAGCAGATCAACCAGCTTCTCTCCCAGCCGGAAATCGCCACCGACCCGGAGCAGTGCGGCCAGCTTTCACTGGAACAGGCGGATATTCAGCAAGAGCTGGAGAACTTATATGAATTGTGGGAGCAGCTGGCGGAGGATTAAAATTTTGTGCTGTGTGAGCCCAGGGGGAGGGGTGAAACTTCCCCCTGGCTTTGCAAAATCACATAACGGTCATGGGGCATATCTATTCCCCTGTAATGTTTGATCCAGGTATCTGCCACCGTCATACCATTTCTGACAGCTACATTTTGGGAAGCGCGGTTCGTGTCCCTGATGATAGAACAGACTTCATCTGCCTTTAATATTTCAAAAGCATATTGTTTACAAGCCTCTGCGGCTTCTATGGCATACCCTCTATGCCAATAAGCCCTGTTGAAAAGATAACCGATTTCAAGAACTTCTGTTTCTTTCCACGGCTGCATGGTAAGTCCGCATTGGCCGATCATCTCATCTGTTTCTTTTAAAACCGCAGCCCATAAACCAAAGCCCCACTTTTGATAACGGGAAATCTGTCTATCAAGCCACTCCTGTACTTCATGGCTGCTGAATGCGCCCTCATACGCATACATAGTATCATCATCCTGCAGAATTTTGCACAGAAAGGGAAAATCAGTCTGTTTCATCTCCCGCAGATATAATCTCTCTGTTTCCAGTATCATATTTGCCTCCAAATCTCAAATTACATATCATATGCAATCTAAATAACGACATTAATAATTTAATAGACTTTACCCTCTATCTGTGATATACTATAAAATATCCAGAAACGCAGACATGCCAGCAGACATGATGGAGGGTGGTTCCATGACGAATAATGAATTATTACTTGCCATATCTGATATGATGGACAAAAAGCTAAAATCCGAAATACAAGCTGAATTACAGCCGCTAAAAGATGATATTAGCCATATAAAAGGCGATATCAACTATATGAAAAGCGATATTAATCATTTGAATAATGATGTTGGTAATATAAAAAGCGATATTAATCATTTGAATGATGATATTAGTAATATAAAAAGCGATATTAATCATTTGAATGATGATATTAGTAATATAAAAAGCGATATTAATCATTTGAATGATGATATTAACAGCATTAAAATGCATCTTGAAAATGTCACTGATAAAAATATTCAATTACTTGCTGAAAACTATGTGCCAGCGGCGAAACGCTATGAAAAAGCAACTGCTAAAATTGAAACAATGCAGACCGATATTGATGTAATAAAAAGTGTAATTCTTGAACACAGCGATAAATTGCAGAAGATTTCATGATTACATACATAATTCAAAGCCTGCCTTCACCGGACAAGTGACAAGGCAGGCTTTGAAACTGACAGCTTCTTATTTATATTTTATGAAAGCCTGGAGGCAATCTCCTGGATAAAGGCCCTGCTGTTGAGCACCTGAGGATTCTCAATACTGGTGATCAGCGCCAGGTCTCCTGTCATCTTCCCGCTCTCGATGGTCTCAAGTGTGGCCCGCTCCAGTTTTTCGGCAAAGTCAATCAGTTCCTGATTTCCATCCATTTCGCCCCGTTTTGCCAGCGCTCCTGTCCAGGCAAATATGGTAGCTACCGGGTTGGTGGAAGTCTCCTCTCCCTTTTTGTAACGGTAATAGTGGCGCTGTACTGTGCCGTGGGCCGCTTCGTATTCATAATACCCCTGAGGAGAAACCAGCACAGAGGTCATCATAGCCAATGAACCGTATGCGGAGGAGACCATATCGCTCATCACATCTCCGTCATAATTCTTACATGCCCAGATAAATCCGCCTTCTGATTTCATCACCCGGGCAACGGCATCGTCAATCAGCGTATAAAAATATTCAATCCCAGCCTTTTCAAACTTCTCCTGGAACTCTTTGTCGTAAACTTCCTGGAAAATATCTTTGAAATGATGGTCATACTGTTTGGAAATGGTATCCTTGGTGGCAAACCACAAATCCTGTCCCAAATCCAGGGCATAATTCATGCAGCTTCTGGCAAAACTTTCGATAGAACTGTCCAGATTATGCATTCCCTGAACCACTCCCGGGCCATCAAACTGATGAATCAGTTCTTTTTTCTGAGAGCCGTCTGCCGCTGTGTAAACCAGCTCCACAGTTCCCGGTCCCGGTATCTGCATCTCCGCGTTTTTATAAACATCCCCATAGGCATGTCTGGCAAGAGTGATGGGTTTCTTCCATTTATTTACCACAGGCTCTACACCTTTCACCAGAATGGGGGCACGGAAAACAGTTCCATCCAGCATAGCACGGATGGTTCCATTGGGGCTCTTCCACATTTCTTTCAGGTCATACTCATCCATGCGGGCGGCATTGGGGGTGATGGTGGCACATTTTACAGCCACTTTATATTTCTTCGTGGCCTCTGCCGCATCCACAGTCACCTGGTCATTGGTTTCATTGCGGTATTCCAGCCCCAGGTCATAATACTCCGTTTTCAGGTCAATATAGGGAAGCAGCAGTTCTTCCTTAATCATCTCCCACAAAACCCGGGTCATCTCATCTCCGTCCATCTCCACCAAAGGCGTAGTCATCGTAATTTTACTCATAATAATATCTCCTCATATTGTTCTATAGATAATTGCACTCTTTCATTTCACAGCCAGAGTTTTGTTTCTTTTCTCTAAACTCGTGACTCCTGAAAAAAACTCCCAATTATCTACCATACATCAGCTGCCTTTTCCAGGTTTTATTATATACACCCAGCAGGAATTACGTCAATCATTTTCTGCAAGGAACCATAGGAAAATCATACATCCACCCATCACCTGCGGGCCAGCTCCCGTGTGATATCCTCCCAGCAGACTCCCTTTTCCGCCATCAGCACCATCATATGGTATAAGAAATCAGAAATCTCATATTTAATTTCTTCTTTATCCGGATTTTTTGCCGCAATCACTATTTCTGTGCATTCCTCACCAAGTTTCTTCAGAATTTTATCAATTCCCTTTTCAAACAGGTAATTAGTATAAGAACCCTCTTTGGGGTTTTTCTGTCTGTCCAATATCACATCGTAAACCTGCTGGAACACTTTCAGCGGGTTGGTGTCGTCATACTCCCTGCTGGCCAGCTCTTTAAAAAAGCAGGTGTGATTCCCTGTATGGCAGGCCGCTCCCACCTGCTCTGCTTTGGCCAGAATGGTATCGTTGTCACAGTCCAGAGTCAGAGATTTTACATACTGAAAATGCCCGGAAGTCATTCCCTTCACCCAGAGTTCCTTCCTGCTGCGGCTCCAGTAGGTCATCTTTCCAGTCCGAAGGGTTGCTTTAAACGCCTCCTCATTCATATACGCCAGCATCAGTACTTCATCTGTCTGGTAATCCTGGACAATCACAGGAATCAGCCCTTCGTTGTTCAATTTAAAGTCTTTCCAGGCGATTTTGCTCTCAAACAGATTCACCGGAATCTGATGCTGCGCGCAGACACGCTTAAATTCCATAATGGGTCTTTCCATCCTGCCAATCCAGTCTCCACAGATGCCGTGGACCCGCACGTCCCGCAGAAGCTCCAGCACGTCCTCTTCAGCGGCCCCCTCAGACGCAAAAACAAACAGAGAAATATCAGAAGAAAGAATACATTCCTTTAACATATCCACAGTCCCAAAGACAGCCCCTGCATACTGCTCAATCATTTCCTTATGCGCCAGAAACTCTGTCATATTTGAAATGCCGGCGGCAATTTTCTCTTTTCCAAACCGGTCCGATGCCTCTTTCAAAAGCCCTGCCTGGCTGTCATCAGAGAAATCCAAAAACACACGATGACACCCTGCGTACAAAAACTTTTTCACATCCTCCATCCGGCGGATATTTCCCGCCGCTGTCACAGGTGCCTGGGAGCGCTCACAGAGCTCCTTGATTTTTCCTATGGCTTTCTCATGCTCAACATCTGTGTCAGACAAATCAAAGACCAGCAGCTCATCTGCCCCGTTATCACTGTAGAACCTGCCAATCTCCTCCACACTGCCGCTGTGAAACAACTGCCTGTCTTCCCGTCCTGCCGCCGCCTGTCCTTGATATAAATACAGACAGGGGATCATCCGTTTCTCGCCCATTTTTTATTTCCTCTCTTATACTTTCCCAATCAACTCTCACAAACTTCCCTTAGTTGACAACACATCCTTAATCCTCTGATCAATCGTAACCGCCTCATCCAGCGCTTTCGCAAAACTCTTAAACATCCCCTCCGCAATATGATGATCGTTATGCCCGGAAAAGACTTTGATATGCAGATTCATCCCGGCACTGTAGGAGACAGCATAGAAAAATTCCCGCACCATCTGAGTGCTCATATCTCCAATTCTATCCGCCGAAAAGGACACTCCGTCCATAACAAAATAGGGCCTGCCGGACAAATCCACTGCACACAGCACCAGCGCCTCATCCATGGGAAGGATACAGCTCCCATAACGTTTCAGTCCCTTCTTATCCCCAATGGCCTCTCTCACCGCACCCCCCAGCACAATCCCAAGATCCTCAATTGTATGATGGTCATCCACCTGCAGATCCCCTTTCACAGCTGCCTTCAGGTCAAACAGTCCATGACGGGCAAATCCCTGGAGCATATGGTCAAAAAAACCCACTCCTGTATCAATCTCTCCCTTTCCGCTTCCATCCAGGGAAAGCACTACCTCTATCTGTGTCTCATTGGTATCTCTTTTTAACTGTGCCGTTCTCTCCATCTGATGCCCTCCCTCGTATCAAAGAACCGCCTTAATATCCCGGATAATACCACTGATACGCTGGCTCTCCATTTTCATGCTCACCTGGTTCACCACCATCCGCGCAGACAAAGGACAAATCGTTTCCAGCACACCCAGCCCATTCTCCCGCAATGTAGCTCCAGTCTCCACAATATCCACAATCACCTCAGACAGCCCCACAATAGGTGCCAGTTCAATGGAGCCATTTAATTTGATAATCTCCACAGTCTGGTGCTTCTTATTATAGAAGTAATCCTTCGCGATATTGGGATACTTGGTGGCCACCCGGATTAACTGGCCATGATTTAACAGTTCCCGCGCAGACTGGGGCCCGCACACACACATGTCACAGTTCCCGAATCCCAGATCCAGTACTTCGTACAGCTTGCGCCCTTCCTCCATGATGGTATCTTTCCCCACAATGCCAATGTCCGCGGCCCCATATTCCACATAAGTGGGAACATCCGGCCCTTTGGAGAGGAAAAAACGCAGTTTCAACTCCTCATTTACAAAAATCAGCCTCCGGGACCCCGGCTCTTTCATCTCCTCACAGTGAATGCCTATTTTCTCAAACAATTCCATAGCAGTCTTGGCAAGGCGCCCTTTTCCCAGCGCAAACGTCAAATATCTCATGGGCACACTTCCTTTCTTTTCAGCACAACATGTTTTCCCTCACGGCGCATGGCCATAGCCTGCCCGATGGCCTCCTGCCGGTTTGTGTCATCATAAAAGATTTCCTGGGTTTTCCAGGTGAGGGGAACTTCGATTCCCTGTCTGCTTAAGGCATTCATCAGATGTTCCATCACCAGGGTGAATCCCACCGAAGGGCATGGCTTTCCAAAATGGGCCAGCAGATTGTTATAGCGCCCTCCTTTTACCAGCGGCTGTCCGGTTCCATAAGTATACGCCTGCATGATAATTCCGGTGTAGTACTTGTATTTACTCAGCATCCCCAGGTCAAAGGTTATGTACTGGGCACAGCCGTACATTTCCAGAATCCGGTAGATTTCCTCCAGACGCTCTATGGAGGCCAGCGCTTTTTCATTATTTGTCATGGTTTTTGCCTTTTCCAGAATCTCCGTACCGCCAAACAGCTGGGGCATCTGCATAAACACATTGGCCAGCTTTGGCGCCAGATGCTGCTCCTGAATCAGCTCCTCCACACCAAAATAATTCTTATTAGAAATCAACTCCCGCAGCTCTTCCCGGATATCTTCCGGCATCCCGGACTCCTCCAGCAGAGATTTGAAAAAATCCACCTGGCCCACACTCACCTGAAAATCTGTAAGGCCTGCTGTCTTCAAAAGCTCCACAGTCATGGACAAAAGCTCCGCGTCGCTGTCCGCCGAGGCATCGCCCATCATCTCCACCCCCAGCTCCGTCACTTCCTTCGAACGCCCCTGATAGCTGGAACTGTTGAGAAACGTACTGCCTTGATAGCAGAGACGGATCACCTGGCTTTTATCCTTCTCCAGAAAATACATGGACGCCGCCCTGGCCACAGACGGCGTAATATCCGGGCGCAAAACCAATGTGTTTCCCTCCCTGTCAAAAAATTTGTACAAGTCTTTGGAGGGAATGGTTCCAATTTCCTGGCTGAACACATCAAAAAACTCAAATGTAGGTGTCTCAATATCCTCATATCCGTAAGAGACAAAAACCTTGTGCAGTTTCTTCTGCAGCACTCTCTTACGGGCACATTCCTGACTGTATATATCCCGCACACCTTCCGGTGTATGAATTGTACGCTCCATATTATTCTCCCTTAATTTTCTACAGTTCCTTATTATAGGGGATTTTCCTCTCTTTTGTCAATCCCGCATACCCAGATCCTTCTGCAGTCCGTCCAGGTAGGGAATCAGAATCCCCCCCCGGCTCTCCAGATAAAAATCTGTTTCCAGTTCATGAATGGTGAAGCTTTTCCTTCCGCCCCGCTCCCTGCGCTCCCAGAACTGAAGCAGCTTTTCCAGCCGCAGATAATACAGCCTGTCCAGGTGATTGAAAAAAATCAACAGGAAAGACACGCCTCCCTGTTTTTCAAAATCCTTCATAAATTGTATCTGATGGGGGTGGACATTGGCCAGGGGAAAGGTATTCACCGCGCATTCCTTGGCATCAAAGCATACTGGAATCCCCTGCACGGCCCCAATATAATCTACGGTACTTTTCTGCTCAAAATACGCAAGGGTAATGTGCCTGTGTTCCTTGTCAATTCTCACCGGAGTGATGGGCGTGGGGATTTTCTGTATCAGGGCCAGTCCTCTTTTTGCATACTGGTCATTGGTGCGGTTTACCAGCTCCTCCAGCGCAGATCCCCTCAGCCCTCTCGTATTCCAGGTACCCATAACTTCCTCCTGATTTTAGTCAATCTTCTTGATGGATGGGAAGTAACGGATGAGAGCTTTTCCCACAATCAGGTCTTCACTGACATACTTATTATTCCAGAACCGGGAATCCTTGGAATAATTCCGGTTGTCCCCCAGCATAAAATAAGAATCTTCCGGCACAGTATAAGGGCCGAAATCTCCCAGAGGGTCTTCCGGACAGAAACTGTCGTCTAAAGGTTTTTCCGAATCATTGATATAGACTTTTCCCTCCCGCATGGATACCGTCTCTCCCGGCAGCCCGATGATACGCTTAATAAACAGTTCTCTGGGATTGTCGGGATATTTAAAAATAATCACATCATACCTTTTGGGCTGGTCAAATTTATATGCCAGCCGGAATCCAAAGATTCTGTCATTGGTCATAATGGTCTCTTCCATAGATTCCGAAGGAATCTTCGCATTTATTAATACCACATTATTGACCACGAATACAACAATGACCACAAATATGATCATGTGGATGTATTCCTTCACTTCTTTTAGGACAGCCTGATTCCATTCTATTTTTTTCATGGCATACATTCCTCCAGATGTTCTCTTTCTAAAAAGCTTCGAAAATCCCCCGGCAGCTCTGCAGCATACCGCATGCCTGACAGTTCTTTCAGCAGTCCTGTACACTCTGGAAATTCTAATTTCCAGGCATGAAGCATCTGATGACGAAGCCCCTGCTGCCAGGCAGTATCTCCCTTAGCTCCGGGAAGTCCGTATTTTCTGTCCCCTGACACCGGATGGCCGGTCTGTGCCAGATGAGCACGAATTTGATGGGTTTTCCCTGTGATAAGCTGTACCTCCAGCAGTGTGAGACGTCCGTTATCTCCCAGAGGCCGGTAAACTGTTTCCACATAGTCTCTTTTGTCACGGCCCAGGCCGCCTGTTTTTTTATCCTCCCATATGAAAACTTTATTCTGGCTTTCTGACTTCTGCAGATATCCCCGCAGGTGCTCCTGCTGCTTCAGAATTCCCTGCACCGGACACAGGTAATATTTACCCATCTGCCTTTTTTGGAACATGGCAGATAACTCCTGCTGGGCACGTACAGATTTCCCGGCTGCCACAATGCCGCTGGTATTTCTGTCCAGCCGGTTGCACACACCCGGGGAAAATCCCGCCGCCTTCCCGCCGCGGCACAGATAATCCCTCACCCACTCCGACAGAGAATAATCCTCTGGACAGCTTTTCTGAGACAGAACACCGCAGGGCTTGTTCAAAAGCAGCACCTGGTCATCTTCATAGATAATATCCGGTTCCTGTTCCAGACTCTGCCTGGCTGTTTCTGCCGGATGGGGCTCAGAAAATTTGTCCAGAGTTTCCTGGCTCAAAAACATCTGAATCTCATCCCCGGGGCAGAGCCGTTCACTGCCCCCGGCTTTTTTTCCATTTAGTGTAATGTTCTTTTTCCGGAGCATTTTATACAGGAATCCTTTGGGGGCCTGCGTCAGAATTTTATGCAGATATTTATCAAGGCGCTGCCCTGCATCTGTCTCCGAAACCGATACCTGTTTCATATACCCTCCTGTCCCATGTGCAGGAAAAATAACCGCTCATAAAAACGTCCCGCAGAGTACCATCCGCGGGACTTGGCACTATAATTTCTCATAACTGCCATCCAGCACCTGTGTATAAGACTCTATGTAATAATCGGCCAGTCTGCGCTTCTCCTTATCCTGGCACTGGCTGTAATCGTCCTGGATGGCACAGGTACGCATCCCTGCACTTTTCCCTGCCCGGATTCCCACCGGAATATCCTCAAACACCATGCAGTGCCCGGGATCGGTATCCAGTCTTTTCGCTGCCTCAAGGTATACATCCGGCTCCGGCTTAGCCCTCTTCACATCGCCGCAGGTAACCACAGCGGAAAAATAAGGCTCCAGGCCGTGGCCTTTTAAAGCGGCCTGTACCAGATTCCTATGATTGCTGGATGCAATAGCCGCCGGAATCTTCTGCTCTTTTAGATAATCCAGAAATTCTCTCAGCCCGGGTTTGGTGGGAACTTTATGCAGGTATTCTTCCATGGCCATATCTGTCCACTCCGCCGCAATCTCCTCCGGGGTATCCGGCAGGGAAAAACGGCCCCTGAAGTACCTGGCCACTTCCATAAATTCCATGGTTTCCAGCTCCTGGGGCAGATCATCCGGCAGAGGAATCCCCCTGCGGCTTAAGAATTCCACATCTACCCTTCTCCAGATGCCCATGGAATCCACCAGTGTTCCGTCCAGGTCAAAAATAACAGCTTTTATATTTTCTAACATATTACGCTCCATTCATCTCTCACGCCATAAACTCTTTCGTAACCGCCTGCGCCCGATACCCTTCTGTAATAATATCCAGCTGCCGGTGGAATCTTTCCAGCTGCTGGAGATTGTTGCTCTCATACACACGGAAGAATTCATCCTGAATTTTCTTCACCTCCCGTTTGCTGGAGAACTTATACAGATTTTCTATGTTATTTAAGATATCTGCCACCAGATTCGTCTGAAGCTGTGAGAAGTTCTGTGCGTCCATAATCTCACTGCGCACAGAGGACATCTCCCGGTCCAGGAGCAGAATCGCCGCCGCCGCTTTGCTCAGGCGCTCTCTCACATGGGGCGGCATATTACCCTTATATTTATATTGAAGGGAATGCTCGATGGTTGCCCAGAAATTCATGGCCAGAGTGCGGATCTGGATTTCCGCCTGCAGCCGTCTGGGGCCGTCTATTGTCTGTACTGTATAATAAATGATTAAGTGATAGCTTCGGTAACCGCTTTCCTTCACATTAATCAGGTAATTTTTCTCATATTTAATCTCCATATCCGAACATTTCTGGATAATGGATACCACTGCGTCAATATCCTCCTCAAACTGACAGATAATGCGGATTCCGGCTATGTCCTCCACTTCCGCCTCCAGACGGTCGAAGGGAATGCCTTTTCGCTGCATTTTCTCCAGAATGCTGGCAATGCTTTTTACACGGCCGATTACCTGTTCCATGGGCGAATACAAGTCTTTTTCCTTGTGTTCTCTAATAATATGGTTAAACTTTACAACCAGTTCCCGGACTGCCAGTTCATAGGGACTCAAGAGATTCCTCCACAACTGTATTTCCATAGTTCCTCTCCTTAACAATCACCATCATATTTCTTAATAGTTAGTATACCATAGATTTGTAATTTTTGCCTCCAAAAATGAAAGAGTTCATAAAAATTACATAGCTGTCTGCAGATAGCGCAGAACCCAGTAAGGATTTACACTCAGTTCCGGATGATTTGGTGTCTCTATGTAAATTCCCAGGTGCAGATGAACAGCAAACTGCCCCCTGGTTCCCTCAGGCCCGTATCCGGTGTTCCCCATAAATCCCAGAATCTGCCCGGCAGTAATGGTATCCCCTTTCTGAAATTCCCTTTCATAGGAGTCCAGGTGGGCATAATAGAAATATCCCCCTCCAGGACTGCGTATCCCGATTCTGTATCCCCCCAGGGGAAGCCATCCTGACTGCTCTACAATTCCATCCGTGATACTAACTATTGGGTCATGGCCCGGCTGGCCGGATGCTCCAAATAAATCACAGCCCTCATGCCGGCGCTCCCCGCTGCTTCCCCTGGGAGTCATCCAGGAATTCTCATAGAAAACTTCCCGCGCTTTTACCGGAAAACATTCCAAATCCCCCCATACTGCTTTGTATACCCGCTGGCTTTCTTCCCACAATGCACTTTTAAAATGCTCCACCAGAGGAGCTTCTGTATAAAGCTTTTCCGGATAAAAATCCCCCATAAGCATAGTGGCCGCTATGGCATCTGATACGTCCTTTTGGGCCCGGCCGTGAAGTTTCTGGGTCATCTTTTCTACTAATTTCGCATTGAGCTGCTGTTTTCGGAAAGCATCCCCTTCCAGATCATGGATTTTTATCCCGGAAACGGTACTTCGCGCATACAAAATATCTGTCTCGTATTTACAGAAAACTGCTATAGCAAATAGCAGCCACATACATACTGTCAAATATCGAATCAGCCGCATAAACTGCCTTTCTATAATCTTCGGAGAACCTCCAGCAGATACGCAAATACCTTCTGCGTTGAGGATATGGATAAGGTCTCATCCGGTGTGTGGATGTCTTGCATATCCGGACCGATGGACACACAGTCCAGACCGGGGATGGCCTGGTAAAATACCCCGCACTCCAGTCCGGCGTGGATGGCCATGATTTTTGGCCTGGTCTGATACATTTCTTCATAGATTTCCGCCATCAGACTGCGCAGCTGGGAATCCGTCTGGTACTCCCAGGCAGGATAACAGCCTGAGACTTCTGCTGTTCCGCCCAGAAATTCCGCCAGAAAACCGATTTTCTCTTTCAGATGGCCAATGGCGGATTCTATGCTGCTGCGCACACCGCTGACACCATACAGAGCATCCTTTTCCAGACGCAGAACACCCAGGTTCGATGAGGTTTCCACCAAATGCCTGCACACACCGCTGTATTTGTACACACCGTCGGGAACCTGCATCAAAAAGAACAAAAGCCTGCTCTTTGCTGAGGGGTCCAAAACCTCATATTCTCCCTCCCCGCCCATTGCTGCATCCACTGTGATATCCTGGTCGGACCCTGCGTATTCCCTGCGGATATCTCTCTGCCATCTTTCGATAAAAGAGAAAAACTGCTCCTTTTGTCCAGGAGAAACCACCAGCTGCACATCACACCGGGCAGGTATTACATTATCTTTGTCTCCCCCGGATAATCCGGCGATCTCATATTCTGCTGCCTGGTCCAGTTCATAGAGAAAACGACCCATCAAAATATGGGCATTTCCTCTCTTTTGGTGAATGTCAGAACCGGAATGACCGCCTTTTAAGCCACAGATGGACACAGACACCTGCTCACCTTCTGACTGGATATATCTCATGGGTATTTCCACGTGGACACTCCCGCCGCCGGCACAGCCTGCCCACAGGATGCCTTCCTCCTCTGAATCCAAATTAATCATTCTTTTGGATTTCAGACAGGAAAGGTCCATTCCCCTGGCACCTAAAAGTCCGATTTCCTCATCAACGGTAAACACAACCTCCAGAGGCGGATGCTCATACTGACTGCTCTCCAAAATGGCCAGTGCATATGCCAGTGCAATTCCATCATCGCCCCCCAGTGTGGTATCCCTGGCTGTCAGGTTATCCCCCTCCACCTCCAGAACCAGAGGATCTTTTTCAAAATCGTGGCCGCTGTCCGGGCGCTTCTCCGCCACCATATCCATATGTCCCTGCAGAATCACCGGAGGAGCATCTTTCGTCCCCGCTTTGAAGATGACCACATTTCCCAGCTCATCCTGTATATATTCCAGCCCGTGTTCTTTTGCAAAAGATACCAGATAACCGCTGATCTTCCCGGTATTTCCGGACCCATGGGGAATTCTGCTTAATTGTTCAAAATAATAAAATACTCTCACAGGCTCCAGTCCCTCTAATACAGCATTCATCTCAATCCTCCTAATATGATTTTATCAAATCTTTTTCATCCCAATCATTTCTGCCCGCTGTACGCAATATATTATAAAAGTACACGCGGCAGTTTCGTACCTTTAAAGCTGTTAGTACACTTAAAAGTATACGCCGGCACAGCCGCCGCTATTCCATGGACACTCATTCTTTGCCTAAGGGAGGACCCCATGACCGTCCGGATTTTTAAAGCCAAAAACATTTTAACTCTGGGCATTGCCCTGCTTCTCGTTTACATGTTCGCACACCCTCAAAAAGCCCTCCATGCGTCCCAGCAGGGTCTTTTGCTCTGGTTTCACACCCTGCTTCCCACCCTGCTTCCGTTTATGATTTTCTCAAACCTGGTCATACGGCTGGGAACAGCGGAGAAACTGCTGTCTCCCTTCGCACCACTGTTCCGTACCCTTTTCGGATTGTCGCCGGCAGGCACTTATGTCTATCTTCTGGGACTGCTCTGCGGCTATCCCATGGGTGCGAAGCTCACTGCAGATTTATACAAAGAAAAAAGAATTCCCAAGAGTGAGGCCATGTACCTTCTCACCTTCAGCAACAATCCCAGTCCCGCTTTTTTGTCTTCCTATGTGTTGCTGCAGTGCCTGTGCATGCCTCAGTATACCCTGGCCTCTTTTGGAATTCTGTATGCGTCCAATTACATCACCTGCCTGTTTTTCCGGCGCAGATACCGGACCGCCCCCTCTCAGATAGATCATAAAAGAAAAGAGATATCTCCGCTTCCCCCGGCAGGAAAGCTGCTGGATATCTCTATCATGAATGCCTTTGAAACCATCACCCGTCTGGGGGGCTTTATCATTTTGTTTTCTGTATTATCCGCTGCGCTGAACCAGTATCTGGCTCTGGGAAATGCCACACCCTTCTTTCTGGGCATTTTCGAGATCTCCACAGGCCTTCCTGCCATCGCCGCATCACCGCTTTCGGCCCAGGCTAGGTACATTCTCTCTATGGGATGCACTTCCCTGGGCGGCCTGTGCGTCCTGGCACAGACAAATACAGTCATCCGCAGCTTTGGTCTGCCGCTTTTGCCCTATGTGGAGGGAAAACTGCTGAACGCTTCCCTGGCACTCCTGTTCAGCTTACTCTTCATCAAGTGTGTCTAATTCGTCAAGTTCATCCAGATCGTCCAGGTCGTCGATATCATCCAGCTTCTCTTCCTCTTTTATCTCCTGTACAGGGGCAGAAGCCGCTGCCTGATATGAACTGGTCATGGCAGCCGCCTGGGCAGTCTGGGGCGCCAGCTCTTTTCTGTTCTGGGTTACCACACTGCCGCAGCTTTGAAGGGCATCCAGGAAAATCCCGTATTTCCCCCCTGCATTTTCCAGGGTCTCCTGAATCACCTGTTCGATATTGGCCAGCATCTCATCTGTATAAATAATGGCATTCAAACGAATATCATTGGCATCTTGAGTGGCTTGGTCCAGAATTTCCTGGGCCTGTCTATTGGAAGCATTAATGGTCTCATTGGACATGGCGTAAGCCCGCTGCATCACTTCATGCTCTGTGACCATCTCCTGCGCTTTTGCCTGTGCGTCTGCTAGAATGCTGTCAGCTTTATTCTGTGCATCCTCCAAAATGGCATCTTTGTTGTTGATAATTTTCTGGTAACGTTTAATCTCATCAGGAGTCTTCAGACGCAGTTCCCGCAGCAATTCCTCCAACTCTTCTTTATTCACTACAATTTTTGTGGTGGACAAAGGCTGGTACTTACAACTGTCCACATATTCCTCAATCTCTTCAATAATCTGCTCAATTCTGCTGCTCATGGTACACTCTCCTTATTCATTGCTCCGCCTCCAAGAGCCAGATTGCTCTAGGGTCTGTTTATTTTCCGGTGTATGGCATCCGCTACCAGTTCCGGCACAAATTTGGATATGTCCCCCTTCAGGGAAGCCACCTCTTTCACTGATGAAGAACTCAGATACGCGTATTCCAGACTTGTGGTCAAAAACATAGTGTCCACATCATGGGCCAGAATACGGTTAATCTGAGCCATCTGCAATTCATATTCAAAATCCGTGATTGCCCGCAGTCCCCGCACAATCACGCCCGCGCCGCATTCCCGTGCCAGATCCACAGAAAAGCCTTCGAATGCCCTTACTTTCACATTGGGTATGTCCTCTGTAACCTTTTCTAGTATATTAACACGTTCCTCCATAGAAAACAACGAAGTTTTTTTTGAATTGTTTAAAACTCCCACAACCACCTGGTCAAAAGACTTGGAGGCCCTGGTAATAATATCCAGATGTCCATAAGTGACCGGGTCAAAGCTCCCCGGATACACAGCTGTCGACATTTTCATCCTCACTTTCTGTTCTTACGAATATGTCTCAAACACGCTCCAGCCACACATGCGCATTTGTCTTGTATTCTTTTATCTTCTGTACCCCAAACCCCAGCGACGGGGCATAATCAAAGGAGGTATCAAGAGAAGCCTCCACAATCACAGTGCCGTCTTCCTCCAGCAGAGAAGATCCGGCCAGGTACTCCAGCACCTGTCTCTCCAGATTACAGCCGTAGGGCGGGTCCATAAAAATATAGTCAAAGGCCGCATCCCCCTCCAGCTCCCTCAGTGCAGTCATCACATCACGTTTCAGAATCCGGCTGTCCTGGGCAAGCCTGGTAAATTCCAGATTTTTCCGGATACACTCCGCCGCAGCCCGGTTCTTCTCCACAAACACGGCAAAAGCGGCGCCGCGGCTCAAAGCTTCGATGCCGATTGCCCCGCTGCCGCTGAACAAATCCAGAAACCGGCATCCACTCAGACCCGGCTGCAGCACATTAAAGAGTGTTTCCTTCGTCCGGTCCGTGGTGGGCCGGGTATCCATCCCCCGGGGCGCCAGCAGTTTCAATCTCCGGGCTTTTCCTGCTATTACTCTCATCTCAAATGAAGTCTCCAATCCAAATCTCCCCGGGACAGTCCCAGAATCAGCATCTCCGCAGTGGCAATGTTGGTGGCCACAGGGATGTTATACTGGTCACAGCATCTGGATATCACCTCAATATCCGGTTCTTTCCGGTCAACCATAGATGGGTTATAGAACATGATAGCCATGTCCATATCCCCCCGTTCGATCATCTCCATGAACTGCTTATCTCCCCCTATGCTGCCCGGAAGGAACTTATGTACATGGAGATTTGTCACTTCCTCAATCCTTCTTCCAGTGGTTCCGGTGGCGTAAACTTCATGTTTCGCCAAAATATTTTTATATGCAATGCAAAAGTCTTCAATCAGCACTTTTTTACTGTTATGAGCTATAATACCTAAGTTCATGCACTCACCTCTCGCTTAGTAGTTTAACACTTTAATGTAACGCTGAAATGCAATATTTTTTATATTATAACAAATAGATAAATAGAGTGCAAATATTTTTTACATTTTATACAAAATTAATAAAGTAAAAAGCACACCGAAAAAATCATAAAAGAAAGGGCACTCTTACAATAAGAGTACCCTTTCCCAATTAATAACTTATAACTGTCCGCTTGTCCCACTCATACCTGCTGAACCAGTCTGGCCGCTGGACATCTGTCTTTCCTGCTGCTCAATCATCTTCTTCACCATATACCCGCCAACACTTCCGTTCTGTTTGGAAGTCAGGTTGCCATTGTAGCCGTCGGACAGAGGTACTCCCAATTCATTCGCAACTTCAAATTTGAAACGATCTAAAGCACTCTTTGCTTCCGGTACTGCTGCTGTGTTAGAAGAATTTCTTGACATTTTAATTGCCTCCTTATCTCTGCTTTCGTGTTACAATGGTAGTATATGAAAAATTGAAAAGAATACTCTAGCAGTTTTTACATGGATTAGCAAGATTCGGCAGGAGACGGTTATATACAAAATACCTTTATAAATACAAAAACGGGGGAAAAATCCCCCCTTCTTTTTTACAGACCGAAACTTCCTGTAATATCCCCATTGATGACAAAGTATGCTGCGTTATCCTCGATTTTAAGATACACTTTTACTTCCTTCATATCCTCGGCCTTATTCTCCATGTCCTTTGTCCATATCTCTTCCACTCTGTCCAGAACAGCCTTCATATTTACTTCTTTGTCATTAAATTGGACATACACTTCCTGGGTCTTCTCTGCTGCCTTCTTTACTTCCTGTACCGGTTTCACAGCCTTTGCAGCTTTTGCATTACTTTTTGCAGACATCTGCCTGTTCTCCTTTCTGGTCAGATACATTAACTTCCATCCAGATTAGAATACTACTTCTGCTTCGAAAAAACAAGTTGTTTTTACAATCCCGTATGAAAACTGTTATTTTCAACAATTTTTTGTATTTTTTCCCTGAGTTTTGTGTATTCTGATGCTTCCAATCCGGGATCTGCATCCAATAAATCCCGGGCTGCCTGAGAAGCCTGGCCCAATAACTCACTATCCTTGTAAATATCACCAATTTTAAAATTCATCAGGCCGCTTTGGCGCACGCCGAACAGGTCTCCCGGCCCCCGCAGCTTCAGATCTTCCGACGCGATATAAAATCCGTCGTTGGACTGGTTGAGAATCTCCAGCCTTTTTCTGATTTCCTTTTCCTGGGTTCCCTGGACAAAAATACAGTAGGACTGGTGCTCCCCCCGTCCCACCCTGCCCCTTAGCTGGTGCAGCTGGGCCAGGCCGAAACGCTCTGCATTTTCCACCATCATCACAGAAGCATTGGGCACATCCACCCCCACTTCCACTACAGTGGTGGAAACTAAAATATCCAGTTCATGGCCTGCAAAGGCTTCCATCACCTGCTGCTTTTCTTTCGCCTTCATTCTTCCGTGGAGGATGCCTGTCCGGATATGCACTGGCAGGGCAGACCGCAGACGCCTGGCATAGTCCAGCACATTTTCCCCGTCAATCCCTTCGCTCTCCTCCACCATGGGGCATACTACATATACCTGCCGCCCCTGAGCGATCTGCTTTTCCATAAAACGGAAGGCATTGGGACGGTATTCTGTTCCCACCACACAGTTTTTGATGGGCAGACGGCTGGCTGGCAGTTCATCAAGGATGGAAATGTCCAAATCCCCGTAAACAATCATGGCCAGCGTGCGGGGTATAGGGGTGGCGCTCATGACCAGCACGTGGGGATTTCCGCCCCGCAGGGACAGAGATTCTCTCTGCTTTACCCCAAAACGGTGTTGTTCATCGGTAATCACCAGCCCCAGACTGTGAAAACACACGTTCTCCTGAATCAGGGCATGTGTCCCCACAATCAAATGAATCTCACCCTCCTGAAGGCGTCCATATATGCCCCGTTTCTCTTTTTGTGTCTGGGAACCGGTGAGAAGCTCTGCCTGCAGATGATCCAGACCATGTTCCTCTAAAAGTCTTAAAAGCCCCCGGTAATGCTGTGCGGCCAGCACCTCTGTGGGGGCCATGAAAGCGGCCTGGTATCCATTGGCCGCCGCCATCACCATAGCCAGGCAGGCTAATATAGTCTTTCCGCTTCCCACATCCCCCTGGATGAGCCGGGACATGAGGCCTTTTCCCTGCAGGTCCTCCTCAATCTCCCCCCACACTCTCATCTGGGCATTGGTCAGCCGATAGGGAAGGCCGTCTATTATCCGCCTGGTATCTGCAGCCGGCTTCATGGGATATCGGTTTTCCTGTGTGCCCGTCTTGTTCTTTAACCGCTGGATTTCCAGGGCAAACAGAAAAAATTCGTCAAACACCAGCCGTCTTCTCGCCTGCTGGTACTGCTGAGTATTCTCTGGAAAATGAATGGCTGCGGCGGCAGAAGAATAATCCATCAGCTGATACTGTTTCCTGATCGCTTCCGGCAGATCATCCTGGACAGGCAGCAGTTTCTCCAGCGCCTGTCTCACCGCTTTTGCCACTGCCTGGCTGGTGAGACCTTTGGTCAGCCCATAGACAGGCTGCATACTGTGCAGCAGCTGTTCATACTGCCGGGGCGTATAGATTTTTGGCTGTTCCATCTCCCATCCACTGCCTTTTCGCGCCACCTGCCCCCGAAACACATACTGCTGTCCCTTTTTCAGCGTGCTGCGCAGATACGGCATACGAAACCAGATCAGAGAAATCCGGGAATCCCCGTGGCGGACACTGGCAGCAGTAACCACAGAATTTCTTGTCTGTTTTACGGATACCGCTGCGTCTATGGGGGCATAAACTGCCTGTACCTCTTTTTCCTTCCAGGTATCTGCAGGCTGAGGCTCCCGGAACACATCGTATGTCCTGGGATAATAGGCCAGCAGGCCGTCCAGGTCTTCCACGCCCAGTCTCAGGAAAAGTTTCTCCGTTTTCTCACCGATTCCCTTCAGCTCTCTAATGGAGCGGCCCATGTGATTCTTCTGCCTCATTCGATCGACAGAACATAGTAGTAAATAGGCTGCCCGCCGTCATTGAGTTCCACATCGCAGTCCGGATACTGTTCTTCCACAGCAGCCAGAAGTTCTTGTGCCTTTTCTTCTTCCACCTGTTCCCCATAGTAGATGCTGATCAGTTCTGCTTCTTCGTCCATCATAGCCTGGATGGATGCCAGGGCGGTTTCTTCTATCTCCTGTCCCACAGCCAGCAGGCCCTCATCCCCCAGACCGATGATATCATCTTGATGGATCTCTTTGTTGTCAATGTGGGTATCCCTCACCGCATAGGTAATTAATCCGGTTTTCACATACTCCATCTGCTCTATCATGGACTGGGTATTTTCTTCTGTGCTCTTTTCCGGCACATAATTTAAAACAGCAGTAATCCCCTGAGGTACGGTCTTGGTGGGAATGACCACAATTTCTTTTTCTTTTTCCAGTGCCTTTGCCTGATTGGCCGCCAGGATAATATTTTTATTATTTGGCAGAATATACACTGTCTTTGCGGGAACCTGTCCAATGGCGTTGAGCATGTCTTCTGTGCTGGGGTTCATGGTCTGTCCGCCCTCGATGAGATAATCCACACCCAGTTCCCTGAAAATTTCACCCATTCCTTTTCCTGCAGACACACTGATAAATCCCACATCCTTCATTTCCTGTGCAGGAGTCTGTGCCGCTTTTTCTGCCTCTTTGAACAGTTTCTCCTGATGTTCTTCCCGCATATTGTCGATTTTGATTCTGGATAGCTGGCCGTGTCCCAGACCTTTTTGAAGGGCCTTGCCCGGGTCGTTGGTGTGCACATGGATTTTGACCAGTTCGTCGTCAGCCACCACCACCAGAGAATCCCCGATGGAACTTAAGTATTCTTTGAATTCTTCCACCTGAGAGGCGCTCAGAGGATTTTCCAGCAATACAATAAACTCTGTGCAATAGCCGAACTTGATATCTGCCTCCTCCTGGACAGACGCGCCGGGCCAAGCGTTTTTCTCCATTTTGGGAATTTCCACAGGTCCAGCCGTCTCTTTTCCCAGAAAAGCATCCAGCGCTCCCTCCAGAACCGCCACATAACCCTGGCCGCCGGAATCCACAACCCCGGCCTCCTTTAAGACTGGCAGCATATCCGGTGTCTTTAGCAGCGTATCCTGGGCACACTGCAGGATTTCTTCCAGAAACGGCTGGAGATCTTCTGCTGTCTCCGCCAGCTGGCTGGCCCTGGCAGCAGCCTCTTTGGCCACTGTAAGTATGGTGCCGTCTTTGGGTTTCATAACCGCTTTGTATGCTGTCTCCACGCCTCTTTCCAGAGCCGCGGCCAATATCTGCGGGTTCAGTACGGTTTCATTGCTGATTACTTTTGTAAAACCCCGCAGAAGCTGAGATAAGATTACCCCGGAATTTCCCCTGGCGCCCCGTAAAGAACCGGAGGAAATTGCTTTTGCCAGTGTCTCCATGGTAGGATTTTCCAGTCTGCCCACTTCCGCAGCCGCAGACATGATGGTTAAGGTCATATTTGTCCCAGTATCCCCATCCGGTACCGGAAATACATTCAGTTCATTGATCCATTCCTTCTTTGCATCCAGATTCCTGGCTCCGGCCAGAAACATCTTTCCCAGCATACCGGCATCTATTGTATTTGTACTCAAAACAAAATCCTCCTTAATCAATCGACCACCCGGACGCCTTCCACCAGCAAGGTCATTTTGGAAATTTCCATTCCGGTAAAAGCTTCCAGTTTATATTTCACACTGCTAAACAGATTATCCGCAACGGTGCGTATACTCACCCCGTACGCCACAATCACATGAAAGGTGAGACGAATTTTGTTATCTTCAATTTTTACATTGATTCCATGTTTCAGGCTGTCTTTGCGGAGAAGCTTTACCAGCCCGTCCTTTACACTGACAGCTGCCATTCCCACAATACCGAAGCATTCTACCGCAACACTTCCCGCATACATGGCAATTACATCTGGGTCGATGACAATCTGTCCCAGTTCAGAATCTAAGCGTGCGCTCATAAGGTTTACCTCCTTGATATATTTAAAAATTATGATTTTCGGGTTATTGAAAAGCAGCCATTTAATACAGCTTCTTGGGCTTACTGTACAGGCTGTTCTGCTGCCGGCATCCGCTTCTCGTTGCATACGAACGTACCTTAAAGTATGCCTGGCAGCCTTCTGCCCTGCTCACCCCTGGCAGAGTACATGTTATCTTTCCATTTTTGAGCTTCGCGGTTCCTATCCTATGATAAACTTTTTGTTTCTTTGTTCCTGTGCGCTGATATACTTTCGTGCCCACGATTTTATAGGCCACACGGTATCTGCCGTTTTTCAGCTGATACACATAGTAACCGTCCGCCCGTTTGGACACATTCATAGTCAGGACAGCATTCCCACAGACGGCAGTATTTTGTGTCTGCCGGACTCTTACTTTCCTGGGCACTTCCGGATGGGTCAGAATCTTGACGGAACTGCTGTAATCACCGTAACTTCTCCTGCCATCCGAAGATTGTCTAATACTTCGTATCCGGAACCAGTAATCTCTGGCTGGCAGAAGCTCTCTGTTCTTATAAGAAGTTTTATTTGTCTCAGCTATTTTTACCCATTTATTTTTCTGCCTGCTGTATCGGTAAACTGCATATTGATCGGCACCGCATACCTTTTTCCATTTCATGGACGCTGTCCGGGGGGTGGAAGAATAAGAAGTTATCTTCGTCCTGCCCGGTTTTTTCAAAGGCTGGGGGGACGGGGGAGGGGTCACTTCCGGGTCCGGCTGCGGGGACGGCGTTACCTCCGGCTTCTGTGTATTGGACGCCACATGGATTTGAAACGATTCCTCTGTGCCTGCCACTGCCTGGCCATGGGCATCGTATCCCGTTATACTCACATCCAGATCTTTGGCCGCCATTTCCTCTGTGATTTCCAGCACATGCTTAAACTCCAGTTCTGAAAAGTTATCTCCCCCGCCGCTGATACGGTTCAGAACCACGGCTTCGTCCATCTCCTGTGAAATATCACTTCCGTTGATTTCATAGTGCAGTGTACTTATTTTATTATTTAAAAGAAATGAATTTTTATCCGTTCCCGGGCCAATTTCCTGGATATCTGCCGTGGATATCTGAATGGGCGCGGCCACACCGTACAGAGCGATTTTATCTCCTGCTTCTGCCTGTATGCCGTCTGAAAAATCCAAATCGTATTCAGGCACCACTGTATCATCCTGGTCATATACACCTGTCTCACCGGAGATGTTCTCTCCCACCTCCGCCCGGGTCAGCTGGAGTTTGTCCCCTGTCTCAAAGGCTGTGATATCACTTTCCCTGCCGTCCTTTAACATAGGTTCTCCGTACTGATAGTAATAATTTACCAGGCGGCTGGCCTGATTCACCACACCCTGCTGCTGAAGCCGGGCCAGTTCCACTTTGTAAGCAGTGCTGCCACTGCTCACATTATAAATCACAAAATGTGATTTTCCCGCAGAATACTCCGCCAGATCCGATGCCCGCATCTCTCCAGGAATCTCAAAGTTCGACCCCCACCAGTTTCCGGCAAAAGGGTCATTATAGATACGGTAACCCCGCATCCCGGCCCACTCGCTGATACGGTTCATATGGCTGTCCGGTGAAAATCTTGCCAAAAGTTTATTCTCTGTGACACCGATGGTAATGGGGCGGTTCCACTTTATGATATTCTGCTTTCCCTGACCGTCCTGGCAGGAAACGGAAATCTCCAGCCAGTAATCCCCGGATGCCAGCACAGGGTAAGGACTGCCGCTCTCATCCAGCAGAGTCATCCCGTCGTCGATCTCCCCTTCTCCGCCGGGAATCAATGCGGCAAACCCAATATCGTCAAAATAGCATTTGCTGTATCCCTGGTAAAAAGAATCCGGATTCACACCGTCCCAGACCAGCTCCGGCATTCCGCTGTTTTTGATATCTTCTACAGAGCCCCAGGAATTAATGCTCACCGAAGTGTTTCCCTCCACCCAGAGAGGGGGATTTTTTACATTTCCCTGTACCCGGCGCACCACTTCCTGACTGCCGTAACGGTACATATTCACCGCCACCTGGCTGGCGGTATATCCAGCCGGCAGATTGTATGTTCCCTTAACATAGAAATTCCTCCCCGGTGCTATGGTAGACTCATGTTTCGCCGGTACATCCACCTGTATTGATGCTGAAGCCTGCGCATGTAACGGAGGACTGCCCAAAAGCAGCACACCGGCGGCCAGCAGCACGCGTATCCAATCCCTCATCTTTCCTCCTCCTTCTTGATCCCAAATACTTCTAAAAATAAGTATACTATTAAGCCCTGCCAATTTCAAGATTTACCCAAAAGTTAAATTCTATAAAGTTTTTTTCAGATTCTCTTGCCAAAATAAAATTCTTCTGATAGAATAGACATATTGTTGAAAAAAGTATCGAGGAGGTGCAGTGATGGCAAAATGTTCCATTTGTGGAAAAGGCGTATACTTTGGAAATAAAGTAAGCCATTCCCATAGAAGGTCCAATAAAATGTGGAAACCCAATATAAAATCCGTAAGAATAAAAGTAAACAATGCTACGAAAAAGCAGTATGTATGTACTTCATGTCTGAGATCCGGCAAAGTAGAAAGGGCTTAGAGATTGACAGTTCCTAAATATACGGATAAACGAATAGACGGCGGATTCTTTTCTAAAATGAGAGTCCGCCGTTTGTTTTATTCTGTCCGGATAAAGCTCTAAGGACAGCAAAATAAATTATAACCTGCCAAGAGGCATATAGCTGCTATCAGCACCATGATCAGACCTTTAGGAGCAATCAGGGCAATGACCATGCCAATGCCAGTAAAAAATAACGCAAGACCAGCGACACGGCGCATACAAGCTCCTGCTTCCGGAGTATGCCTGCCTTTGCAGACACACTCCCACACACTTTTACTTCTATATTTATGCGCTGACAGTCTGTTCTATGCCTGTCTGCTATTCATCTTTTTCCAGTTTCTCAGCGTCCTCTTCCACCGTCATATCTGTCCCGCCGCCTGAAGTGAATTTATTCACAAAATCAGGAACCATATCCAGCACTTTGGTGAGACCATCCTGATTTTTCACATTCACCAGTTTCGTGGTGCCATTTTGTATCACCAGTACCGCGCAGGGTGTCACTTTACCGCCCATACCGCCGCCCCCGTTATTCTTCTTATCTCCTGAGAAGGCTCCTGCCCCAATGCCAAAAGCCACGTCCACCAGGGGAAGAATAATGGTATCGCCAATGTGAATGGCATCTCCCACCACTGTCCTGGCATCCACATAGCCTTCCATCCCTTTAAACAGTGCGCTGACCGTTGATTGAAAATCATTATTGTTCTCCTGTGCCATAATCTCCTCCATTTCGTTATGTTAACATTAGGTTAACCTGCCTGCTGCATCATCCAGCGCAGCGTTGTCTTCACATTTTTATCAAAATACAGCCTGCACGCAGCATACAGCAGCGCTGCGCCATAGACTCTTCCCCGCATCTGGACATTTCCCTCCAGAACTTTTCTGTCCCAGACTGGATTCACCGTGAGACAGCTGCGGTGGATGGGATAAGACGCGCCCAGAACAGCCAGCAGCTGTCCGGTGGCAGCCGGACTTCCCAGCCCCAGATCTACCCAGCCTTTTATTTTCTGTGGGCCTGCGTGGCGCAAAAGGGCGAGAATCTGCTGCCATGTACGGCCAAACGCCGCTTTCGTCTCCCCTCTCCCCAGAAACTCTTTCCACACAGTGACGGTACTACACAGATTGCGGAGGGCTGTCATCATTTTTTTTACGCCCTCACAGATGCTTTGGCATTTTTCCACAAGGTTTCTCCAGAAGCGCTTCAAAAAGTTTTCTCTGCTTTTTTTGAAAGGCATCGGCGGGGCATCTTCTGCAATTTCAGCCTCTGTCCTTTCTGAAAAATTACCGGCCGCTTCTGGCTTCAGCTCCCGGGCCTCAGGTTCTGCGGCTAACTCTCTGTCATATGGCATTTTCTCCTCACCTGATCCCGATTGTGCTCTGACCTTCGTTCCCTTGGCAGTCTTCTTTCTGGCAGTCTTCTTTCTGGCAGTCTTTTTCCTGAAAAACAGCTTCTTCCACACTGCCGTGTCGATTCCCAACAGACGTATCTGCACACGGGAACCTTCACTGCCTCCGGCTATGCGCACGCTGACTAATCCCAGCAGCCAGCCGGCTCTGCCGGAAATTTCCCATTTATCGGCATCCCTTATGGCTCTTCCCCGGTATCGGACTGGACAGAACAAAACCAGTGCCACGGCCAAAAGTATCACGGCCAGAAGAAAAACCAGCACAATCCCTATGCACTTAATCACCAGCCAAAGTATATGTAGCATTTCTTCACCTGCCCTGTGCCTCCCGTAAATTCAGATATTTTTCTATGCAGAACCCTCCGGTAGCCGCATAAGTTTCTTTCAAGATCTTCTGCATCAACACACATGCTTCTTCTTTCCCCCGCGCAATGCCCATCACTTTGGGACACCGTATATGAGCGGTCTCCTGCAATAACACAGCAGTAGATACAATCTCCATCACATTCCTGCCATTGCGGGGCAGGGTAAGGAGATAAATACCCGGTGTCGGTTTTCTCTTATTGATTCGTCCCATGGTTCTGCGTACCTGTCTTTTTGCTTTCTCTCCCACGTACAAATGTCCATACCATGTCAACATGCTCTATCTACCTGCTCACTTTAAAGATTACCCAATTTTTCAAAAACTAAACATAAGAATCTGTACGAAAAGGGACGCCTTTTTGAAGCGCCCCTTTTCTCAGAAATATTTTGTACACCCCCACATATGCGCTTTTCTAAGTTCCATATACTCACCATATGCACGCTCTACAATCTGCTTTTCATTGGAAAACCGCAGCAGATGATATACTTCGTGGAACTTATAATAGCCAGAGTCAACAAAATATTCTTCCCTTTGAGGCTTACTATGATAATTGTCCGCCGTCATCAGATACCAGTGTACTTCTTTTGCAACCACATCTTCGGGTACAGCAAAATGATAATGGCTCCGGCCAATATACTTTACTACGGCTGCATTTACATCCGCTTCCTCTTTCACCTCCCGAAGCGCAGTTTCTTTGTACGCTTCTCCTTTTTCTACGGTACCTTTTGGCAGCACCCATCCCTCATAGCGGTTCTTATAGGATTTGTACAGTGCCAAAATCTTCCCACGATAAATTACCACACCGCCACAGCTCGTTGCTTCAATCATTGCAATGCCTCCTGCCTGCGTGTGTTTTTTCGTAACTGTTTCTGTACCTTCACAGTTACATTTTTCTATATAACTATCTATAGTATACCTCTTTTTCCGCTCTCTAGCAACCTTAATTTGCTCTATATGGTACGCCAGACAATGCTGTATCATTCATAATAATAGGAATTAAAAACCGATCCTGCCACCGGCACTGCGGACTCGCTTCCTGTCCCGCCGCCTTCTATAATCACACTGACAACAATATCCGGATCCTCCACATTGGAATACCCCACAAACCAGGAATGACTGTCCTTGATCTCGCCCTCTCCATACTCGGCAGATCCGGTCTTCCCTGCCACAGTATAGCCATTGGCCCCCAGGGATGCAGCGGTTCCATAGCTCACCACACCCTCCATCAGCTCCGCCAGGGTGGAGGCGTCTGATGAGGACAGCAGTTCCCGGTAAATTCCCGGCATATATTTCTTTACCCTGGCGCCGCTGTAATTCTCCACACGGTCAATCAGATAAGGCTTCATCAATACCCCCTGGTTGGCAATGGTACAGGCAATCAGCGCCATATGCACAGGGGAAACCAGGGTATTTCCCTGTCCGATGGATGTCTGCATCATCAGCGGCACGCCGGACTTTCCATCCACTGACAGGACGCTGGGCTTATAATCCATAGTCAGGGGAAGCTTCTTATTAAATAACAGGCTCTCTCCTGTCTCCCGCAGAGATTTTCCCCCCAGCTGGACACCGATTTCTGCAAAAGCACTGTTACAGGAATAGGCAAATGCAGAGCGCAGGTCCTCCTCTCCGTGGACGGTACGGTCGTAGTCCGTGATGGTGTGCTCCTGTTTGGTAATCTCACCTTGGCAGTTATAGGAAAAGCCGTCTACTGTTTTGTGTTTGTGCAGATAGTCCAGAGCCGTGATGATCTTAAACACCGAACCGGGAGGATACTGTCCCTGTGCGGCCCTGTTGAGCAGACTGCTGTTTTCTTCATCAGCAATGAGATATTCCCAGTTTTCCTCCAGATAATTGGGGTCAAAGTCCGGACGGCTCACCATGGCCAGAATCTTTCCTGTGGATGGCTCCATCACCACCACAGCCCCTTTTCTGTCACCCAGGGCATTGTATGCGGCTGTCTGCAGTTTCACGCTGAGAGTGCTCACCACATTGTCGCCCCTGTTTTTAGCATTCTGAAACTCATTTTTCATCTGCTCCAAAAAAAACGCGTGGGAGCTGAGCAGATGAAAGTTTGCCTCAGATTCCAACCCGCTTTTTCCGTTGGAATCGTACCCGACCACATGGGCAAACATACTGCCATATGGATAATAGCGGTACTCGGAACCATCATCGGCTGTCTCTGTGGATGCCAGCACCTGCCCTTCCGAAGACAGAATGCTCCCCCGTATGACCCGGTCTGCAAAGGTATCCTGCCGGGTATTATAAGGGCTGTTGATAAACTCCTCGCTCCGTACCAGATTAAAATATACCAGCCACACAATCAGAGATACAAAAATCCCCACAAATAAATAGGAAACAATGGCGTAAGGCCTGTTTCTGAACTGGACCGGGCTTGCTTTCTTACGCCTGGATTTCTTCCTGGGCATTCTGTTCAAGCGCTTCTCTGATTCTCTCAAGTTCTTCATCCTCATCCTCCCGCAATATATAAAGTCCCTGAATAATCGCAAGCATAATAATCGTAGTCAGAGCTGAGCTGCCGCCGTAACTCACCAACGGAAGCGTAATCCCCGTCATGGGAATGAATTTCGTAGCCCCGCCGATATGCAGGAACACCTGGAACGCATACTCTGTCCCCAGGCCCAGAGCTATCAATTTATAAAATGGATTCTTAATCTGCAGAGAAATATTCACAATCATCAGGAAAAAACTCATACAGATGAGAATCAGGCAGATAGCACATATTCCTCCCAGTTCTTCGCAGATGGCTGAAAATACAAAGTCTTCCTCCGCCACAGGAATGCTCTCCGGAGACCCCTGGTACAGCCCCATGCCAAACCAGCCTCCTGTGCCGATGGCAAACATGGACTGGACAATCTGGTAGCCCTCCTGCTCATAGACAGAAAACGGCCTTTTCCACGCAGTAACCCGCTCCTGCACATGGCCAAACAGGAAATAGGCAATCACCGAAGCCGCCGCTCCCCCTGCCATTCCCCCTGCAAAATAAATGGGGTTGCGTGTTACCACATACACCATCACCAGATAAGTGATAAAAAATACCAAAGCGCTTCCCAGGTCTCTTGACATAACCAGAATCAGCACATGCATGCCGGCAATCACAGTGGCGCGCACCACCTGAGGAAAGCTGGAATTCTTCCACAGCAGTGATGCCATGAAAAAAACAAAAATGATTTTTACAAATTCTGACGGCTGTACCCCGAATAAAGACAATTTTGCCCCAAAGGTAGTCCTGCCCAGGACAAATACCGCTGCCAGCATGACTACGCCCAGTACGGCGTAAATCCAGGTCAGCTTTTTCAGAAAGCTCATCTTCCGAATCATAACCGGCACCACCAGAGCCAGGGCACTGCCCGCAGCCACGATCATCAGCTGCCGCTGTGCCTTTTCCATATTCAGTCTGCATAAAATCACCAAGCCGGTGCTTATGAGCATACACATGTTATTGATCAAAAGCATGGATGCCTTTTTATAGAAAACCCGGTACAGAATCTCCACAGCCGCTATATACATAAGCACCTGGCCATACAGGAGAACCAGACGAAGCTCCCCGCTTTTTAAAAACAAAATTAAAAAGCTTAAGCTTAAAAACAGTACAATCACCACAAGCTGTTTCACCAGCATGGCTCTCTGTCTGTGCTCATCTCTTTTTTTCACCATCTGAAAACACTGCAGAGTATACAGAATCATCAGAATCGCCAATAAATATTTCGAAAGTTCTACAATTACGTTGACCACTTTACCACCTATTCTACTCCACGTTTCATATGTCCCCTGGTAAAAGAAACACCTTCCTGCACAATCCCCTGCTCATACGCCAGAAGAAACGCCTCCGCCGTCTTCTTAGTTTCCGCCCCGCTCTCCAGAGTAAAAGAAAGCAGAAACCGGCTCAGCCCCATTTTCAGCAGTGTATCTCTGTATCCCGCCAGTCCGTAGGGCAGACTATTGTACACAATGTTATAACAAAAATCACAGTAACACTTCACAGGAAACTCTTTCTGATACCGGTCCCGGATGAACAGACACCGGGACTTTCTGTCACACTGCCGTGTATTCTTCTGCACACACTGGGCGGAAACCATCAGCGGAAGATAACCATATACTGTCATATAGCTCATGGAATTATCTCTGTGGGCAATCTCCCCCTGGTTCAATTCCAGTGGAACCATATCGGCCCCGGCTCCCTGGCCTCTCCAGAAATCCACAGCACGGTCATTGTACGTGTACATTCCCGCATCTAGATGGCATTTCCCAGCCCAGCCCTTGTGGGATAAGAAAGCGAAACTTTCCAGATTACGCACCAGAAATCCCCCGCATCCCGCTGCCAGAGCCTGGCCGCAGACCAGCTCCAGCCGCCCCAGATCCCGGCCTCTGGCCACGTGGGGCAGTGCCAGCATCCACTGTCTTCTCTCAGACAAATCCCGAAAATACTTTATGCCTCCTTTTGTATACAGCGCCTCATACAGAGAAACACTCATATACACTTCCCGGATTTTCTCCATAGATTCCAGAACACCCCACTGTTCCCAAGATTCACAGGACGCGGCCATGACAATGTGGGATGATTTCTGATTCCTCCTGGGCGCTGCTGACGGGACACCGGCTGCATGGGCAGGCTGCTGCCTTTGATAAGGCTTCAGCATCTCCTCCTTCAGCGCCTGGATGCCTTTTCTTCGAAGGTCATTGAGCTGGCTTATCGGAACAAACAGTTCTTCCTCCATCTGAAGCCGGAACTCCCCAAAGTCGAAAGGCTCATTTCCGGTTTTTCGCATCTGTTCCACAATGCGCTCCCGGCTGGCAGGCTGCCTCTTTGCCTTTTGAGGAATATCCCCGGTAACGGTTATTGTATGGCAGTCATCAGCAGATAATTCCAGTATAGCACGAGAATCCGAAGATAATATTAAATTCCCCTTAATTTTTTCTTTTCTTTTTCTAATTTCTGCCTGTTGAAAGCCCGTCTTTTTATGATCTTCAAAGGCAATCATAGAGGGCCCAGGAGCTTCAAGAAAATACCCCTGGGAAAAACCTCCTCTGTGAAAAAGAGCTCTGAGAAATTCTTTATCCTGCTTCAGCTGTTTCCCGTCCCACTGGCCAGCCCTGCGGCCCTTTATACAGTCGTCCAGATATCTGCGGTAAACAGACACCACCCCTGCCACATATTCCGGCTGTTTCATTCTCCCTTCGATTTTCAGCGAATCCACCCCTGCCTCCACCAGCTCTGGCAGCAGTTCTAACGCACACAGATCCTTTAAGCTCAGCAGGCGGGAGCTCTCTTTTCCCACCTGAAAGGGCAGTCTGCAGGGCTGGGCGCACCGGCCCCGGTTCCCGCTTCTTCCGCCCAGCATACTGCTGAACAGGCATTGCCCCGAATAACAATAGCACAGAGCACCATGGACAAAAACTTCCATCTCAAGAGAAGTGTTCTGTCTGATGTGCTTAAGCTCCGAAAGCAGCAGTTCCCTGGCATACACCACCCGGGCGGCCCCTTCCCTTTCCAGCATGGCGGCTCCGCTCACTCCGGTGACAGCCATCTGTGTACTCACATGGATAGGAAGGTCAGGAAACCGTTCCCGGATATAAGCAAAGACTCCCATATCCTGCACAATCACCGCGTCCAGTCCCTGCCTGTACAGCGGAAGCAGATACCCATCCAGTTCCTTTTCAATCTCCTGGTTTTTGAGAAGCGTGTTCACAGTCAAATACAGCCTGCGCCCGCGCAGATGTACATAGTCAACCGCTCTGCACAAATCCTCCCCGCTGAAATTAGCGGCAAAAGCCCTGGCGCCGAAAGCCGTTCCTCCCACATAGACAGCATCAGCCCCGGCACCCACTGCCGCCTCCATGGCTTCCCACGAACCAGCAGGCGCCAACAATTCTACAGCCATCCCTTCCACCTCTCTTATACAAGTTAAAAGAAGCTGTCTCATCTATCCCTGAGACAGCTTTTCTATTGACTATTTATCGTTCAAGCTTTCTGCGAAGCTTCTCCTTCTCCTGTTCCAGTTCCTCTATCTTCATCCGAAGAGAAACCAGTTCATGCTTCAAATCATACATTTCCTGATCTTTCTGGCCCAGTTCCTGTTCCAGAACCTCTGCCTGATCTTTTGCCTTAAAAAAATCATCACTGATATTCAGACTTAACAGCATATGTTTCGTCTCAATGGGCTGTCTGGAATAGCCGGGAAGCTCACTTAATTCATCCAGTTTCCCATTCATATAATTGGCGACTTTCTGCAAATAATCAGAGCTCTCATATCCTCCCAAAGTAATCACCTTCCCGCCGATGATTACCTGCGCTGTATTTTTGCCTGCCATTCCCAGCCTCCTCTTATCCTAATTACATTCCCCTATTCATCTATTATAATCGAAATTTGCAGAAAAACAACCTTTTTATTCAGCGGACAGCCCTAAATGTGAATAAGCCAGCTCCCCGGCCACTCTTCCTCTGGGGGTCCGGCTGATAAAACCGTTTTGCAGCAGATACGGCTCATACACATCTTCCAGCGTTCCGGAATCCTCCCCGATGGAAGCCGCCAGCGTCTCAAGCCCCACTGGACCACCTTTAAAATTTGCAATCAGCGTCTTGAGTATTTTCCGGTCCACCTGATCCAGTCCGTACTGGTCCACCTCCAGCAGGTCCAACCCAAAAGAGGCCGTTTCCCTGGTAATTCTGCCGTTATATTTTACCTGGGCAAAATCCCGGATACGTTTCAGCAGGCGGTTTGCCAGCCTGGGGGTTCCCCTGGAACGGCAGGCAATCTGCATGGCCCCTTCCCGGTCAATCTCCACCTGCAGCACCTGGGCAGAGCGCAGAACAATGGTACAAAGCTCTTCCGGAGTGTAAAATTCCAAATGCTGTGTCACCCCGAACCGATCCCGCAGAGGTGCGGTCAAAAGCCCCGCTCTGGTAGTGGCCCCCACTAAAGTGAAATGGGGAAGATCCAGGCGGATGGAGTGGGCTGACGCACCCCTGCCGATGATAATATCAATGGCAAAGTCCTCCATGGCCGGATACAGCACTTCCTCCACCTGCCTGTTGAGACGGTGGATTTCATCCACAAACAGCACGTCCCCCTCCTGGAGATTATTTAGTACTGCGGCCATATCTCCCGGCTTTTCAATGGCAGGGCCGGAAGTTACTTTCATGTGAACCTGCATTTCATTGGCAATAATCCCTGAGAGTGTGGTTTTTCCCAATCCCGGGGGGCCGTAGAACAGCACATGGTCCAGGGCATCTTTTCTTTGTTTTGCAGCCTCTATGTATATCTTTAAGGAACGTTTGATTTTCTCCTGCCCAATGTACTCATCCAGAGTCTGCGGGCGCAGGCTTCCTTCCAGACGCTTGTCCTCTTCTATCACATCTGTGGTAATCATTCTCTTTTCCATCTGTCAATCCTCAGACCATCTCTTTTAACGCCGCCCGCAGCAGTTCCTCCACATTCATGCCTTCCCCGCCGGACACCCGGCGTACAGCACTCCACGCCTCCTGCCGTCCATATCCCAGTGCCTCCAGCGCTGCTGCTGCCTCCTGGACGGCAGCAGAATCTGTCTTTTGTCCGTCCGGTTCCTCACCTTTTGAAATCTTCTGCTCAAATGCCTCCTGGAGATTCATCTTATCCTTTAATTCCAGAATCACTTTCTGCGCCGTCTTCTTTCCGATTCCCGGGGCTTTTGCAATGGCCGCCGCATCGTCGGACAGTATGGCGAAGCTTAAGTCTTCCCCTGACAGACAGGATAAAATTCCCATGGCCCCTTTTGGCCCCACACCGCTTACCCCCAGAAGAAGGCGGAACACCGCCAGATCCTCTTTTTTCAGGAATCCATAAAGCTGCATGGCATCTTCTTTCACATGCAGATAGGTGTGTATGGTCTTCTCCTCCCCTGTCTTTCCCAGCCGCTGAAGGGAAGACGCAGGCATGAAAATACGGTAGCCCATATTCTGGCTTTCCAGTACAATCCCGTCCTTTTGGATTTCTGCAACGATTCCTTTTATGTACGCGATCATTCTCTATATACACGGGGCACCCTGGCTGTCAGATTACAGGCAAACTCATAGTTAAATCTTCCGCTCAGCTCCCCCATTTCCTCCATGGTGATTTGTTCTCCCCCATCCTGACCGATGAGAGTCACTTCACTTTCCACCTCCGTCTGCGGAATATGTGACACGTCCACCATAAACTGGTCCATGCACACCCGCCCCACAATGGGCGCTTTCCTCCCATGAATCAATACATACCCTTTGTTGGAAAGGCTTCTGGGATAACCGTCCCCGTATCCCACAGGAACTGTGGCGATTCTCAGCTCGTCCGGCGTGACAAAAGTCCCCCCATAGCTGACAGGAACCCCTGGCTTTACATCTTTTATGCAGACCACATGACTTTTCAGCTCCATGGCCGGCCGCAGGGACAAGCGCTCTGTGTGTACCTGATCAGAAGGCATCAGGCCGTACAGAATAATGCCCGCCCGAACCAGATCCAGATTCGTCTCTGGATAATTCATAACCGCTGCACTGTTGGAGCAATGGCAGCACTGCAGATGGATGCCGTTTTTCTCAAGGGCATGTACAAACGCCTGATACCGCTCAAATTGACGAACTGTGGGTTCCTCATCGTATTCGTCTGCCCTGGCAAAATGCGTAAACATCCCGGTAATCTGCAGTCCAGGCAATGACGCAATCTCACTGCAGACTTGTGCAGACTCCTGATTATCCGCAAATCCAATCCGGGTCATACCGGTATCCAGGGCAAAATGAGCCTCCATCACGCCTGACTGCCTAAGAGCCGCCTGAGACATTTTCTCAGCCATTTCCCTGGTAAATATAACAGGAATCAGCTTCTCCCGGCACATCCTGTCATAATCTTCCTGGAATGTATATCCTAATATTAAAATCCGTTTACGGATGCCTGCTTCCCGGAGACGGTACCCTTCGTCCGCAGTAGCCACGGCAAATCCCCACAGATACGTTTCATTTTCCAATTTCCGGGCAATTGGAACAGCTCCGTGGCCATACCCATCTGCCTTAATCACTGCCGCCACCTGTGTATGACGGGCTGTAATGCCGTGAATCTGCCGTAAATTCCACAAAACTGCTTCCAAATCCACATATGCGCAGACCCGGCGGTGTAGATTTTCCATAATCATTTACCTGTAATCTCCCAGGAAAAATAAGGCTGTAGTCCCGGGACCAGAGTGGGCGCCGATGGTTGCACCTACATAGTTGATAATTACCGTCTGAATGGGATAAAGCTCCTTGATTTTCTCAGCCACATACCTGGCATCGTCTTCACAGTCCCCATGGCTGATAAATATGGTGTCACATGTGTCTTTATACGAACCAATCCGCTCCTTCATCCCATCCACCAGAGCCTGGAGAGACTTCTTTCTCCCACGCACTTTTCCTATGGCCACCAGCTTTCCCTCATTGTCCACGTGAAGTACTGGTTTGATATTCAGCATACCGCCCACAATGGCCGTGGCCTTGGATACTCTCCCTCCTCTGTGCAGGTGGTTCAAATCATCCACAGTAAACAGATGGACCAGGTTCTTCTTGTGGCTTTCTACCCAATCTGCTGTCTCCTCTATGGATTTTCCCGATTCTTTTAATTCCATGGCATAATATACCAAAAGCCCCTGGCCCAAAGACGCACACAGGGAGTCCAGCACCATAATCTTCCGCTGGGGATACTGCTCAGACAGTTCTTCCGCCGCTATCCGGCTGCTGTCATAACTGCCGCTGAGGCCGGAAGAAAAGGCAATGTGCAGAATATCCTTGCCTGCGGCCAGATAAGGCTCCATCATTTCCTTCACCGATTCAGGATTTACCTGAGCTGTAGTTGGCAGGGCGCCTGAACGCATTTTAGCATAAAATTCATCTGTGGGCAGAAAATTATCCCGTGAATATGTCCGGCCGTCTATACTGTAGCTCAAATAAGTACATCCGATTTGATGTTCCTGGAAAAAACTTTCCGGAAGGTCCGAATTATTATCTGTGGTAATTATGTACTCATCCATACAACGCCCTCCATTCTTTTTGTCTTGTCTGTATCACATCATACCACGGAATGGAAAAAAGTTCAACAAAACCCTTTATTCCATCAAAACTTCAATGGCCTTTTGCAGCTGATTGTCATCTTCTTTATTGACAGTATCCCCCGTCTGCAGACTTTTATCCAGCTCTTCTTTTACATCCGGCTCTATGCCCACACCATTAATATTCACACCATTGGGTGTATAATAGTTGGAAACCGTTAATTTCAGGGCACTGCCGTCCCCCAGATCCCGAATGGTCTGTACCACCCCTTTTCCATAAGTGGTGGTGCCCACAATAGTTCCCATCTTGTGGTCTTTCACCGCCCCAGCGAAAATCTCCGAAGCGCTGGCACTATTTCCATTGACCAAAACCGCAAGGGGAATGTCAATGGGTGTCTTTCCGTCACACAGTTCTTCTTCCCTTTTTCCATATTTGTCTTCTGTATACACAATCAGTCCTTTGGGAAGTATGGTGCCCAGAACATCGCAGACAGAAGTGAGAAGCCCTCCTGGATTATCCCTCAGGTCAATGACCAATTTCTCCATACCCTGGCTTTCCAGGTCTTCTTTCGCTTTCTGGTACTGTTCAAATGTAACATCTGTAAACTCGTAAATGGCCAGATACCCCACCTGATTGTCCAGCATCTCATGACTGACCACAGGGATTTTTACTTCTTCTTTCTCAATGTCTACTTCCAGATAATCATTTTCCCCTTCCCTTATCATAGTCAAATGCACCGGGTTAATATCCGGGTCTTTAATCTTCTTTGCCACTGTGGAAAGGTCCATGTCCGTGACTTCCTGGTCATTGACCTTATATAAAATATCTCCTGCCTTCAATCCCGCCTGCTCTCCAGGCGCGCCCTCATAACAGCGCACAAAAGTAACCAGGCCATCCTCATTTTGCTGCATGACGACCCCGATTCCCTCATAACGTCCCTGGGTTTCTTCATTCAGTGCACTGTATTCTTCAGCCGTATAATACCGGGAATACGGGTCCTCCAGCCCATCCACCAGACCGGCATACATGCCCTCCTTCATCTTTGTCTGGTCCGGACCATTGAGATAGTACAAATCAATGAGATCTTCCAGATAATTAATTTTCTCCATGGTTTCACGGCCGGCCAGAGACCTTTTCCCTTTCAGGCCTGCCCCTGAAGTATATGCGTAGAACCCCCCAGCTGATATCAGTGACATCAGCAAAAGTCCTAAAATAAAACCTTTTAAAAATTTCCCCCGGTTTTCCATGTCTGCTCCTTCATATTAAAATCCCTGCCTGAATAGTGAAGAAAGAGGGGCTTCTTCCCGGCCCCTCTCACAATTTTATAATCTTTTGTTCACTATCCGTCCGCACGGCTCACTCTTATTACTATTCATATCCAATTTCCACGGACTTATACCTTCAAATGCTTTCTGGTGGTAAATAAACTTCCAAAAAATCCGATTCCCATTCCCAGAATCAGTCCAACCGGCAGCAGTGTCCGGAAAATATCACCTACGGGAACAAACTGTAAAATGCCGTCCAGCACCTGAAATTTCTCCAAGGTATATGCAATGACCTGATTGTACATCACAAACAGCATGCCAAGGGGAATGGCCGCGCCGATCAGCCCCAGAATAATACCTTCCATTAAAAACGGCGTCCGGACAAACAAATCCGTAGCTCCAATTAATTTCATAATGCCGATCTCTTCCCGCCGTATGGTGATTCCAGTGGAGATGGTATTGCTGATGAGAAAAACAGCCACCACAAGGAGTATGGCAATAATGGCAATGGAAATAGTGGCAATCAGTCTGTTAAACGTCCCCAGTGTTCTCACTGCACTCTCCGAATGCCGCACCTCACGGACTCCTTCCAGACTTTCAATATAAGAAACCAGGTCGCTCTGCTTCTCAATCTGGTTCACATACACCTCATAACTTGCCGAATTTGCCAGAGGATTGTCATCCTGGAATCCTTCCGCAGCCTCTTTGGAATCTCCAAAATACTGCTCCTGGAATCCCTCCCATGCTTCTTCCGCCGACACAAATTTAATTTCCGATACCTCCGGCCGTTCCTGAATCCGCCTTCCCACATCGTCCATGACCGCATCGCCCACATCTTTCTCAAAGAAGACAGTCATGGACACGTCCCCTTCCACACCCTTTACCATATGATTTACATTGGTGACAATGGAATAGAAAATTCCGAAAATAAAAATGCAGGCCGCCATTGTGACAATAGATGCCAGCGAAAACATCCAGTTCCTGACAATATTTTTAAATCCCTGTTTCAGCTCATAGACAATCGTACTAATCCTCATAGTGATACTCTCCTTCTCGCTCATCGCTGATGATCACACCTTTACGCATGGCAACCACACGCTTTTTCATGGCGTTTACGATCTCTTTGTTATGAGTTACCACCACAACTGTAGTCCCTCTGTCGTTGATTTCTTCCAGAAGCCGCATAATTTCTGACGCATTCTGGGGGTCCAGATTTCCTGTAGGCTCATCGGCCAGCAGAATATCCGGCCTGTTCACCAGAGCACGGGCCAGAGCCACTCTTTGCTGTTCCCCTCCGGACAGTTCCTTTGGACGGGATTTGTACTTCTCCGCCAATCCCACCAGTGTGAGCATTTCAGGAACCCTCTTTCTGATAACACGGGTGGGTTTTCCGATAACCCGCTGGGCAAAAGCCACGTTTTCATATACATTCCTGTCTTTCAGCAGACGGAAATCCTGAAAAACCACCCCCAGCTTTCTGCGGTATTTGGCCACCTGACGGCGCCTCATATTCCTCAGATTGATTCCATCCACCATGACTGTGCCCGAAGAGGCATCCAGCTCCTTCATCAGCATTTTGATCAATGTGGATTTTCCGGAACCGCTGTTTCCTACTATGAATACAAATTCTCCTTTGTCAATATGTAAATTGGCGTTTTTAACTGCTGGCTGCCCCTTGGAGTATGTTTTACTTACATCTACCAAATCAATCATAAGATCCTCCTCATGCCGCAATTCCTTTGTTCTTTATCCTGCCGTTTTCCAATATGTAACTTTTATGTAATATTATTGTAACATATTCTCGAGAAATTGCAAGGATTTTCTTTTTTAAGAATATCTGACCATGGTCTGCACAGCAGATCCTGTCTTTTGTAAGGAACTGTATGTAATCGTACAGTCCCCTCACAGTTACATTAATATTCAAGGGTCTCCATATATTTCATATAACGCACCACCATCATGGCAATTTTAAATGTGATGGCATCTTCAAACACACGCAGATCAAGCCCGGTGCTTTTTTGCAGTTTATCCAAGCGGTACACCAGAGTATTTCTGTGTATATAAAGCTGTCTGGAAGTCTCCGAGACATTCAGGCTGTTCTCAAAAAATTTATCAATGGTTACCAGAGTCTCCTCTTCGAAATCATCCGGTGATTTGTTCTCGAATATTTCCCGGATAAACATTTTGCACAGAGGTATGGGCAGCTGGTAAATCAATCTCCCGATTCCCAGAGAACTGTACGCAATCACCTCTTTGTCCCCAAAGAAAATCTTTCCCACATCCAGAGCCATCCGCGCTTCTTTATAAGAACGGGATACTTCTTTCAACTCCCTGGCTATAGCGCCGTATGCAATGTGATTCCCGGACTGTTTATCCAGCCCCAGAGAATCCAAGACGCTTTTTGCCAGTTTATCAATTTCCTCATATCCCTCGTCCTCTGCCAGCTCTTTTACAATAATAATACTCTTTTCGTCAACCGCAGTGATAAAATCTCCGCTCTTGCCATGAAACAGCGCTTTCACGTTTTCCACTGAATGATGTTCTTTCTTCTGGCTTGTTTCCAGAATCAGCACCACCCTGCGCATATCAGCCTCAATGTGAAGCTTTTTTGCACGGTTATAGATATCCACCAGAAGCAGATTATCCAGCAGCAGGTTTTTGATAAAACTGTCTTTATCAAACCGCTCTTTATATGCAACAATCAGACTCTGAATCTGAAATGCAGCCAGTTTGCCGATCATATAAGTGTCTTCATTGTCCCCATACACAACCAGAATATAATCCAGCTGATGGTCATCGCTCACTTTAAAATACTGATAGCCTTTCACCAGCTGGCTCTCTGCCTGAGACTCTGCAAAGGCTTTTACTTCCACAAAACCGGAGACATCTTCCGAAAATGTGGAGGCCAGGACTTTTCCCTCTGCATCCATAATGCACAGGTCAGTCCTGGAGATTTCCTTTAATCCTTCTAACGTATTCTGAAGTACTTGATTCGATATCATCCTCTCACCAATCCTTTTCCTGTTTATTCACAGCTGCCCAGCCTTTTCCCTGCGCAGAGCATCCTATCACAAACTGAACTGCTGCGTCATTCTCGCAAAGGCAATCTATTTGAATTTCATTTTAATACAAAATAGACAAAAAAGAAAGTAAAAATATTAAAAAAACATTCTTTTTTTGTATATAATTACCTATACCGAATTTCATACTTCATTCATTTTTCACACTTTTACAAGTCTCTGTCCAGCTGCCGAGTCAGATATTTGCCCACAATCTTGGAGAAATGCTCAATATCATGGATATATGCAAAATCCTTGCCGAAAATTTTCTTCTCTGTAGAAAGATCTTTTTCTTCTCCGGCGAACACTCCCAGCACGCTGACTCCCATATTCCTCAGCCTGCGCACCTCAAAAGCCGTATCTCTCACCGCATATTTCCCCTCGTAAGGTTTGGGGGTGCGTCCGTCAGGTCTGTTGATAATCACATCATGGGGTCTGCCGTCGCTTAGGACAATGAGAATTTTCTTTTCTTCTTCCCGCTGGAGAAGGCCATAGCCGGCCGCCTTTACCGCCAGCCCATCCCGGTTATTGGATGAGGTAATGTAATCGAAAATCCTCTCATTGCAGCTTCTGTCATCGTCGTAATCCCGAAAACGGTGCAGAATCGTGTAGTCCCAGAAAGTGCAGAAACTCATCACCCTGTGGGGTATCTCCACATTGCTTAGGCTCTCACTGATCATATATCCCTGGATGGCAACTTCCCCCTGCCGGGGACGCTGAGAACCGCTGGCATCAATGAGCACATCCACCACGAAGTCGGAACTGTCCCCTTTAATCTCCCTGCGAAACAGCTTGGTATCATCCGTGCGTCCCACTTTCCACATCCTGGCCGGAACGATTCCCCCCCAGTGGGAATCCACTTCTGTCACTTCATTTCGCATAATCAGAGATTTTTTCAATGTTTCTGTGAGAACTGCAATATTTCTCTTTACAGTGCGGTGTTTATCAAAATAGAGAAATTTATTTTTTTCTCTGGTTTTCTTCGCATATTTATATTGGTAATTTTCCTTTACCGGATTTTGAAGAATCCCTTCTGTAAAGTAGAGACTGCAGTCACTGTGCAGTTCCCGGCACATATGATAATTGATGCGCTTACTGTCCAGTTCTGCCAGATAGGATATGCCGAAATTCAGCTCCACATAAGAGTACATTTTCTCCAGAGCTTCCGGTGTAACCACTTTTATTGTCTGCTTTTTGGGCTTCTGCTCTGCCTCCTCTTCCACAGACTCCTCCTGGTCCATGTCCTCCATATTGGTCATATTGACTGTCAGCTGCTCCAGATAACTCTCAAAAGCATCCTCATACATTTCCTCGGACAAAAAATCCTGCCAGGAATATTCTGTCAGTTCTTCGATGGACACTGCCAGAACTTTTTCCAAATCCCCATACTTTTCTTCAAATTTGGGGTCCACCACCTGGTTGTACAGCTGGTCAATCTTCTCAATCAGTTCCCGGCTGTCAGCCGTCTGGGCACACTGATAGACCAAGTCCATCCATCTTCTGGTCTTGGCGTCCACCCGGTAACTGCCCTGCAGAGCCTCTCTCAACAGAGAATACTTCAGTTTCCCCCAGGGGGAAGCCGCCATTTTCTCAAATCTGTCGTCAATTACCGCCTCAAAAGCTTTCTGGCGGATGGCTTTCACCCCTGGACGCTCTGCACAGATTCTTTCGCCCACCGCTTCTTCCATACACAGCTGGGCAATACTCACAAGAGGCCCTTCCTCTGCGTGGAGAAAAATCTTCTTCACCAGATAGAGCCCCAGTGTCTCTTTATCGTAATACTTGGCAAATGCCCCCTGCTTCACACCGTCATACAGAGCAATCTCTTTTGCCCGGAGAAATGCCTCCACATCTGGCTTCATATCCAAAGTGTAGTCCCCGCTGACAGTCCAGAGCAGATTCTTAATCCTGTTTTCTAATTCCAGTTGGTTCTCATCCATAGACATTTTCCCTGGTCCAGCTCTCCGGTATCCGGGTCACCACAACGTCGTCCACAATCTCTTTCTCAAAAACATCAAAGGTCTTATTCGTCACGCCCATGCGCACGGCCTGCAGCGGGCGAAGTCCTGTCCGTATGGTTCCCATAGCAGCCAGAAGCCCTCTTAAATCCAGCGCTTTCGTAGATATTTCGCTATTATCGGCCTTCAGCTGCAAATCCAGGAACAGACCTGCAAACTGCTCCACTGCCTCCGGCTTTGCTGTGGGATAGGAAGTTCGTATAATAAATTCCAGTGTGTCAGCCGTCTGGGGCGGCATGTCGATTACCAGGAACCTGGATACCAGAGCCTCATTCAGTTCTTTCGTTCCCGCATACCCATAGTTCATGGTACCGATGAACCGTGCCGCCGGGTGCAGGCCAATTTTATGATATCCGGGCACGTCAATGCTCCTTCTGTGGTCCAGCGTAGCGTGCAGCACAGACACGGCGTCGTTTTTCGCCATGTTAATCTCGTCCAGAATACCGAATCCACCGTATTGGGCACACTGGTAAATGCTGCCTTTTCGCAGCTTCACCTGATTATCCACAAAAGTATCTGTTCCAATGAGTTCCGCACTGCTTGTGTTTACGTGAAAAGATACATTATAGGCAGGCCGCCCAAATATATAGGCCAGATTTTCTGCCAGGATGTTCTTCCCGGTAGCCTTTGAGCCTGTCAGCAGGATATTTTCTCCTTCCAGCAGACCGGCTATGGCCATTTCCAAAATATCCTTTCCATAGAAGGGTATCACAGGTCTGGTAATCCTGTCTGCTGCCTCCTCAGGTACTGGATATTTTTCCCGAAACTCACGGATTCCCTGAATCAATTCCGGATTCACCTGCTGTTCCTCCAAAAATCTAAAATCGTCCATCTTTTTCTCCCTAAGTTTTATGATAATTGATCCGTCCTTCAATTATCCGTATCATACCATAGCCTGCCCAGAGTTTCAAGTTCTACAGTTTCGTCTTCTTTTTCGAAGCATATACATATTTATAACGGGACTTTCCTGTCTGATAGACAATATGCTTTGCAGTCACTTTTTCACAGGTATTCACGTTCAGTTTCCCGGTGATATATTTTGCATTTTTCCCTGTCCATTTACAGGAACGCACCCGGGCTTTCCAGCCTTTGGCTGTTTTGCCAGAAACCGCTTCCACATAAAAGACTTTTTTACTGGTAATCACTGCGCCCAGACAATTGGAAGAGACCTGCACTGCTTTCCCGTTTACCACATTCAGCACATAGCATGGCTTAGGCGCGGGGGCTTTCGTATACGGCATGACCAGAAAACGCCTGCCGTAACGGCCCACGATGGAGGCGTTGCTTCGTACCGTCTGCTTTGCAAAGGTTTTCGTATTCATGGCACATAAGTTTCTTTTTCCCGAAGCAGTTACTTTCTCATAGTATAATTTCCCCGCATATACCAGCTTTATATATGCTTCCCCGGCAATCTGCGCCAGTTTTGTCCTGTTTCCTCCCTTTTTCTGGCGGTAAATCACTGTCTTACAGCTTGAAGAATCCTTAATAAAATCTGCCGAGTAGGTATAACTTCCGCTGACTACTTCTCCACCTGCCCCAGTCTGCGGGATCTGCACACTCACCTGGCAGACTGCCTTTTGTTCTCCGTCCGCCGCCTGAGCCGTAATCTCTGTTGTCCCGTCTGCCACCGCAGTTACTTTTCCCGTCTGGTCTACCAGCGCAGCCTTTTTATTGCTGCTGTTCCAGGTAATTGTCTGATTGTACGCGTCTGCAGGCAGCACTGCTGCTGACAGTTTCTTCACTTCCCCTATACTGGTCAGTTTCAGCTGCTGTTTGTTCAAAGATACGCCTGTTACTTTGACAGCCACTGTCACTTTACAGACAGCGCTCAGACTCCCATCTTCTGTGGACGCTGTAATATTTGCTGTGCCATTGCCCATTGCAGTTACCTTCCCGTTTTTATCCACAGATGCCGTCTTCTCATTGCTGCTCTGCCAGCAGACTTTTTCATCCGCGGCGCTTATTGGTTCAATGGACGCCTTAATCGTCTCTGTCTGTCCAATCTCCTCCAGATTCATTTCACTGGGATTCAGGGAAATCTTCTGCACATTTGTGGACAGCTTGCGGATTTGAAAACGCTGTTCAGCGGCAGCTGTAAAAGAGTACAGGGCAAATGAACGGTTTTCTGAATCTGCTCCTGCTGGTGCCATCACAGAGTTTTTGCTGTTTTCCGGTTTCAGATAATAGCTGCTGTCATCTGCCCGGTAGATTTTCCACAACTGTCCGCTTTCCTCCTGGGTGAGAACAATCTCTGACCCGTTATCCGATGCCAAGGCGGCCAGGTATCTGCCGTCCGATTTGGACTGAATGGTATAGCTGCTGTCACCTTCCCGTCTGAATACCCATATCTGCCCCTTCCTATCTTCTGTTTCCTGAAGGCCCTGGACATTCTCTTCCTGTACTCCCAGCACCTTCCCGCTGCTTTCATGTGTGATCAACGCGTCAAAGTCAGTACTTAAGTTCTGTTCTTTATAAAAGTCCAGGGAAGCAGTGTCTATGGACACCGGTTCTGCCGCGGCCAGACTGTAATTGCCTGCCCTGTCATAGGCATATACGTGGGTGGTATACGCTCCGCCTGCCCCGCCCAGCTGTTCAATGGGGATGAAGCACTCTGCTTTCCCGTCAGCCACTGTGCCTTTGAACCACACTGCCTGGTCTCCTGTTTTCGATTCATGCCAGGAGGGGAACATGACTCTGTCAATTCCCACATTATCTGTCACCTTACAGGTTACCGTATACCCCTCCGCGGAAATATCATTGACTTTTATATTTTTAATCACCGGCTTTTTCGTATCTGCCGTGATATCGACTGTCCAATAGCCCAGCAGCAGGTCCGGAACATTTTGGGCCGCATAGCTGGCATATATGTAGATGGTCTGGGTTCCCCCCTTCTCCACATAAATGGTGTCTTCAAACCCATGCTGGCTGCCTGTACCCGGATATGCAGACCCCACATCTTCTCTCTTCTTATCTGCCGTTATTGTGTACCCCGGCGCTCCGGAATCCGCGGGACCTCCCACATATACCTGGATATCCAGCGCCTGTGTCACAGAGCTTTTGTCGAAAGCCCAGCCTCTCACCTGCACACAGCCGGTTCCCCCCACTACAGAATCCACACATGCCTGGATATTGGAATCAGAACGGTAATCCGGCACGCCGTACCCGATAATCTGGCTGTCTGTCAGCGCATATCCGCCAGTACGCCCTCCATCAATCCTGACGGCGTTTCCCGCATTCCCCTCAATGGTGTGAACCCGTCCGCCGCTGACATAATTTACAATTCCCACGTGGTCATATCCGCCGTTGGCATCCCAGTCAAAATAAATAATATCTCCGGATTTGGGCACATATCCGCTGATTCTGTTCTGCCAGTGCCCCTTTGCCTTAAATTCCTGGACCCCCATAAAGCAGCTGGCTGTTCTGGGAATCTGGCCGGATGCTCCCGCCTGGGCCGCGCACCAGGACACAAACGCATGACACCATGCGTACGCATAGGTGCCGCCTATGGTTCCCAGCCAATAAGTATACTTATTGGGACAGCCGGAAACACCCACTTCCCGGCTGGCAGCTGCAATCAGATCACCGCCTGCGGCCCCTGCCCGCAGCTCACCCTCTTGTGAGATCTCCTCATTGGGCTGAAATTCCACCAATCCCTGCTCTAATGCCTGGTCCAGTTCTTCCTGGTCAAGAAGGTCAATCTCCTTCTCATGAGAAACTTCCAGATTTACTTCCTCATTTTTCACGGGTTCTTCCCCTGCTGCCCCTTCACCTGGGTTCCCGTTGTCCTCATCTGGAAGTATCTGGTTATCTGAAATCCCGGCAGGATACTCCCCCGTCCCGCTTTCTGGATTTTCGTCTGCAGGAGTCTCCTCCTCATCCGGCAGCAGCTGCACAGCATTTCCTGCTTCCTGGCTGGATTCCTCTGCCAGGTTTAATGACACTGCCTCTAATGGCTGTTCCTCTCCATACACAGCCGCCTGCACCGGCCCGGTTATGGCAGATGCTGTAATTACTCCGGCAAGCACCCCTGCCATGGCTTTCTTCAACACTTTCATTGTGAATTCCTCCCCTTTTTTAATATGTATCTCGGAATCTCTCTTTCCTGCACCTGCTTCTGTGGCTGATTTTCCACCAGATGTATATAAATATATTTTAACGTGCTTCCGGAATTATTTCAATAGTTTTGAATAATTTTAACGGTATATGGCAAAAAATTACAAAAATATTAAATTTATTAATTTTAAAAAAACCACTTTTCTTTTTTATAAATCTGTATTATAATACATTTTGTGTTCGGGGCATGGCTCAGTTTGGTAGAGCGCACGGTTCGGGACCGTGAGGCCGCAAGTTCGAATCTTGTTGCCCCGACTTCAGTCTTTTTTATTCAAGGTGTAGAAAAGACCTGCATTCTTTTAAAGTTTAGAAGAATGCAGGTCTTTTCGTTATTCCCATTGCTGGCAGATTCCCTTTTCCTCGAAAACAGCGAGGATATCTTCCCACTCAAATCCCCGTCTGGCCAGGAATCCGGTGAGCCTTCGATACTCCTTTTGCGATAATTCTGTCTGTTCTCCCACTTTTTTCTCCACCAGTTTTCTGATACTGACTCTCTCATCTATCTCATCATCCAGGGCAGCCTGCGCCCATGCCTCCTGTACCTGGTCAGCATGGACGCCTTTCTGATACAATTCCTGAAACAGGCGGCGCCTCCCTTTTCCCTGAGAATGAGTGTTAAAATATCGATATGCGTACTTTTGGTCGTCTATGTAACCATAAGATTTCAAAAAATCAATGGTCTCATCTATGACATCCCGGGGATAACCGCCCTGCGCCAGTTTCATCCGCATATTTTTCTCTGTCCGGTCCATATATTCCAGAAGATGCAGTGCCCGGTGTTTCGCCTTTTCAGCTATACTCTTATCATGAGAATCCATCTGCCCCGCCTTCCTCATTACTGTTCAGAATCCATGGGCATCTCAAAGAGTTCCTGTTCTTCTGCTGTCAGCGCATCTTCTGTCTCAGCAAAAGACTCCTGCCCATCTAGGGGAGACACTTCTTCCTGAGGTATTGGTTCTTCCTGAACCGCCGGGATTTCGTCAGCGGCTGCTTCCTCTTCCTCAGACTTGTTCTTAGCGGAACCCTTTTTCCTGGATGTACCGGATGTCTTCTTGTCCTTGTCCTTCTCTGCCTCTTTGGCTGCTTCTTCCGTCTGTTCCACTCCCAGACCGTAATGGGCGCGGACTTTTTTCTCAATCTCCTCACAGATCTCAGGATTATCCCTCAGATATTTCTTGGCATTCTCACGTCCCTGGCCGATTTTCTCACCATTATAAGAATACCACGCCCCGCTTTTCTGTACTGTGTTCACCTCAGCGGCCAGATCCAGAATATTGCCCTCTCTGGAAACCCCCTCTCCGAACATAATATCAAATTCTGCTGTTTTAAAGGGAGGAGCCACTTTATTTTTTACCACCTTCACCTTAGTGTGGTTGCCGATCATCACACCACCCTGCTTGAGCGTCTCCCCTTTGCGCACGTCCAGACGGACAGAGGCATAAAATTTCAGTGCCCGTCCACCGGTGGTGGTCTCTGGATTGCCAAAGGAAATGCCCACTTTCTCCCGCAGCTGATTGATAAAGATCACAATGCAGTTGGAGCGGCTGATGATACCGGTCAGCTTTCTCAGAGCCTGGGACATAAGACGGGCCTGAAGGCCTACATGAGAATCGCCCATATCCCCCTCAATTTCTGCCTTTGGAACCAGCGCAGCCACAGAATCCACAATCACAATGTCGATGGCTCCAGAACGCACCATAGTTTCTGTAATCTCCAGCGCCTGCTCTCCGTTATCCGGCTGAGAAATGTACAGATTGTCCACATCCACGCCGATTCTCTTGGCATAGACCGGGTCCAGCGCATGCTCAGCATCAATGAATCCGGCAATCCCTCCCAGCTTCTGAACCTCTGCCACCATATGTAGTGCCACAGTGGTCTTACCGCTGGATTCCGGCCCGTAGATCTCTACCACCCTGCCTTTCGGGATGCCTCCCACACCCAGTGCCAGGTCCAGACTTAAGCATCCGGTGGGATAGGTTTCCACGTGCATATCCGCACTGGCCTCTCCCAGTTTCATAACTGCTCCTTTGCCGAAATCCTTCTCAATCTGCCCCAGAGCGGCCTCCAGCGCTTTTTTCTTATCATCTGTCATATAATTTCTCCTTATCATCCTATCAAATATCAACGCCCAGCCGAACCTATGTTCGTTTTTCTGAATAACATCATAATATACTTATCCTTCCCTGTCAACCGTTATCTGTTATCATCTTCCCAGCTGCCCGAGTCTATGTATACAGCAATAATATAATGCCATACTTTGCATATACTGTCTACAGATTTTATAAAAAATTTCTTTTTCTTCACAACTTATTTGGAAAATCAAAAATACTCTAAAACACCCGCCCTGAAAGTTCAGGACGGGCATTCTAACAGCTTTTTTACATTGTCTGCATCTGTGTCAGAACAGATTTAACATGGCTGATCTCATCGGCCTTTGCCTCAGCCGCCGGAACATAATAATTTCTCTCTCTGGCGATATTATAGATTTCTTCCTGAGACATTTCACACTGATTACGGATTTGTTTCAGTGTCTGTTTCAGCTGGGGATTGCCAGTCTGTGTAATCATCTCGGAGTAACGCAGCAGTTCGCCGTTTACTGCTGTCAAAGTATCTGCTACCATTGTCTTTTCATCTAACATTTTTCGTCCCTCCTACTGTAAAAACTGCATCAACTGCTGCTTGCTCTGCATGGCTGACTGGGCAGATTTCTGAAAATACTGTTTAATCTGCGGGTCCTGTGCCTGCTCTGCATAGCCCTGCATTTTACAATGAGTGACTTCGAATCCGCCGATCAAATGACGCAGATTCTGCAGATCCAATTCTGTGATGTTTGTCATGGTCTACACCTCCTGAAAATAATTTAACTTCATTCTCACGATCTTAGTGTCCCACAACACACACAAATTATTCTCCGATCATCCAATTGTACATTTCCTCATATTGCCTGGCTGAATTATGCCAGGAAAAGTCCATGGCCATGGCACGGTCCACAATCTTATTCCATTCTCTCTTTTTATCGTAATAGATTCTCTCCGCGTTTCGAATCACGCCCAGCATTTCATGGGCATTGTAATTGGTAAAGCTGAATCCTGTCCCTGTACTTTCAAACTCATTATAGGGCTGTACCGTATCTTTCAGCCCTCCGGTTTCCCGGACAATGGGGATTGTGCCGTACCGCAGGCTCATCAGCTGGCTGAGACCGCAGGGCTCAAACAGGGACGGCATCAAAAACGCGTCACAGGAAGCATATATCTTATGGGACATAGGCTCTGAATAATAAATATTTGCAGAAACCTTTCCACGGTATTTCCAGTCAAAATGGCGGAACATATTCTCGTATCGTTCTTCTCCTGTCCCAAGTATCACCAGCTGGACCGCATCCTGGCACAACTCATCCATAATATAAGCGATCAGATCAAATCCTTTCTGGTCTGTCAGCCTGGATACGATACCAATCATCATCTTCTTGGGATCTTCTTCTAAGCCCAGTTCCTTCTGAAGTTCAATTTTGTTCTTAATCTTTTCTTTTCGAAATGTTTTCGCGTTGTAATTTTTCACAATAAAACTATCCGTTTCCGGATTGTACTCTTCGTAATCAATTCCATTAACGATTCCTCTCAGGCTGTTTGAACGGGCACACAGAAGGCCGTTCAGCTTTTCTCCATAAAATGCGGTTTTAATTTCCTCCGCGTAAGTATTGCTCACTGTAGTAATCGCGTCAGCGTAAACAATTCCTCCCTTTAAATAATTGGCGTCTTTGTACGCCTCCAATTTATCCGCTGTGAAATAGTATGCGGGAAGACCCGTTATCCCTTTCACGGTAGCCACATCCCACACGCCCTGAAATTTCAGATTATGTATGGTCATAATGGTCTTAATACCACGGAAAAATTCTCCCTGCTGGAATGTGTCATGAAGGTAAACAGGCACAAGACCTGTCTGCCAGTCATGGCAGTGAATGATATGGGGGCGGAAATCAATTACCGGCAGGACAGACAGAACTGCCTTGGAAAAAAACGCGAACTTTTCCAAATCCCACGGGGCCTGATCATATGGCTTCGGTCCGCTGAAATAATATTCGTTGTCGATAAAATAGAATAAAATCCCATTGTATTCTAAACGGAAGATTCCCACATAACAGCTGCGGAAACCCAGATCCATATAGAAGTTGGTGATATATTCCATCTTCGATTTCCATTCCTCTGAAATACATGTATACTTTGGCAAAATCACCCTGATGTCAAAATACCGTTTGTCAAAACATTTGGGCAGCGCTCCTGCTACGTCCGCAAGTCCTCCTGTTTTTATAAATGGTACAGCTTCTGACGTGGCAAACAATATATTCTTCATCCCATATCCTCCTTAGCGAAATCAAAATCATTTTGCTATTATTATATCCTACTTTCTACACTATGGAAAGTCTGATTTTTATATTCCAGTCTTATTTTATCCGCAATTAAGGCTATGAATTCAGAATTCGTAGGTTTTCCTTTTCCGTTACTCACCGTATATCCAAATAATTCATCTATAGTGTCCATTTTTCCTCTGCTCCAGGCAACCTCAATGGCATGCCGGATGGCCCGTTCCACCCTGCTGGGCGTAGTCTGATGCCTTTTGGCAATGGTAGGGTACAGAATCTTTGTGATAGAATTCAGCATCTCCTGGTCATTCACCGACAAAATAATGGCGTCGCGCAGATACTGATATCCTTTAATATGTGCTGGAACTCCAATTTCATGAATAATATGTGTCACATCGCTTTCCAGGTTCCTCTCCATATAGTGGCTGGAACTCTCATATGCATGAATCTTCTGCGCCTCCCGATTGCGGCGCTGGGCCATGAGCCTCATGTGTTTAATGCGGTCCAGAAGCAGACCGCTGTCAAAAGGTTTCAGCATGTAATAATCCGCGCCCAGATTAAACGCATCTTCCGTGATGCGTTCCTGTCCCACTGCGGACAGGATAATAAAAGACGGCTGTTTTTTCATTTCTTTATCGTGGATCACCCGTTCCATTACAGACAGCCCATCCACTTTCGGCATAATAATATCCAACAGCACCACATCCGGCTCCTTCTCCCGGATAATTGTGCAGATATCTTCTCCGTTATGTGCTTTCCCCACCAACTGTAGTTCTTTATCGTCATCGATCATCTTTTCCAGTATTTCAACCACTTTTTCATTGTCATCTGCAATGGCGATGTTTAATTTTCCCATAGATGCTCCTCCTTCTAGTCGGCACTTGTATTTTTGTTCAGAAACAATCCGGCCCCATATATTCAAACAATTTTTTCTGAACCTAAAAATATTATGACGGAATTAATTGTCACAATCAACTGTAAAATTTTAAAATATACTATTTTCGTTTTACAAATAATTGTAAAATTCGACATTTAGTTTGCATAAGTCCCATTGTACCTCAGCATATTCTCAATAAAAATCCCGTATCCGCTTGTCGAGTCCTGGACAAAAACGTGAGTTACCGCGCCCACTGCTTTTCCATTTTGAAGAACCGGACTTCCGCTCATCCCCTGGACTATCCCGCCTGTCTTTTCCAGCAGTCTGCGGTCAGTGACTTTTAAAACAAAACTTTTATTGGTATCCGGATGATTCAGATCAATACTGACGATTTCCACCTGATATTCGTCTACTTTTCCATCTACACTGCATAGGATGCTGGCCTCCCCCAGTTCCATTTCCTGCTTGTATCCCACTTCCATGGGCTGCAGCGTCAAGTTTTCCACATACCCTGGGTCCAGCCTGCCATAAATGCCGTTTTCTCCGTTTTGAGATATGGTCCCGATAATATTGGAATGATCATAGCGGATCAGCCCGGAAAGTTCTCCAGGACTTCCCTTGGTTCCTTTATGAATCCCTATAATCTGGGCTTTATACAAGTCTCCATTGCAGATTTGCATCAGTTCTCCGGTATCCACATCACTGATGCCGTGCCCCAGCGCTCCAAAGTCTCCCTCCTGGTCCATATAAGTAAGTGTTCCAATGCCCTGAGTATTATCCCGCACCCAGATTCCCAGCTTGTAATCTCCAGCCTCGTCCACCACCGGATTCAGCGCCATATGAATTTCCTCTCCTCTGCGCAGCAGAGACAAATCTACAGAGTCTCCTCCACAGGTCTGAATCTTGTGAATCAACTCCCTCTTATTCCCCACACGTTCCTGATTCATGGCCACAATATAATCTCCCGGCTGTACCAGATTCCTGGCCGGTTCATAAGACAATCCGTCTTCTCCGGTGATCTCACCGCTGTCAATGATAAGAACCCCCTGTGTTTCCATATAAACCCCCACTGTATTACCGCTCACATAGATATCCGTGGGCTCCACAACCTGGACTTTAATCTGTTTTAGCGGAATCAGCCCGAATAAATCACATTGGAGATGAAAACGCTCACCGCCTGAGACAGGTATGGCGTCGTCCAGTGAAAGCCATGGTTTTTTCAGCCTGCTTAAACACTCTGCCTCCTCACCCTCCACAATATTCAGCTGATCTGGCAGATGATCACGTATTTCAAAATACCCCATACAGGTAAAAAGTATGGTCCCAGCCAGCACCAGCGTCCATAAAATTTTTCGAAACTTTTCCTTCCGGCTCATACTATCACACATCCCTTCTTTAGAAATCCAAACGCTTGGGAACAGCTAAGGAATTATCTTGAATTCTTAACAGTTCCTTAGAGCGTGTCTTAAAAAGCATTTTTAAGACACGCTCTAGAAAGCGAAAAAGAAAGAGTATATACCCTGGTATACACTCTCTTAGTATGTGATAATATTATAATTTCAGTCTTGAATTTTTTTGTTTGCCTGCCAATTCTTTCATCTCTCTGGCACTGTCCAAAACCCTCTCGGTTATCTCTGCGCCTCCCAGCAGTCTGGCAAGCTCTGTCACTGTTTCCTCCTGATTCAGCAGATGAATATGTGTGAGGGTGTCCTCTCCCTGCTGCTTTTTTTCAATTACATAGTGGGCATCTGCCATAGAAGCAATCTGCGGAAGATGGGTAATGCAGATCACCTGCCGCTGTCTGCCGATATAAGCCATTTTTTCAGAAACTTTCTGTGCCGTTCTTCCGCTGATTCCTGTATCAATCTCATCAAAAATCAGAGTCTCTACCTGATCTTTATCTGCCAGAAGGGTTTTTACTGCCAGCATGATTCTGGAGAGCTCCCCGCCGGACACTACTTTATCAAAGGGTTTTCTCGGTTCTCCGGGATTCACAGCAATCATAAATTCCACCTGATCGGCCCCATTTGCTCCACAAGACTGCTTAGTAAACTCAATGGCAAAATCCACATCAAGAAAGTTTAGATCTTTTAAATGATCCTTGATTCCCTGTTCCAGCTGCCGGGCAGATTCCTTCCGGTATTTTGTCAGAATTTTACATTCTTCCTTCAAATCCCGGCTCTTTTCTTCTAGTTTCTGCTCCATTTCCTTTTTGTATTCTTCATAAGACTGGAGTTTGACTAATTTTTCTTTTTGTTTGTCCTGGTATTTCTGGATTTCTTCTACTGAATTTCCATATTTTGCTTTTAAACGATTGATAAGATCAAGACGCTGTTCGATTTGATAGTATTTTTCTTCATCAAATTCCCATTCAGACAGATAGTCTGTCAATTCCCGGTTAAAATCATTGAGCAGGCCGTCGATATCTATGAGCATTTCTTCCAGAGGAGCCAGATCTTCGTCCAGAGAGGACAGCCCTGAAAACAAATGAAGGCCTTCTCCCAGCCTGTCGCCGGCCCCGGCCGGTCCGTCATATCCTGTACAGTTATGTACCTGGTTTAAAGTCTCCAGAATCCTTTTCCCATTGCTCAGTTTCCGATACTGCTTCTCCAGTTCCTCATCTTCTCCTGGCTGCAGATTGGCATCTTCCAATTCTTTCAGCTCAAACTCCAGAAATGAAAGCTCCCTTTTTCGCTGTTCTTCGTCCATATCGTCCTCGTGGAACTGTCTGTATAGTTTCTGATAAGACTGATAGACAGAAGCAGCTTTTGCCCGGGCAGAGGCAATTTTTTCCTTTCCATACTCATCCAGAATATCCAGCTGCCGCTTACGGTTTAAAAGAGACTGGTGCTCATGCTGGCCATGAATGTCCAAAAGCAGGGCCCCCACAGCCCTCATCTGAGCGGCAGTGCGGGTTTCCCCGTTAATCCGGTTCACACTCCTTTTCCCCGTCATCCTCCGGGCAATACACACCTGTCCATCCTCCGGGTACACCTCCAGTTCTTCCAGAGCTTTCACAATCCTGGGGTCTTCCACCTGAAAAGTGAGTTCCACCAGCGCATACTCCGCATCTTCCCGTATCATCTCCCGGGACATTTTCCCTCCTAGAGCCAGTTGGACACACCCCAGCAGAATTGATTTTCCCGCTCCTGTCTCACCCGTCAATATATTCAGCCCTGGCTGGAATTCCACCTCTTCCTCCCGTATCAGAGCTAAATTTTTCACATGCAAATTCAACAACATCCGGCATTCCTCCTGGGTCTTCTACTTTGTCTCCTCTAATAAAGACTGCAGCCTGTCCATAACCAGCCTGCTGGACTGCGCGTCTTTTACCACACACATAATCGTATCGTCTCCCGCAATACAGCCAAGAACTTCCTCCCATTTCAATTCATCCAAAACGGCGGCCGCGGCCATGGCCATCCCGGAGGCTGTCCGTATCACCAGTATATTCTGGGACACATCCACAGACACAAATGCCTCGCAAAAAACCCTGAAATTTCTTCCGTCCGTATCATTTCCCCGCTCCTGTGCAGACGTATAGACTAGTTTTCCCCTGCCGTTTGCATTTTTCTGAAGATTTAGTTCCCGGATATCCCTGGATATGGTTGACTGAGTAGCCGCATACCCGGCTTCCTGAAGCCTCTGGGCCAGCTCCTCCTGAGTCTCGATTTCAAATTCTTCCACCAAATCTATGATTTTTCTTTGCCTTTGCAGCTTCATTTCAAACTCCTACCAGAGCGTATCTCTGACACACTCTAATGATTACTCATTTTCCGGCGCAGGACTTCCACAAAGCTCAAATCGCTCATTTTAATAATCCTGGTACTGGCCTGGGCCTTCTCAATCACAATTTTGTCTCCGGTCTCCATGGGTACTAAAGTATCACCGTCGAAGGCCGCCAGCCCTGACGCACGGGACTGCCGGCGGCCTTCTCCCATTTCCACCGTGATAACGTCCTCTCCCGGAAGTATAATGCTGCGGGAATTTAATGTATGAGGCGCCAGCGGAGTGATTACTGTCATGCAGGCGCCGGGGGAGACAATGGGGCCACCTGCAGACAGACTGTAACCGGTAGAACCTGTAGGGGTGGCGATAATCATACCGTCTGCATTGTATTCATTGAGATATCCCCCGTTTACGTAATTGCGCAGACAGATCACCCGCAGAGGCCCGTCACGGCTGATCACAATATCATTGAGGGCAATACCGCTTCCCGTCTCTTTCCCTTCATGATATACGGTGCCCTGCAGCATCATCCGTTCCTCAATCTCATAATCACCGCCAATCAGCTTATCCAGCGCCGGCCAGATTCCCTGCCTGTCCACCTCAGCCAGATAGCCCAGTGTACCCATGTTAATTCCGAATAAAGGAATTTTCGTATGCACCACATCCCTGGCTGCCTGCAGAAGCGTGCCGTCCCCTCCCAGCACAATAATGCACTGGGTCCGCTCCGGGATCAGCCCGGGGTCTGTATAATGATACGCGCCCTCACCCCGTTTCGCGGATACCTTTCGTATATCACAGAAACACCCATGTTTTTCCAGATAGGCTGCCACCTGCCCGGTGACCTGCATTCCCGGGTCTTTTTCCCCATTCGTTATGATATAAAACTTATCCATAATTCCTCGTCATCACTGCTTTTTATCAAGGGCCTCATGTGCACTGCGGACAACAGCTTCCACCTGTTCCCTGGAAAAAGTATCCGTCCTGTCCGGTGCTTTTGTCAGGTGAACCAGATACTCGATGTTCCCCTCCGGGCCTTTTACCGGGGAATACTCCAGATTTTCCGCATGATACCCCAGCCTGCCGGCACAGGATACCACTTTGGCGATTACTTCCTGATGTACCTTCCCGTCGCGGACTACACCCTTTTTCCCCACCTGATCTCTGCCTGCCTCAAATTGGGGTTTAATCAGACATACCGCCTCACCGTTTCCGCAGAGCAGTTCTCTCACCGGACCCAGCACCTTTTCCAGAGAAATGAAAGACACATCCACGGATACGAAATCTACCGGTTCCTGGATGTCTTCTTTTGTCACATACCGGATATTGGTTCTCTCCATGCAGACCACCCGCTCATCCTGGCGGATTTTCCAGTCCAGCTGACCGTGGCCCACATCCACCGCATATACTTTTGCCGCCCCATTTTGCAGCATACAGTCAGTAAATCCGCCGGTGGAAGCCCCCACATCCATACACACCTTCCCCTCCAGCCGGATGGGAAAGCACTTCAGAGCTTTTTCCAGCTTCAGTCCTCCCCGGCTCACATAGGGCAGGGGATTACCCTTCACCTCAATGGAAACTGTATCCGCAAACATGGTGCCCGCTTTATCCTCTTTCTGTCCCTCCACATACACATGGCCGGACATAATCACAGCTTTTGCCTTTTCTCTGGAGCCGGCCAGATTTCTCTTGACCAGCAGCACATCTAACCGTTCTTTCATCTGTTCACCTGCTCCTTAATGGCGGTTACCATACTCTCCACATCTAAGTGTATCTGCTTCTTCAACTGGTCCACACTGCCATGGCCCACAAATTCATCGGGTATGCCAAAGGAAACCACCTGAATCTGCGGATGCCGCCGGGCCATATATGCCCGCACACTCTGGCCCATTCCCCCGGCCAGCACGTTTTCCTCCATGGTAACCAGTGTCTCATGGCACTGGGCCAGTTCATCCAGACATTCCAAATCCAGAGGCTTTGCAAAACGCATGTTCACCAGACTGGGACTGTACCCTTTCGTTTCCAGCGCTTCCTGCACCCGTTTTCCCTCAGACACCATGCTTCCGATGGGCAGCAGTGCCACCCCCCGGCCGCGAATCAGCCATTCCGCCTTTCCCATCTCTATGGGGCTGCGGTATTCTTCCAGCTCTTCACACGCCTCTCCTCTGGGATAGCGGACAGCGGCAGGCCCTGGACAGGATACGGCAAATTCCAGCATATCCGCCAGTTCCCATCTGTTCTTTGGCGCCATCACTGTCATATTTGGCATCATGGACAGGTAGCCCAGGTCAAAGCAGCCATGGTGAGTCTCCCCATCGCTTCCCACCAGCCCGGCCCGGTCAATGGCGAACACCACATGGATATTCTGCATACACACATCATGAAGAATCTGGTCAAAGGCCCGCTGCAGAAACGAAGAATAGACCGCTACTACCGGAATCAGCCCGCCCAGCGCCAGCCCGGCCGCGAAAGTCACCGCATGGGCTTCCGCAATCCCCACGTCGAAAAACCGCTGGGGAAACCGCTGTGCAAAACCATTGAGTCCGGTCCCAAGGGGCATGGCTGCCGTGATGGCTGCAATCCGGCAGTCCTCCTGTCCCAGCTTACACACTGCCGCTGAAAAAACATCGGTATAGGACGGTTTCTCACTCTTTTTCCTGAGCGTGCCAGTGGCAATCCGAAAGGGCGCCGTCCCGTGGAATCTGTCCGGATGCCTCATGGCCGGGCCATAACCCCGCCCTTTCTGTGTGAGCACATGGAGAATCACCGGCCCCTCCACCCTCTTTGCCTCATTTAACAGTTTCATCATCTGCCGGGTGTCATGTCCATCCACTGGCCCCAGATAGGTCAGACCCATGTTTTCAAACAACATCCCGGGAATCAGCAGTTCCTTAATCACAGACTTTGTTTTATGGACAGCCTCCACCATGGATTCTCCCAGTCCCGGAACCTTTTTCAGATTTTTCCGTACGCTCAGTTTCAGTCCTGTGTACACTTCTGCAGTCCGCAGACTGCTCAGATACCTGGAAATTCCCCCCACATTGGGTGAGATGGACATTTTATTGTCATTGAGCACAATGATAAAATTCTTATCCAGCTCCGCCGCATTGTTCATAGCTTCATAAGCCATCCCCCCGGTGAGCGCCCCGTCTCCGATCACGGAAATTACATAGTAAGATTCCCCCTTTAAATCCCTGGCTCTCACATATCCGGTTCCGGCTGAGATGGACGTGGAGCTGTGTCCTGTGTCAAAAGAATCACAGGGGCTTTCGCTGCGCTTGGGAAATCCGCTGAGCCCTCCCATCTGCCGCAGTGTGGAAAACTCCTGTTTTCGTCCAGTGAGGATTTTGTGGGTGTATGCCTGGTGGCCCACATCCCATATTATTTTATCCTCCGGCAGATGAAATACATTGTGCAGAGCCATGGTCAGTTCCACCACACCCAGATTGGAGGACAGATGGCCTCCTGTTTCACTGAGGTGCTCCACCAGAAACCTGCGGATTTCAGATGCCAGGGCGGGAAACTCCTCCAGAGGTATCTTCTGTATATCATTCGGCTTTTGGATTTTCTCTAATATCACAATATCGTTTCCTCGATTATTTATTACGGGTTATCAGCTGCCGCACCAGATGAAGAAGGAACTCCTTTTCCCCTGCTATGTGCTCTAGTATTTCCACAGCTTCCCCGGACAGCCGTTTTACCTGGCCGGCTGCCTCCTCCATTCCATACAGCGTTACATAGGTGCTCTTTTGGTTCTTTTCATCGCTATGTACAGGCTTTCCCAGATTAGAAAGACTTCCTGACACGTCCAGAATGTCATCCTGAATCTGAAATGCAAGTCCGATCTTACGTCCCGCCTGTTCCATAGCACGTATCTGCTCATCCTCAGCGCCTGCTAAAACTGCTCCGATCATAAAAGCCGCCTCAATCAATGCTGACGTCTTGTTCAGATAAATGGAAATCAAGGTGTCCCCATCAAGTACTTTCCCGCCGCAGTCCACATCCACACTCTGTCCGCCCAGCATTCCGTAAAGCCCGGACTTTGCCGCCAGAATCTGCAATGCCAGCACCACCCGGGGTGTCTCTTTTGTCAAATCAAATCCGTGCAGTGCAGCCTCATAGGCATAATTCAGCAGAGCATCTCCGCTTAAGATTCCCATGGCTTCCCCGAATACCACATGGACAGCTTTCCTGCCCCGACGGTAATCGTCATTATCCAGCGCAGGCAGGTCATCGTGGATGAGGGAATGGGTGTGGATCATTTCCAGAGCCGCCATAAAAGGTTCCGCCAGACTTCCCGTGCCCCCCAGCATCCGGTAAGACTCTTGCAGAAACAACGGGCGCAGACGCTTTCCCCCTGCCAGCATGGCATAGTTCATGGCCTGTGCCAGTCTGCCGGAAAATCCTTCCTTTGGGGGCAGATAACGGCGTATACACGCTTCCGCCTCTGCTGTCTTTCGTTCTAATTCCTTATCAAAATTCACTTAGCTCTCCATTCTCATCTAACTGCATCATCTCTTTTTCTACCCGGTCTATTTTATTGCCACACTCTTTTAACAGCTTCATTCCTGTCTGATAGACCTGAAAAGATTCCTCCAGTGAGATGTCTCTGCTCTCCAGGCGTTCCACCACTGCGTCAAGCTTAGCGAAAGCTTCTTCCAGCGTGAGGGCTTCCTGTTTCTCCTGCTGTTGTTCCATATTGATTCCTCCCTGCTTCCTGTATGGGTTATTCCTCTTCGCCGGCAGCACATGCTCCTGGACAGATTTCCTCCACCCGGGCTTTCAAAGTGCCGTCAGTGACCTGTAATGTAAGCAGATCTCCTCTTTCTGCCTGGGAAATGCTCACCAGTGTCTTCCCGCTTTTATCCGAAGCATAGGAAAATCCCTGCTGAAGCTTATGAAGCGGCGAGAGCCCTTTCAGACGCTCCCCATACAATTCCAGCTGTCCCTTTGCCTGTTCCATGCGCCGCTTTACCCCCTGGCGCAGCTTTTCTTCCATATCTGCCAGATACTGCTGTTTTTCCCGTATCTGGCTCTGGGGGCTTACATACTTCAGACGCATCTGATACCGGAAGAATTTCTCCTTGGCCAGACTCAGCCTGCTGTCCATCCCTGATTGTATTCTCTTATGATATCCCAGAAGGGTTTCCATAAAAGCATGGTAATCATACACTGCAAGCTCAGCGGCAGCAGAAGGGGTGGGGGCCCGCAGGTCGGATACATAATCAATAATGGTAGTGTCTGTCTCATGGCCTACGGCTGAGATAACCGGAACGGAACAGTGAAACACTGCCCTGGCCACATCTTCCTCATTGAATGCCCACAAATCTTCTATGGAGCCGCCGCCCCGCCCTACAATCATCACATCTACACCAAAATCCTCCAGGGCATGAATTCCATTTACAATGCTCTCCCTGGCGCCTTCCCCCTGCACAAGAGCAGGATAAAGAACAATCTGCACATAAGGATTTCTCCTGGATGCTATATTTCTGATATCCTGGATGGCGGCCCCCACAGGAGCCGTCACAACCCCTAGAGTCCGGATAAAACGGGGAATGGGCTTCTTATATTCCGGGGCAAACATCCCCATTTCTTCCAGTTCTGACTTCAGAGCCAAGAAACGTTCATAGAGCAGCCCCATCCCCTGCAGAGTAATCTTTCTGGCATACAGTTGATAACGTCCGTCCCTCTGGTATACATCCACACTGCCCTCCACCACAACTTTATCTCCGTTTTTCATGGAAAAAGCCAGGCCCCTTCGCTGCCCGGCAAACATAACACAGGCAATGGCCCCGCTCTCGTCCTTCAGGGTAAAATACAAATGCCCGGATGTATGATATTTGCAGTTGGACACCTCTCCTTTCACAGACAGGTTCCGGAGCAGAAAATCCTGGGTAAACATATTCTTAATGTAGGCATTCACCTGGCTGACAGAATAAATACTTTTCATGAATGCTGTTCCCCTCTGGTTCGGATGACTTTCCCCAAAAGTCCGTTAATAAAAGAAGCAGATTCTTCTCCGCCGTATTTCTTGGCAATTTCCACGGCTTCATTGGCCGCTACCTTTTCCGGCACGTCTTCATCGTGATAGATCTCATACACCGCCAGACGCAGAATATTCAAATCCACCCGGCTCATGCGGCTTGTCTTCCAGCCCCGGGAAATCTCGTTGAGCATACTGTCAATCTCTAAGATATGTTCCCGTATGGACTCATACTTTTTCTGCATATAATCAGCATCCTGTTCTCCCAGAGACTCCATTTCTCCCAGATAGACGCCCACCTGGTGTTCCAGTTCCTCCGGCTGGTGAAACTCACTCATAAACAGAAGTTTGAAAATATTCTCCCGTAATCCTCTTCTCCCCATGCTTCCTCCCAAAAGGCTTATCTGCCTTTTTCCGGGTCCATCACCACTCCCGCAATCCGGACATTCACATCGGCTACACTGAGTCCGGTCATGGTTTCAATGGCAGACTTCACTTTTTCCTGCACTGTCTTACTTGTTTCATAAATATTGTATCCGTACTCAATATTCAGGTTCAATGCCACAGTAACCACTCCCTCCAGCACATCCACCTTTACACCTTTGGACAGATTCTTCATTCCCAGTTTCGCTACCAGCTCGTTGGTAATGTTCCCTGCCATGGACGCAACGCCTTTAATCTCCGTTGCCGCCAGACCCGCGATAATGGCAACTACATTGTCCGCGATCTGCACATCTCCATTCTCACTGCTTTCATGTATCTTATAGACATTTCTTTTCTCTGCCATAATCCATTCCTCCTATCAAGCTGCGTTTACTTTTTGTTATTATATCAAAAAGTGATAAAAATTAAAAGCAAATTATCATAAAATCACAGATGCGCCTTTTGAGACTGCCTCCGGTATTCACTGGGCTTCATGTGGACCAGGTCCTTAAATGCCTGTGTAAAATTCCCCTGATTCTCATATCCCAGCCTGCGGGCAATGACCGCAATGCTGTCGTCCGTCCTGCGCAGCAGCTCTGCGGCTCTGCGAATCCGGTACTCTTTCATATACCCGGCGATGGGCTGGCCGTATATGGACTTGAATGTCTTTTTCAATGAGGAAGTGTTGACGAAAATGGTAAAATTTATCACTGTAATAAATAAAAAATAATTCAACACCTGGATATAATACTATATGATCAGAACTGCCTCTGCCCGCTTTCCTAAGCCTGTCACCTATGGCCAGCATTGGATTCTCAGTCATACCTTGAAGCCTCCTTTCCGTACAATATACCACAAATGGGAATTTTAATCCATTCGGAAATGCTTTTTACCGTTTGAAAGAAAACGGCCCGCAGATATTGATCTGCCAAAGGGGAACTGTATAAGGGGGCACCCTGGGGCAGTTACGGGAGGGGACGATTTTGATTTGATGATAATGGGCCTTCCCAGGGAGCCGGATGCTGCTGTTTTGTAAACGGACTGGTGCAGGCGCAGATTCAGAAAATGCAGAAAAATTATCCCTATATTGTAGTGGACAATGAAGCCGGTATGGAGCATATCAGCCGGGGAATTCTGCCGAAATCGAAAAGCAGGGACTAAATCTCCTTGGAATTGTCACCTAAAACGAAACCGTATATCAATACGACTGCGACGGAACACCTACAGTAAATCTGCCCGAAGGCTCGCCTGTAAGAGAGGCGGTCGAACAGATTGCTGAAAAAATGAATCTGTAAAATAAACGAAAGAGAGGGTCAAAATATGTCAGTTGCATATGGATGTGAAGACAAAAACAGAACTCCGGTTTTAGAGGAACGAGCCTGCCCCAAATGCGGAGCGGATATGGAAGTATTTCTGATTAACGGCAGAATTGCGGAGGATAGTGTTTGTAAATGCGGATATGTAGTTGAAGCTGAGGAACCCCTTGTAATTGTTCCTAATATTAAGTAATACGGACGGGAGTCTGCTTTTTATCTGACGGGTGTGGGACCGCCTGCGGCGGTCCCTTTATAGCTGTGCGGATGCTATTTACATACACGCCCTGCATTAATCAGGTGCGCACAAAACGAATCTGTGCTATAATCATACACAGAAAGGGGGCACCTATGGCAAAACGCAGGCTCATACCAACACTCCAAAGGGAAAAAGAATTCAAGACAAAAAACAGCATCTATCATAAATTACAAGTTGACTTCGCCTACAATACTAATCATATGGAAGGCAGCAGACTGTCAGAAGAGCAGACAGCATCCATCTATGACACCAGAACCATTGATGGAAACGGAGTAAAAATTGATGATATCATCGAAACAACCAATCATTTCCGATGTTTCGACATCGTACTTGAACACTACGGGGAATCTTTGACAGAAGATTTCATTAAGATGCTGCATAAGCAGTTAAAATCCGGAACTTACAGCTCCCACAGTCCGGATGCCGTGATTACACCCGTTCTATGATGGGAATGGACGGGTTGGACGCCTGATCATGTTCAAAGAATGCCTGAACAATAACATTGTCCCGTTCATTATCTCAGACCAATATAAAAACTATTATTACAGAGGCCTCAAAGAATGGCAGACTGGCGGGGAAAAAGGATATTTGAGAGACACCTGCGGGAATAAATATGCCATGGAACGCACTACCAGTATGTCCTTTAAACTGATAAATGTCCGTCACCGCCACTGCGTTTTTACAATTGATGAGCACCTCCGGGAGTTCTTCCTGAATGACCGTTCCCTCCTTGACTGCCTTTTTCATGCCGTAAACAATGTTGTTTCACGCATGTTCTTTAAGCAGAATAAGTCCATGAACTTCACTCCCGGTTTCATCATAGTTCTTCACACCTTTGGCAGAGATCTGAAATGGAATCCAAAACCGATTCTTCTTTGTAAAAAGGTAAAGTCCCGCTGTTACCGGGAACACAAAGACGGTTTCTATGTCTATGCAAAGCCAAATAAATCCTTCCATTACAACCGCCACGAAGATGACGCTTATATTGAAGAGACTCTTCCTGTTATGGAGTTCATAGGGCGCCTTATCAGACATATCCCAGAAAAGCATTACAAAATGATCCGCTATGGCGGCATTTACGCACGCCGCCGGGAGATTGATAAAAAACTCCACAGAGCCATCTCCCGTGAAAAGCATCACATTCTCAGAAGTTTTAACCAGCGGCGTACTGCCATACTTTCCGCTTTTGGCTATGACCCCTTAAAATGCGGGTGCGGCACCACCATGCTGTTTTTAGAACTCTATTTCAACCACAAGCGTGTTTCTCTGGAAGAAATGTACGAGAAAGCCATGTCCCGTTCTCGTGGAAGGAGGCCGTCCGCCTGACTTCCCCAAATCCCGTTCCTATGGTATACTCCTTTCAAAGGAGGCGGTACCTATGAATCCAAACACAGAGAAACTACGCAAAAAATATATGAATAATCCACCAGAAGGCATGACATCCGAGGACATTCGCCGTATGCGCGGGGATGATCTTCTTGATATGGATTATTTCTTAAATGAAGATGACCCTTTTGAAGACGATTTTGGTGAAGAAAACAAAGCGAACAAGGATTTACCTCATTCGCTTTGTTCATCAATTAACAATGCTGGACTGATTTGGATTTCGATGTCCGGAATTATTCTTTTTTACTCCAACTCGTACTGTGCATTTTGCAGTACATCCACTTTTCATTTTAAGCGTAATAACAGCCGTCCCATTTCTCAATGCTTTTATTTTTCCTGTTTTTTTGTTTACACTGACTGTTTTGCTTTTTGATGATGACCATTCTTTTACTTTGTCGCCAACAGTCTTACTTTTGATTTTTAAATTGTATTTTTTACCTCGCTTAATATTCAAACTTGTTTTTGAAATTGATACTCTTGATTTAAGCTTTTTTATAGTTTTTGTAGATTTTATATTACACACGGAACAAGTTCTGGATTTAATTCCTTTATTGAATATAGTCGCTTTTTTATTGGTAGTCCAGGATGAGTATGAATGTCCTGCCGCTGGTACTGATTCTTGATATGTATTTTTGCACTTTGAGCATACAAAAGATTTACTTCCAGCTTGTGTGCAAGTCGGAGCATATTCATTTGTCTTTGTGTAACTGTGTCCTTCTGCCTTAAATGCTGTCGTATAAGAATCGTTGCATTTTGTACATTTGTACGATACATAACCATCTTCTGTGCATGTTTGTTCTTTAGATGCTGTTTGAGCATAATCATGCCCTGTTGCCGGAATTATTTCGTTATATGAATGTCCGCAAACAACGCAGCTATATTTCTTATCCCCACTTGATGTGCAAGTTTCGCTCTTTTCAACAACAGCTTCTCCATATGAATGATCTTCCCTGATTATAACTTTTCCAGAAAGGTTTTCATTCAAAATACCATCTTCATATACAGACACATTATGTTCCCCTGGTTTATTGAATATCAATTCGTATGTCTTTGTATATGCGGCTCCTGCCCCTGTTGCCTGCCACCCCATTCCAACAAATCTGCTGGAAATTCCACATCCATCGTCACATTCGAATGTAAAATCATGATTATGTATAAAAGCATACGGACTTTGAAAAGTTCTTGTTAATGGAATATTCATGCACCACATCCTTACATCTGATTCTGATGCATAAACATTTTCCGAAATTGCAATGGGCATAAATAACAGCGATAAAGTGATTAAAAATTCTAGGAACACTTTATTTGGTTTCATTTGCATAATTTCCTTTTATAATTTTTATTTATTATTGAACAATGCTACAGGACATCCGGCCACAGCAGAAAACAGAACTGACATTTAAAAGTGATAAAATCCGCTATCGCTGATCTGTCGAAAAGCTGCCTCTGCTATCAGATACCTGTCATATATCGAACACATAGCCTCCCTGCCAGGAGACACGGAAAAGATGGTCATAAAGGCTTGCGTGCATGAAGCCACATTCATACACATTTCTATTTTTAAAAACCGCCACAACCCTTGCAAAACCAACGGTTTACGGCGGTTTCATAATAAGCTGGAAAAGAGACTCGAACTCTCGACCCCTTCATTACGAGTGAAGTGCTCTACCGACTGAGCTATTCCAGCGCATTTCTCACACAATTACTATTATATACAAATCCAGGAAAATTTCAACACCTAATTTCAAATTTTAGGACAAATTTTAACAGACTAATTTTAACAGAAATCACCCCGAAATTACATCTTGAAACACCATTACATCCATTCTTGAACAGCCCTCTGACAAAATATCAAAAATCAGTACCGCAAAAATACCACGAAAATGAATGCAATGGTGTAAGGAATCTACAAATTCTTTTCTGCCAGTTTCATGGCATTCTCATACAAATGCACATCCAGCTGGTTATAAGGAATGAGAATTCCCGCCTGGTCAAATGACAGTTTTATTTTCTCATTCAGGCCCCATCTCACCTGCCAGTACTTGTCAGTGGCCACCCAGGCACGGAAACCCAGTATTATGGCACTGTCCCCCAGCTCGTCCACAAAAACCGCCTGTTCCCGGTCATGGTAAATATCTGGTTCTTCAGCAAGCAGTCTCTCTAAAATATCTTTTGCTTTCTTCATATCCGACTGGTAAGAAATTCCCACCTTCACATCCAGCCTTCTCTCATCTTTTTCCGTTACATTGGTGACGCTGCTGTTGGACAGCGTCCCATTGGGAATGACTACAATTTTATTGTCAATGGTAGTAAGTCTGGTGTAACACATGTCAATACGGCTGACTGTTCCCTCACACCCGGAAGGCCCATTGTTGTATATAATATAATCACCCACCACAAAAGGTTTGAACAGCAGTATCATGATTCCCCCAGCCATATTGGCAAGGCCGCCCTGAAGGCCCATGGCCAGTGTGATCCCGGTGGAGCCAATCAGAGCCGCCACGGAGGCCTCCGTGACGCCGAACTGAGCGGCAATGCTGAATACCAACAGCAGATACATGAGAATTTTAGCCAGAGAACAGGCGAATTGGATCACTCCCTGGTCTACGCCCATCTGCTCCATAGTCCGCCGCAGAATCCGCTGCAGCCAGCGGATAACCCGCACTCCCAGGTAAAACACCAAAAGAGACACTAGGACTTTCCATAAAAACCCCACGACACCCGGCACCTGTTTCTGCAGGAAAGAACCTCCCCGCTCCATCAACCTGTCCATTTCTCTCTCCTCTCGAAACCGTTTTCTCCTCTATGCCGGCTGATAAACAAATACAGCAATCCCAAGAGCAGGTACTTTTACGGACACGGAATAAGGACGCTCGTCCCACTCCTCCTTTTTACAGGTCTTCGCCCGGGGATTGGTGACGCCTGCACCGCCATATACCTGCGCATCACTGTTGAATATTTCTTTATATTTTCCATAATAGGGGACGCCGACTTTATACCCTTCCTGGGCTTCCCCCGAAAAGTTACAGAGTATCAGCAGAACATCTTTTTTCTTCACGTCTCTGCGCATATATGCCAGCATACATTTTTTCGCTTCCAATGTCTGCAGCCACTGGAAACCTGCCGGATCTCCGTCTGCCTCCCAGAGACCGGGATGTTCTTTATACAGCTCATTTAACCCTTTCAGATAGCCGCTTATCTCTGACGGAAATTTCTCATAAGAGGCCAGGTATTTTTTTCCCGGATGGGTCATAAAATAGCCAAGAGCTGTTTTTAACTGGTCCCATTTCCCGGTTTCTTCTCCTGGGAGGGATTCCATAAACTCGTCCAGAGAGGAAATATCCCGGTCATTTAAAGTCAAAATATAGTCTTCACAATATGCATAAAGCATACTCACTGTCAATTCATCGTGATGAGAACAGCGCCAGGCCCTGTCCCCATGAATATAGTCCAAAAACTCCCGGGTCCATCCGTTATTCCATTTGTAATCAAATCCCATATGGGTATCATCCACAGGACCTGTCAGATCCGGCCAATACCCATCCTCCTGGGCAATCAGTATCACTTCCGGATATTTTTTCTTGACAACAGAATTCATATGCTTGATAAACTCAATGGCATCCAGGTTTTCATTGCTTCCATACATATTGGGCGTCCAGCCGCCCTGAGTACGCCCATAGTCCAGATAAAGCATGGCATCCACATCATCCAGCCGCAGACCGTCCAGATGATAACAGTCCAGCCAGTAAAACACATTGGAAATAAGAAAATTTCTCACGTGGGGGCTGGCATAGTCAAACATCAGAGTCCCCCAGACAGGGTGCAGCCCTTCCCCTTCCTGGGAACGCTCGTACAAACAGGTGCCGTCCAGCATTCCCAGCCCTTCTTCCTCCTTTGGAAAATGGGCGGGTGTCCAGTCCATAATCACTCCAATCTGTTTTTTATGGAGATAATCCACCAGATACTGAAATTCTTTCGGACTTCCATAACGGGAAGTGGGGGCATAATACCCACTGGCAGCGTATGGGCCTGCACAATCGTCCTGATATTCCATCATAGGAGGCAGTTCCACATGGGTATAACCGCCAGACAGAGCATAATCTGCCGCCAGTGCAGCGATCTGGGAATATGTGAGAAACTCCCCATTTTCATCCCGGCCCATCCTGCTCAGGTCAATCTGTCCGATACTTAAAGGAGCCTTTTTCCCAGCCTGTTTCTTCCTATCCTTCATCCACTCTTTGTCGCCCCAGCGGTATCCTTTCACATTGGACACAGCCGATGCCATTTTCGGCGCACGTTCCCTGCCATTGGCATAAGGGTCGGTTTTCAAAAATACAGAGCCGTTCACCATGCGGATTTCAAACTTATAAAGCGACTCTGCTTTCAGGCCTGGAATGAACAGCTCATGAATCCCTGTAGACGCGGACTTCTGCATGGGATGAATCCGCCCGTCCCACTGATTAAAATCCCCCACCACACTGACACGCTGGGCATTGGGCGCCCATATGGCAAAGTATACCCCCGGCACCCGGTTCACCGTCATGGGATGAGCTCCCAGCTTCTGATAAGCCTGATAATAGATCCCCTGCCGGAACATTTCCAGTTCCTGTTCCTTTAGCTGCAGGGGAAAGCTGTAGGCATCCCTGCACCGTGAATTTTTCCCTTCCATATTTTCTATGATAAACTCATACGATGGAATAGTCTTTCCCGGAATCAGTACAGCATAAAACCCGGCCTCGTCTACAAGTTCCATAGAATATTTCTTACTGTCATCTCTATTATAAACTTTTACGCTTTTCGCATTTGGAAAAAAGCCCTGAATCAACACAGCACCCTTTACTGTCTGAGGGCCGAGAATTTCTTTGGGAAGATTTTCCTCACCATACACCACTGCCTCAATCCTGGGCCAATCCATATATTCATACAATCTGTCTGTCATGACATTTCCTCCTGTCTTCACAACTGAATCCTGCTGCTATAGATTCGGCAATTTGTAATCACCGATTCTATTAGTATTGTATCATTATCAAACAGACTTGTAAAATATTTTCCCAGAAAATCATTCTATCGTTTTATTCTGGTATAAGATTTTTATCTTCTATGGCAAATGACATAAGCAGATACAGTCTGGTACTGAAATCTTCCAGATCCAGCCCGGTCAGCTTTTCGATACGCTCCAGCCGATGGGGCAGCGTACTTCTGTGGATATCCAGAAGCTGGGCTGTCAGTGTGCTGTTTCTCTCACAGGTCAGATACGTTTTCAATGTCTGATACAAATCGGTTCCTTTTTCCCCATCGTAATTTTTCAGCAGCATCAAATCGCCGGAGATAATACTCTCACGGGTGAGTTCACCCACTCCTTTTATCATCCAGTAGGCAAGTACAGTCTCCCGGAATTCATTATACCAGCTGGTGCGCTTTTCTTCCCTGGAATAAACCAGTGCAATCTCTGCCTGCTTCATATACAGGGGGAAATCCTGCAGTTTGTAAAAGACATTTGATATCCCCACATGAAGCAGGGATTCCCGGATAATATAGGACATTTTCATCCGCAGGTCGTTGATGGTAAGATTTCCTTTTTCCAAATTAGTGATAAAGTAGATGGCTTTCTGGTAATAACAGGGATAACTGCCTTTAATGTGCTGCTGAATGGAATTACAGACACCAAAAGCCAGATAGTGGGAAATCTTTTCGCTGCCGAAAGTGACCATTCCGCATACATACGCATCGTTCATCTGCCAGTGCATTTTCTCCGCTTTTTTTGCCAGCGTCAAGGGATTGATCTCTCTTCCATTCAGGGCATCTATGAGAATCCCCTTCAAAAGACTGGGGGCATCATTCCTATACACATAACGATTCAGCAGTACCTGACGGATAATCCCGCTGAAGTACCCAACTTCCCTTAATTTACCGGCAGTCTCCTCTGTGGTGAGTACCAGCAGCCGTCCCTTATATATCTGGTCAATCCAAATATTGGCATAAAGACAGGATGTATCATCAAAATCACTTTTCCAGCTCTGCCCGCCTGTTGTCTTTAATGTTTCCTGGTAAGCCGCACTGGTTCGAAACAGCGTCAGTGTCTGCTCATTTTCAATATAAGAATCCATCTGCATATCATAATCAAAATTGGTCTTTCCCTGCACCATCTCCGGACAGGCCAGAATATAAAAATGCTCATCATGGACCACTACCGGAGATTGAAAATGCTCCACACCGATTTTACAGATTTCATTTAAACTGCTGTCTGTACACAGCACCCTCAAAAGCCGTTTCTCTAATTCTTTGTAATAGACAAATATCCGTTCCAAGTGATTCATCAAATGGAAGAAATCGTATTCTCTGATATGAATGAAGCCTTTCCTCCCAGCTGTATCCTCTTGTGTCCACTCTCCCACCAACACCAGAGAGCCCTCGTCATCAGGAAGAGTATCTACAAATTGTTTTGCACAAATAAACAGGAAATTCTGTTCCATGGCATCCTGATTATAAAAACACACTCCTTTCAGTCCCGGCATATCCTTGGCCGGAACAAATTCTGCCTGGATTCCCAATTCCTGTAATTTCTCATAAATGATCTGTAAATTCAGCAAATATTCCATCTCTCCGCCATTCCTCTATCGAAAATAAGCGAGAACAGATACAAATTCCATCCCCGCTTAAGACTTGTTGATTATGCTTCTTTGTTCAAACCATATCCAAATACCAAAATTACTGCTCCTGCCGCAATTACCACTGCCGGTATGACCATAAATCCAATACAGATACCTCTCTGTACCACAGCACCGGCTGCCTCCGGAGCAATATCTGCTGAAAAACCGCCGATGGCCAAAGCGGTACTAATCAAAATGCCGCGCATTACAATCCCGATTTTTACAGGTACTGTCAACAGACCCATTACTGTTCCCGTTGTATCAAACCCTGTTTTAGCAGAACTGTATCCGGCACAGTTGGCAAATAACTCAGGCTCACAGGCATTGGTCAAAGTCATGGCAAAAATCACCAGACACATGAGTATAATCACACCCCAGGTATTCTGATAAATTGCAAACGCTGCCAGCATTCCCGCTGCCATAAATATATAAGAACACACAATTGTCTTTTTGGCGCTGATTTTGGCAACCACGAATTTCGACACATAAGAAGCCATTATTCCCAGTAGATTAGTAATGAACACAAATGTGGCCAGCAGTCCGGCATTGTGGGTGATATAAGTGAAATAATATACGGCAATTCCATTTACCAAAAACAAAACCATATATTTGGCAGTGCTGGAAATCATCAGTCCAATCAAGTGGGGATTGCAGCGGATGGCCGCCCAGGCACTGACTTTCGGCTGCGCCTGATTCTGCTCTACTGCCTGACGTGCCAGTCTGGCTGATTCTTCGGCCCCTGTCTCCTCATATCCGGTAAACATTTTAAAATGGGCATAATAACCGGACGCCATAAGCGCCGCAAACACAAACGCTGCCGCCGCATAAGAATTGTTTTCCCCTAAAAGGCTGGCCATAAAAGCTACCACTGCGGGGCCCGCATAAGAATACGCAACATTTCCCAAAGACGTCCATACCATCCGGGTGGAAGACAGCGCCATCCTGTCTTTTGTGGTCTTTCCCGCCACATTGATCATCGAAATATTGGCAATATACGGAAGATTCCAGGCGATACGGCTGGTGATCATCGCCGCTGTCATGATTATGATCCCCAGCATTCCGTTATTGATTTTGATAAACTGAAACGCATAAAGAAACGGAACCATCCACGGAGTCAATATCAGCCAGGAGCGGTATCTTCCCCATCTTTTCGGTTTGATCTTGTTCATCCACGCCCCATACAGACAGGATAAAATGGCATCAATAATAGCCGAAATCGTTGTGATTGTAGTCACAATCCCCAAAGAAAACTTTGCAATATTTGTAAAAAAGTAAGTGGCGTAAAACGTATCAATGTTGGTCATCAGGTTAAAACCAAAATCACCGATACCAAAGAATCTTTTTAACGATGAACTGACTGCCTTCTGGTCCTTTCTTTCATCCATAGTCATAAATCCGCCTTTCTGTTTTGCGGGCTAAAACTTGCCTTCCGCTAAAATCTCCTGATTGATTTTTTCCAATTCCTCAGTAAGTGTATCATATACTCCCGGATAAATACTCTCCGGACCCCCCATGGTATTACAAGGGATAAAAGATTTTCTTCCATATTGAGATACTGCCCGCCTGGCCTCACTGGCAATCTTTTCCCTGGACCAGTCATGGGTATCAATGGATGCGCTGTCAATACCGCCCATAAAAGTAATCTTATCCCCGTATCTGGCTATCAAATCTTCAATTTTATTGGATGTCATCACACCCTGCCAGATATCAATACCGATATCAATCATGGCCGGAACCAGATTTGCCGCATAGGAATCGGAATGATGGACAATGACTTTCACACCGCACTCCCGGTAGCATCCGTAAATTTTCTTATACGCAGGCACGAAATACTCCTGGAACATTTCCGGGGAGATAAAAGAAGATGTGCCGCTTCCCCAGTCATCATGATGAAACAGGGCGTCGGGCTTTATGTATTTGCAGAGCTCCTGGGCATAGGCAACTTCCCAGTCAGTGATATAGTCCACCAGTTCATGCATTGCCTCTGGTTCCAGATAAAAGTTCATAAGACAATTCTGGATTTCCTGCAGATAGTGGCACTGCTCAAAAACTCCCGGCGCTACAAACGGGGTTACAAAATATTCATCTCTGTCAATCTTCTCGGCCTCAGCCACAAAGGGAGCCCATTCCTCCGGTGTATAAATTACATTGGGAGCTTTCACATACTTCTCCCATTCTGTAATGTCTTTACATACAATGTGCTCCTGGTCATGAACTGGAAATGGACCGGGCATCCCATCAGGGAAAGAAATAGTCACCCCCCACTGATTGACCACATTGGGACCGCCTTTTACCGCCATGGGAACAGATGTGGTATATGGGGTTCCATAGACCATCTGAAATGCCTCGTACTGATTCACAAAACGGTCGGGGTTTCCGTGGGAAATGGTTTCTAAAAGATTCTGCTTTCTGCTTAACATGATTATATCCTCCTCATTTTTAATATCTTAGGAAAAACTATTTTTGAACAGTTCCCTTCCCTCTTTTATGAGAATATTATATCCCACAGTCCCTGTCTGCACAATTAATCAAAGTGTCGATTATATACCCTGGGAGATTCATCATTCTGCTGATAGTATTTGAGACTGCATTGTCCCTATCTCAAAACCTTTCATAAATTTCACAAAATTTCTGTTCTAAAGCATACAAATCTTACAAAATCATTTCTGTAAAATCACAAAACGTTTATCCAGAAAAAATACCCTCATTCCAAGATTGACAGAGAAAATATTCCATTATAAAATAAATGAATAGAATACACCGCTTTAAAAAACTGGAGGAGAAAATATGCAGGAAAAAATATTCGACGTAACGGCGTTGGGAGAATTATTGATTGATTTTACAGAAAACGGAACCAGCAGCCAGGGCAATACCCTATTTGAAGCCAACCCGGGAGGAGCTCCGTGTAATGTGTTATCCATGTTGACAAAGCTGGGAAAGAAGACAGCCTTCATCGGCAAAGTAGGAAATGACCAGTTCGGTGTCCGGCTGAAAAGTGCATTGGAGGAAGTGGGTATTGATACACGCAATCTGGTCATGGACGAGAAAATCCATACCACGCTGGCTTTTGTCCATACATTTGCTGACGGTGACAGGGATTTCTCCTTTTACAGAAATCCGGGAGCTGACATGATGCTCACAAAAGATGAGGTACAAAAAGATTTAATTTCGTCCTCCCGGATCTTCCATTTCGGCACTCTTTCTTCCACTCATCCCGGTGTCCGCGAAGCCACCAGAAGCGCACTGGACCATGCCAAAAAGGAAGGCCTGCTGATTTCCTTCGACCCCAATCTTAGAGAACCTCTCTGGGATTCTCTGGAAGACGCCCGCCGGGAGATCGCTTATGGGATGAATTACTGTGACATTTTAAAAATCTCTGACAACGAAATGGAGTTTATGACAGGAACCACAGATTATACTGCCGGCGTGGCCAAACTCCGGGAAACTTATTCTATTCCTCTGATTCTGGTTACCCTGGGTAAAGAGGGAAGCCGCGCCTACTACAAGAACTGTATGGTTGAGGCGGCCCCCTTCCTACAGGAGAACACTATTGAAACTACCGGAGCAGGGGATACGTTCTGCGCCAGTATCCTGAATTATATCCTGGAACATGGACTAAACAGCCTGAGTGAGGAACAGCTGAAAGAAATGCTTACCTTTGCCAATGCCGCCGCCTCCTTAATCACCACCAGAAAAGGCGCTCTGCGGGTGATGCCGTCTAAAAAAGAAGTGGAAGACTATATACGGTCATAATCCACTTTTTCATAACATTTACAATCCCATGATTGGATAGCTCTGCCAGAAAGAGATCTTACTGTTTTTAGTGAGATCTTTTTTTGTGCTTCAAAATATTGTGATTAAGACCTTTGGTCAATTCCCAATCATAATATTCGCGAAATTTACAAGGCCTTTAATGACGCATATAACAAATGATCCCGAAAAAGGTGTTGCTATCACGTCAGCGTGATAGGGTATGCTTTTTATGCGGAGAGAGGAAAGGCCGTAATGAAAAAAACAAATGAAGTAAGTAAACTGGCTGGAGTAAGCAGACGTACATTACAGTATTATGATGACGAGGGGATTCTTGTGGTAAAAAGATCACAAAATAATCATCGCTTGTACGATGAAAAATCATTGAATAAAATATGGCAGATTATGATTTACAAGGAAATGGGATTCGAATTAAAGGAAATCAAACAACTGTTTGAGATTCCAAATAGTGAAAAAAAGAACCTTCTCAGATTGAGGTTGAAAACTGTTGAGGATGAAATTGAAAAGTTGAAGGAGCAGATAGAATTCATTTCGCTGGTATTGGTGCACGGAATGCCGCAGATACCGGATGAACACGGGGGAATGACTTATGTAAAATATATCGAAGAATTAAGAAAGCAGCTGGACTTAACATAGATACAGCCAATACCTTGTATGGCAGGAGATAGACGGAATATGCTTCTGCCATACGAGCTTTCCCTATTTAGAAACTGTTCAAAAATAACTTTTAAGCCTGCATGGCAGAAACTCCTTGTTTTTAGGATAGATTTAGATGAGAAGAAGGGAGATGATAAAAGTGAAATGTCCGGTATGTGGCGCGCCTCTGAAAGATGGAACATGCGGTTATTGTGGGTATGAGGATAGACCAGAACAAACTGCCCCAAGTACAGCTCATGATTCCTATCAGAAAGACAGTATACAGGCAGAGGTACAGCCAATTACAATCAACAATTTGGTATTTGACAACACAGGATCAATTCCCGGAACCAGCAGAAAAAACAAAACCACAGCCCTGGTGCTGTGCATATTTTTAGGCGGCCTGGGCGCCCACAGGTTTTATGTGGGTAAGGTGGGAACGGGAATTCTTTATCTGCTTACAGCTGGTCTGTGTGGTCTGGGCTGGATTTCTGACATTATCTTGATTGCAATAGGTTCGTTTAAAGATGAATTTGATCTGCCTTTGCAATAATGAAGGAGGATGATATGGGAATTTGGGATATGGTGAAAGACCAGTTTCTTGATGTAATTGAATACGAAGACAAAAGTAATAAACTTATTGTCGCAAAATTTCAGCGGGAAAGCGGAGACAATGAATTAAAGCAGGGGTCAAAAGTAATTGTCAGAGAAAGCCAGTGTGCCGTGTTTTTAAAAGGCGGCCAGCTGGCAGACATTCTTTTTCCGGGCACCTATTCATTAAATACCGATAACTTTCCCATTTTGACAAAACTGCAGGCGTTTCCATATTTGTTTGTATCTCCTGTAATTGCGGATTTATATTTCGTGAGCACCAGACAGTTTATTGATAATAAATGGGCCACAAAAAATCCCATTATGAAGAGAGATAAAGATTTTACAATGGCCCGTATCCGGTCGTTCGGAAAGTTTGCATTCAGAATTACAGACGTCGCTCTGTTTATGAGAGAAATATTTGGAACGAAAGGAATCGTCATGACGTATGACATTGTTGAGTATCTTTCCTCTATGGTAACTGAAACATTTTCAACCGTGGTTGGAGAGACAGCAATGTCCGTTCTAGACCTAGCCGCCGGGTATCGGACTCTATCTGAAATGATGCAGGAAAAATTAAATGAACAGATAAAAGTGATTGGCATTCAGTTCAGTGATGTGGTAATTGAAAGCATCTCACTTCCTGATGATGTGGAAAAACTCATTGATGAACAATCTGGAATCGGCATTGCCAAAGGTGATATGGAATCTTTTGTGCAATACCAGACAGCAAGAGCTATGAGAGATGCCGTAAAGCAGGAAGGAGGGGCAGCGGGATTAGGCGCAGGGCTTGCATTCGGCAATACAATGGCGCAAAATATACAGAATATGTCAAATTCAAATATTCCGGAAAAAAGCAAAGCGGAGCAGCTGCGGGAATTAAAAAGCCTGCTGGACGAAGGCATACTGACACAGGATGAGTTCAGTGCTGAGAAAAAACGTATTTTAGAAAACTGAAAGAAACAGTAAAAGAATGAGGAGGATGACAAGATGTCAAAAAAACCGGAGATGACCATATGCAGGAACTGCAATACTCCAATGGCAAAAAATGCAAAGACCTGCCCATCATGCGGAGCTAAAAACACAAAACCCTTTTATAAAAAATGGTGGTTCCTGTTACTCATTATTGTGCTGGCGATAAGCGCATTCAACTCCATTGGAAAGAGCAAAAAGGAGAAATTTGACTGGAAGGATGTTGAACTTTGTGACCGGCTGCCGAAACCCAAATCAAAGACTGGATCAATTATCATCAACGACAGCAGCAGCCTGAGTATGGACGTGGAAAAAACATCAAAAAGCGATTATAAAGCATACATAGAAAAATGTCAGTCTATGGGTTATACCGTTGAGAGTGAGAAGGACGGAGATACCTATAATGCCTTTGATGAAGAAGGATACGCTTTATCTTTAGACTATATCGGAGAAGAAATGTATATAGAACTTGATGCTCCGATAGAAATGGGAACATTAACCTGGCCAAAGAGCAAAATTGCGGGTCTGCTCCCATTACCCGAATCTACAGTTGGAAAGATTTCTGATGACAGGGCAGATGGCTGCTATATCTATGTGGGAAAGACATCTATCGACGATTTTACCGCTTATATTGATAAATGTACAGATTCTGGATTCTCTGTTGATTACGATAAAGGGGACAAATTCTATCGCGCATCTGATAAAAAAGGTAATCAACTCTCTTTAACTTATGAGGGGAATCAGATCATGACTATTCAGATTGAGAAGCCGGAAAAAACCAGGAAAAAGAAGACGAAGGCAAAAAAAGAGGAACCTGCGGCAGTGGAAACAGAAGCTGCGCCGGAAAGCGAACCTCCTGCTGAAACAGAAGCTCCGGACAATAGTGCAGAATCCGCAGATGGTATGCGTCCAGAATTTAAGGCGGCTATGGACAGTTATGAAGCATTCATGAATGAATATTGTGACTTTATGGCAAGGTATGCGCAGTCTGATGGGACAGACTTGGGGCTGTTGGCAGATTATACTGATTACATGAGTAAATATGCCGATGTGGTAAAGGATTTCGAAGCGTGGGACAATGGAGAGATGAATACCGTTGAAATGGCATATTATCTGGATGTTCAAACCCGTATTGAGAAGAGGCTTTTAGAAGTAATAGAATAAAAAAAAACTAGGGAGTGTAAAATAAAGTGTGTAAGTTAGAAAACCAATAAATCTAACTGCGCA
>CAJURF010000002.1 GCA_910588825.1 uncultured Lachnospiraceae bacterium
AAAAGAATAAGTCTATAGCCTGTTTTGATTGGCTATACACTTATTATACGAGGAGTATTCCTGGTGGACAGAATAGCGGCAAATCTAATGAAAAAGCTGGGAAACGGCGGCTCCATCATCAATACGGCGTCCATGTCAGGCCATATTATCAACAAAGGAAGCCGGCAGGATATGAGCAGGCATATGACTGCTTATGCATCGGCAAAGGCAGGAGTGATTCAGCTGACAAAATCAATTGCAGTCAGCTATGCGGCGGATGGAATCCGGTGTAACAGCATCAGTCCGGGGATGGTTTTGTCAGGACTTCACGACCATATGGATATGGAAGCACTGGAAAGATATGTGGAGGAATGTGTACCCATGAACCGTTTTGCCTCTCTGGATGAAATGATGGGGATTGTGGTTTATTTAGCTTCTGATTTGTCCTCCTATGCAACTGGCAGTGATTTTGTCATAGACGGCGGAGTGACAATCTGGTAAGGGGGGAAGATTATGAAAGCAGTAATGCTGGTAAAGGCGTATGACCCGGTCACGAAGGAACTGGGGGAAATTCAATGCTGTCAGGTGAAAAAGCCGGAGCTTGTCCATGAGGACGATGTACTTATCAAAGTGGCGTATGCCTCTGTCTGTGGCTCGGACCCCCATTTGCTGGAGGGGATGTTTGACCTGCCCATACCATCTCCCTGCGGACATGAACTGTCCGGCACAGTGGAAGCTCTGGGAAAGGGAGCTGTGCGCAAGGGACTGAAAATCGGGGATAAAGTTACAGGGAATTTTTACAGGACATGCGGGGTATGCGAGGACTGTCTCAGCGGAAAATCCCAGTTCTGTCAGAATGCTGTGGGCCATGGGGCAGCTCAGGCGGAATATATTGTCTGGCGGGAAGACCAGGTTTATGTGCTGCCAAAGGGGGTAGGACTTCTGGAGGCGTCCCTGGCAGAGCCTTTTAATATTGCGGTTCGGGCCGTAGAGCTCTCAGGCATCCGTATCGGTCAGCACGCAGCAGTGTCTGGAGGCGGCGGAATCGGCCTTATGGCGGCACAGCTCTTGAAAAAAGCCGGGGCGGGACGTGTGACTGTGCTGGAGCCGGTGGATTCTAAGCGGCAGAGGGCCATAGAGATGGGGGCGGACTATGTACTGAATCCCCTGGATGATAACATTCAGGAGCAGGTGGAAGAACTGACCAGGGGAAAGGGATTTGATGTGCTCATAGAGTCTTCCGGAAATGGGGCGGCGGCGAAAAAGGCTTTGGACTTTGCAGGCCGGGGCGGGTGTGCAGTGTTCATGTCCATGTACCCGAAAGATTATGAGATGGGCATCAATCTGTTGGAATACTGTTATCGAAAAGAATTGAGAATTCAGGGAATGTATCTGGCCCAGGAATCTTTTCAGCGGGCGGTGAATATGCTGCCCCAGATGAATTTTAAACCTGTAATAGAAAAAATCTATGCATTGGATGAATGTAAACAGGCATATGAAGACCAGAAATCAGGAAAATACGCAAAGCTGGTATTTGACTGCAGCAGATAAATGGGAAAACAAAAGGCGGACAGATGATTAAAAATATGGAACATGCCTTTTCCCTGCAGGGAAAAACGGCACTGATCACAGGAGGAAACAGAGGGATCGGCAGGGGCATTGCCCAGGCCATGGCACAGAGCGGGGCGGATACAGCCATTATGTGCAGGAAAGAAAAAGAGGCCCTGGAAACGCTGGAAGAATTGAAAACTTATGGGGGAAGCCATAGATTTTACCCAGGGGATGTAACCAGTCCAAAAGACGCGAAGCATGTGGTCAGCCAGATGGCTGGTGACTACGGAAAAATAGATATTCTGGTAAATTGTGCGGGCATAGCCAGTCCCTATGATCCCATGAGTGAAGACGAAGACTTAAGTGGATGGTATCGTGTGCTTGATGTGGATTTGAATGGAAGCTTTCTCATGTGCCACTATGCGGGGCTTTTAATGAGACAGCAGGAGAGAGGAAGGATCATCAATATTACTTCCAATTCATCCAGAATCGTGAATATACCCCAGAAAAGCTGCTCGTATAACGCGGCGAAAGCGGCCTGTGACCGTCTGACCAAATGTCTGGCATATGAGTGGGCCCAGTATGGAATCCGGGTGAATGCCATTGCTCCAGGCTATACAGAATCAGAGCTGGTCACAGGAGTGAAAGATGAGGGGGAGACAAAAGGATGGGTGGATTACTGGAAGCGCCAGACGCCCACGGGGCGGTTTAACCAGCCCATTGAAATCGGCGCCGCGGCAGTCTTTTTGGCCAGTGAAGCGGCTGAGCAGATTACAGGTGCTGTCCTGACCATTGACGGGGGGTATATGCTGGCCAGATAGGAGGAAGATCTATGGGTGAGCAGCAGTATCAAGTGGAAATGCGCAATATTAAAAAGAGTTTTGGGGGTGTGAAAGCGCTGGACGGCGTGTCTCTCCAGGTGAAAAAAGGGGAGATCCATGCTCTCATGGGGGAAAATGGAGCAGGAAAATCAACGATTATGAAAATTCTTGCAGGGTCTCTGCAAAAGGACGACGGGGAGATTTTCATAGACGGGAAGGCAGTGGATATCAAAAGCCCGGGCGAGGGAATGAGACAGGGAATATCCATTATCTATCAGGAGTTGATGCTTGTCCCTGATTTAACTGTTGCGGAAAATATTTTTATAGACAGTCTGAATAAAGAATATAAAGTGATTGACTGGAAGAAGCTGAAAGTCCGGGCCCAGGAGTATTTGGACGAGATCGGTTTTTCCCATATCAAAGCGTCGGATGAAGTCTCTGGTTTGACAGTAGCATATCAGCAGGTGGTGGAAATATGCAAGGCATTGTCGAGAAATGCTTCTGTGCTGATTTTAGATGAGCCCACATCTGTACTGTCCAGCAAAGAAGTGGCATATTTGTTTAAATTGCTGCGGAATCTGAGGCAGCAGGGAGTGGCTGTTATCTATATCTCCCACAGATTAGATGAAGTTATGGATCTGTGCGACCGGGTGACCATTATGAGGGACGGCAGATATATTGCCACTGTAGACACTGGCAGCATTACCCAGAAAGAACTGGCGGATATGATGGTTGGCCGGGCCTTGCAGGACTATTATCCAGAAAGAAATGTGGAAATAGGGGAAGTGAATTTTGAGGTAAAAAACATCTGCCGGGGCCGGATGGTACGGGACATTTCTTTCCAGGTGCGAAAGGGCGAGGTTCTCGGGATTAACGGTCTGGTAGGGGCCGGGAGAACAGAGGTAGTCAGAGCCATCTTTGGAGCAGATAAAAAAGAAAGGGGCCAGATCTTTTTAGACGGGCGGGAAGTAACCATACGCTCTCCCAAAGACGCCATCCGAAACGGCATCGGCCTTTTGCCGGAAGACAGGAAAACCCAGGGAGTCTTGCTAGATCTTTCTATCCGGGACAACATTACCCTGGGATGTCTGAAACTATTTGTATCCATACTCGGGAAAATTAACAGAAAAAAGGAAACAGATTTCATCCATGATATGGTCAGGCGTATGGCTATTAAGGCTGGGAATATTGAGAATAATGTGTCCAGTTTATCAGGAGGGAACCAGCAGAAAGTAGCCATTGCCAAGCTGCTGGCATCCAACTGTAAAGTATTGCTTCTGGATGAACCCACCCGGGGAGTGGACGTGGGTGCAAAGCGGGAGATTTATAAAATTATTAACGATTTTGCGGCCCAGGGTTACTCCATTGTCATGATATCTTCTGAGATGCCGGAAATTATCGGTATGTGCGACCGGGTTTTGGTGATGCGGGATGGAAGGGCTGCAGGTGAACTGGATAAGAAAGAGTGTTCGGAGAGTAACTTGATATCTTATTCTATGGGTGTTCAGTAGAGGGAGGAAAATGGAAAAAATAAAGAAAACGGACTTAAAGGCATTCTTTGTCAGCAACAATGCTGTGATCATTTTTATTCTGCTGGTGGTGATTGCCAGCTGCATGTCTCCAAATTTTCTGTCCAGCAGAAATGTGATGAATATTCTTCGGCAGCAGGTGCCCTATGTGCTGATTGGAATCGGCGCCATGCTGACTATTATGACAGGGGGCATTGACCTGTCCATCGGCGCCACGCTGGGAGTGGGCAGTGTGGTAATTGCGCTGGTTATCACAAAGTTTGGCATTATGTCTGTGGGGGGACTGTTTTTTGCGGTGTTTCTCACGGCACTGACAGGGGCTGTCATCGGACTGCTGAATGGTGTGTTGGTTGCTTATTTCAAAATGGCAGCTTTTATTGCTACATTGGCAGTTATGACAATCGGGCAGGGGATTGCGTATATGTCCACCAATGGGCAGCCCATTCGTCTGGTCAGCGATGAATCCAGGGCAGTTGATGTTCTTGTGGAGTTTACCAAAAGCAAAGATCCCATTCTGGGTATCCCCACAGTTGTCTATGTTGCTGTTGCGGTTATTTTGATTTTTTGTTTTGTCATTAAAAAGACTGCCTATGGAAGACTTCTGATTGCCTGCGGCAGTAATGAGGCGGCAGTCAGGCTGTCTGGCATTCATGTAAACTTTTATAAAACATCAGCCTATGTCATCTGCGGCACCCTGAGCGCTCTGGCGGGGATTTTCGTCACCAGCCGTGCGTCGTCGGCAACCCCGGCCACGGTAAATGGCGGATATGAACTGGACGCCATCGCGGCGGTGGTTATCGGCGGGGCAAATCTGGAAGGCGGTAAAGCGTCTGTGGTAAACACTGTTATCGGTATCCTGATTATGGCGGTGATAGGGAATATCATGAACCTGATGAGTATTGCGGCATACCCACAGAAAGTGGTGAAAGGAATGATCATTATTGCCGCAGTGCTTCTGAAAGGTTTGGGAAATAAAAAGGAATAAAAAAGAAAAGGAGAACACAGTATGAAGAAGAAAACAGTGAGCAGGATTTTGGCGGTTATGTTATCGGCAGGTTTGATGTTTGCCATGGCAGGATGCGGCGGGGGAGCAAAAGACTCCGCAGACAACTCAGGCAAAGCGGAAGAACAGACAAGCCAGGCAGAGGAGACAAAAGCAGAAGAAACAGAAGAAGCAGGGGAGGGGGAAGACAATTCAAAAAGCGGACTGCATGAGGTTTATACGCTGAAGGAGAGAAATGCCATGAGCGGATTAACTTCTCCGGATATGGAAGACCGGTCAGGGATTGAGAAAGCACTTCCAACGGAAGAAAAAGATGGTTTAAAAATCGGACTGTCTATGGGACAGATGGGAAGCGATTTCTTTACCGCTATGGTTGACAGCGCACAGGATGCCTGTGACTCCTATGGCTATGACCTGGTGATCTTAAATGCGGACAGCAATATATCCACCCAGAGTGCAGATGTGGAATCCCTGATTACCATGGGGGTAGATGCCATTATTCTCAATCCCATGGATGTGACGGCATCTGCGGCGGATGTACAAAACGCAGTGGACGCTGGAATTCCAGTGATTGGTGTGGGAGTGGATTATCCTTCGGACGTTCCGGTTGTCACATCCATTCTCGCCAATAATTACTTTGGGGGATGGTACACTGGGCTGTACGCAGGGGAATATTTTGAGGGAAAACATCTCACTTCAGCGGCCTTGCTGGGGATGATGGGGCACACCATTGATGAAAGCCGTATCAATGGCATGATAGCGGGAATTATTTATACGCGGGCCCAGCAAAATGGAGAACCCTTTGACTCACAAGAAGACGCATATCTGGAAGCAAATGAAATGTTTAATGAGCTGCGGGACAAAGGAAGTATGCACAGTAAAAAGTGGGATTTTGATATTGTGGCACAGGGAGAAGGTCTGTGGACCATTGAAGGTGGATTATCTGCGGCAGAAGATATCATTGCGGGAAATCCGGATTTGAACCTGTTTTTAAGCAGCACGGATTCCATGGGTCAGGGAGCTGTCACAGCCATTGAGGGGGCCGGTCTGACTCCTGGAGAAGATATTTATGTGGCATGCGGAGCAGACGGAAGCCAGCCGGTGTTCAAACTGTTGGAGTCAGACAGCATACTGGTAACCGGATATAACAGCCCCAACTTAAATGGAGCAGCGCCGATTGACCTGTTACATATGATTTTTGAAGAAGGATATGACGCCAATAATCTTCCGGCAGCGTCGGATCTTCCCAATGCTTCTATTTCCAAAGAAAACTGGAAAGATTACCATGACCCGGACCTGATGTATTGTAAGATTCTCCCCTTTGAGTTTAAGACAATTGATCAGATACGTGCTGATGCAGGTTTGGATTAGAAGCGTAGTGACAAAGGCTGCAAAAAGCAGCCTTTTATCTTCCAAAGATGAAGGGGGCAAAAAGCGATGAAGAAAGTTTTTTATGCCAGTGGGAACCAGATAGAGGTCAGAGAGGTGGAGGAACCCCATCCAGGGCCGGGACAAGTGAAAATTAAAACAGCGTACGCAGCTTTATGCGCCACGGATGTGCATATGGTGACCATGGGGGTATTGGGGGCAAAGCCTGGGATTCCACTGGGGCATGAGGCATCCGGCACCATTGTGGAGCTGGGAGAACATACACAGGAGTATGGTTTTCGCGTGGGGGACAAGGTGGTAACAGCTCCCACCAGTGTGTGCGGAAAATGTCCCATGTGCAAAAAGGGCATGCCCCAGTATTGTGACAATGCTGTGCCCATAGGTGCATTTAGTGAATATATGGTAACAGATATCAGCGCAGTATATCAAATACCAAAAAACGCGGATATGCAGAAATACGCCCTGACAGAACCGGCTGTGTGCACAGTGCGGGCAATGGATCTGGCAGGCATCCGCCATGGAGATACTGTGTTAGTTTCAGGCGTGGGGGGAATTGGGTCCATTCTTTTGTCAATGATTGTTCTTTCCGGGGCCTCCAGGATTACGGCTGTTGACCCTGTGCCAGAGAAACGGCAGCTTGCCCGGGAACTGGGAGCGTCATATGTGGTGGACCCTTTTCGGGAAAATGTGCAGAAAACAGCACAAGAGATCACCGAAGGCCAGGGGTTTGACCATGTGTTCGAGGTCTCCGGGGTCCCGTCCGCAGCGGATGTATGTCTGGAGGTTGTGGGACATTGCGGGAAAGTGACGTATTTTGCGGTATTTCCGCCGGATTATGAAATGTCCTTGAATCTTTATCAGCTGTATATGAAAGAGGCGTCCATTCAGACCGTATTTACCAGCCATCCCATTTTCCCCCGTGCCATCCGGCTGATGGAGCGTATCCACACAGAAAAAATAATTGGGAAGGTGATGCCGCTGGAGCGGGCAGTGGAAGCCTTTGAACTGTTTCATAAATCTATATACCCCAAAATATTACTGAAATGTTAGGAGGAGAAAAGAATGGCTGACAGGCAGATAGTAAAAGAGTTAGAAGAAAAAGCATATCAGATGCGGGTAAATCTGATCACATTGTGCGGTACATTTGAAGGCTCTGTCCATATAGGAGGAGACCTGTCCATGACGGACATGATGATTGCATGGTATCACTATGGACTGCACGTTGATCCAAAGGATATACAGATGCCGTCCCGTGACCGCTTTGTACTCAGCAAAGGCCATGGAGCAGTGGGCATGTATATTGCCATGGCCCTTAAGGGATTTTTTGACTTTGACGAGATTTTAAAGACTTACGGAAAACTTGGCAGTGCGTATGGGATGCATCCGTGTAAAGTGAATCTTCCCGGGGTTGAGACATCTTCCGGTTCCCTGGGGCACGGCCTGCCCATTGCCTGCGGTATGGCTTACTGGGCAAAAGTTCAGGAACAGAAACACAGGGTGGTAGTCCTGCTGGGGGACGGAGAAAGCCAGGAGGGTTCCAACTGGGAGGCTGCACTGGCGGCTCATCAGTATAAGCTGGGGAACCTGGTTGCTGTGGTGGACCGTAACCGGCTTCAGCTGGACGATTTCACAGAAAATATGATGAGTATGGAGCCTTATGCGGATAAATGGAAGGCTTTTGGATGGAATGTGGTGGAAGTGGACGGCCATGATATGGGAGCCCTTGTGGATGCCATTGATAACCTGCCGCCTGTTTCTTCAGATGTGCCCACAGTTATGATCGGCAATACGGTTAAAGGAAAAGGGGTATCTTTTATGGAAAATAACCCAGACTGGCACGCCGGTTCTGTGAGTCCGGAGGATATGAAGAAAGCCATTGACGAGATAGAGGAAGAGTACACGAAAAGGAGGGAAGGCGAATGGGCGTAACGTTTAATTTTGGTGAATTTGCCGCTTCCAGAACGATCTGCGGCGATACTTTACAGGAGATGGGCACTAGAAATGAGAAAATTTACGTGATGACTGCGGATTTGATGCGCACATGCAGTGTGAAAGGGTGTAAAGCTTCATTTCCCAAACGGTTTATTAATGTGGGAATCGCGGAGCAGAATATGTTTGGGATGGCTGCAGGGCTGGCACTGGAGGGAAATATTCCTTATATCACTACCATGGCTACTTTCGCATCTATGCGTGCCTGTGAACAGCTGCGTACGGATATCTGTTATCAGAATCTTCCGGTGCGGATAGTGGCAACCAATGCAGGCCTCACCTCAACAGGCGGTGCAACCCATAATGCCATGGAGGATATGGGGGTGCTTCGTTCCATGGCAAATCTTACCATTATAGTTCCGGGAGATCCCAATATTGCAAAGGATATTCTGCTGGCGACAGAAAATTATCCCGGCCCGGTGTATATCCGTCTGGCCCGGGGCAAGGGAGAGCCCATTGTATACCAGCCAGGGGAAGTAGACTATCAGGTGGGAAAAGCCATTGAGACACGGCAGGGAAAAGACGCGGTGATCATTGCCTGCGGAGTGATGGTATCCCAGGCGGTAGACGCGGCCAATATTCTGGAAAAGGAAGGCATGTCTGTGGCTGTGCTGGATATGCATACCATAAAACCTATTGATGAGGAAGCTGTTAAAAAAGCCGCCAGGGATACAGGGGTGATTTTGACGCTGGAAGACCATTATACCATTGGCGGTTTGGGAAGTGCTGTGGCGGAAGTGATTGCAGACGGGAATCTGGATTGTAAATTTAAGCGTATGGGCATTCCACAGCTGTTCCCTGGATTTGGAGATGGGCCTGAGCTATATGATAAATATGGTTTTGGGCTGGATGGGACTGTGGATACACTGCGTGATATGATAAGAAATTCGTAATGTTCGTACTTTTACAGGGATTAACAGGATTCTTTTTCGGAATAGAAGGCTGATGTTATTGGAATTGCCTGATATAAAAGAAAAATAGTATGATTTATACAGAATAACATATAAAGAGCTGAATGGGAATAACGTGTGACAGCTGCGCTGGATTTTTCTTCGGGAGTGTCAGCCAGATGGCATAGATTATATTCATACAGTTCCTGAGAAAGGAGAGAATCAAAAAAATGAGTCTAAATCGAATACTCGACCCAAGGGGGTATCAGGAGCGGGAAATCATACAGCTGGCAAAACGTCCCAGTCTGGAACAGTTAAAAGCAGGAAAGATTCTTTTCTACAACAATACAAAACTGGATTTCTGCAATTATTATACCGTGTTTGAACGTATCCGGGAGCACTTAAGACAGCTGGGCATTACCAACTATGTGGAATATAAAGAAACGGTGCGCGGAAAAGACGCCAAGAAGCTGGGAGAATATGCGGCTATGCTGGCAGAGGAGAAACCGGATGCAGCCATTGTGGCTTTCGGGGATATGGGAACTTCATCATCCACCACAGTTTTATCCATCGCTCTGGAGAAGCTGGGAATTCCCACCCTTTATATGACGGCGCCTCCGGGAACCGGGATTACAGAAGGGGTAGGCGTGTACCGGGCTGGACATCTGTGCATGTGTTCCGTGGATATCTACCAGGCCAGCACCGTGGAAGAGATCGCCAGTGAGGTTGATAAAAAGTGGGATTATATCATCGGCGCCCTCACTGCGGACGGTGAGGAGCTGGAGAAGCTGGCACATATTGATTTTAAAATGGATAAGACAGCTCCGGCGAAAGACGGCCTTCTGCCGTACATAATCCGGGAAGATGAGGAAAAGGCAAAAGAACCAGGGGCCTATATGGAGGAAATCAACGATTACTTCAATCAGGAGCACATCAGCGACGGACTGCCCATCATTCCTCCCACCCAGAAGAGGTATGAGGCCATGCTGGAGTATTGTCCCTTTGAGGAGGACATGGTGCTGTGCGACCCCAGCGGGCCCAGCGGCAAGACGGTGACCGTAAAGGACGCGGCAGTGGCGGCGGTCATGGCCGGGTGTAAGCCCAATGCCATGCCTGTGCTTATCGCGGCATTTAAAGCATTGAACAGTCCTCTTTATAACCTGAATCAGTCAGTGACTACTTCCCACCCAGGGGGGAATATGCTGCTGGTGTCCGGACCCATTGCCCAGGAAATCGGCATTTCCGGAAAACAGGGCTGTCTGGGACCAGGCTGGCCGGCCAACGCGTGTATCGGCCGGGCGGTGAATCTGGTGATGATGAATGTATTCCGCTCTGTGCCGGGCATCTGTGATTTGGACTGTATTGCTTCCCAGGCAGAATTTACCTATTGTTTTGCGGAGGAGCCGGAACTGGCCCAGTGGAATATGATCAACGAAGACCGGTTTGACGCCCAGACTACCACGGTGTACGTTTTGAAGGCAGAACCCCTTCATGACATTATAGATTTTCTCAGCCTCAACGGCCATGACCTGCTGGATACCATTACTGCCTGCTGTACTACTTTGGGGTCCAACAATGCCTATATGCCGGGGCCGCTGGTAATCTGTCTCACGCCGGATCACGGCATGATGCTGAAAAAAGCAGGCTATACAAAGGAAATGATTCAGGAGCATATCCACAAGTATGTATATCATGAAGTGCCCATGGTGCGGGGAAGGGGGCTGGTTCCGGTGCGGCCGAAAGAATGGGCAGACCGGCATCCCCTCCCGGTGACACGCACCCCGAAAGATGTGGAGGTAGTGGTAATCGGCGGACGGGGAGGCCATTCAGGTGTGATTCTGCCGTGGGCCCTGCACAGCGAGGGATGTGTGGAGGCGGTCAGGCTTCCAGATGGCAGCATTGCCAGGTCAATCGAAGATTTTAAGAAAAAATAGAGGATGCAGGAGAGGAATAAATATGAGTTATAGTACAGTTTATGATGTGATTGTATGCGGCGGGGGCACCTCCGGCACTGCGGCGGCCATTGCAGCAGCCAGGACCGGGGCGAAAACTCTTCTGGTGGAACGAACAGGAGTTCTGGGCGGACAGATGAGTCTGTCCGGCCCGCCGGGATTTGCCTATGCACGGCTTTTCAATCCCCAGGGGAAACGAGACATCGGGGGGATTGTGGAGGAGACGTATCAGCGGCTTTACCGCAGCGGACATGCACTTCCCCATCTGCGCTATCCCATCCGGGAAAAGGCAGGCTATGGATTTTCCTATGTGGACCCGGACTGGTGGGTGGACCTGATTTTCACCATGATGGAGGAAGAACAGGTGGACCTGCTGCTGGACACCCTGGTGGCAGGGGTGATAAAAGACGGGGATACAGTCAACGGCATTGTGGTGGAAAATGCCAACGGGCGCAATGAGATTAAGGGAAATGTGGTGATTGACTGCACAGGCGAGGGGTATGTGGCCATTCAGGCGGGATGTGAGATGAATGAAGTGCCCCGGGACCAGGTACAGCCCCATACCCTGGCGTTTACCGTGGACGGTGTGGACTGGGAGCGGCTGCTGCAGTATATCCGGACACATCCCAGGCAGTTTTCTTTTAAGCAGCTGATCTTTCCCCTGGAGGATGCCAACACCCAGGAAGACGTGGAGGAGATGTACCGCAACTGTTATGACATTAAAGAATTGGGCGAGATTATGGGATTCTATGAACTGCGGGACATTGCATTTAAAAACGGCGACTGGCATCCTTATTCCGGGGCGGGATTCTTCCTGACACCCAAGGAGGGCGGACATATCCAGGCGCATTTCCAGCATTCCTCGCAGGTGGACCATGCGCTGGCTACTGACGCATGGGATCTGACCCGGTGTAACATTGAATGCCGGAAACAGAACAGGATTGCCTGGAGATTTTTCAAAAACTATGTGCCGGGCTTTGAACATGCTTATATTACAAAGACCTGTACAGAGCTGCGTCTGCGTGAAGGTCCCCGCATTGTGGGAGACTATATACTCACTAGAGACGATGTGGCCCAGTGCCGCCAGTTTGCAGACACGATTGGAAAGTCTTCCTTTAAAGCCGGCGGGTATCATGTGGCCTCTATGGACACGCTGAACCATGTGGCGGTTGTGGGAAATGAGGATAAAAAGGACAATATTCAGTTCAAGAGTGACCTGGCTATACCCAAAGACGGCGGTTCGTATGACATTCCCTACCGCTGCCTGGTGCCCAGGAAAATCGATAATCTTTTGGCAGCCGGCAAATGTGTTTCCACGGACCGTCCTGCGTATCTTCGCTATCTGCACCAGACTATGGTTACCGGACAGGCGGCAGGTGCAGCGGCTGGCCTGTGTGTGAAAAAGAAGGTGACACCCAGGGCTCTGGAGGGGAATATTCGGGAACTGCAGAATATTTTAGTTGAGCAGGGAGCTGTTTTGTTTGAGTGTCCGGAGCGCTAGGGTGTTTCAGGAGTCACGAGTTTGGGAAGCAGAAACAAAACGGGGCTCAAAACCGTTTTGAATTCGCCCCTTATTTGTTTCTGCTTCCCAAACTCTGGCTGTGAAATGGTGCTCCGGTTATTTGGCTGGTGAGTGGAGGAGTGAATTCAGGAGTCACGGGTTCGTGAAAGAAACAAAACGGAGCTCAAGACTGTATTGGATTCGTGGAGAGGAGCGGCAGACTGTATGAAAAAAAAGATTGTAGTGGGTATCAGCGGGGCCAGTGGGATGCCGGCTGCGTGGTGTCTGCTGCGGATGCTGAAAGAGGTGCCGGATGTGGAGTCTCATTTGGTGCTTACCAAGGCGGCGGAATTAACTATTGGGTATGAGACGGAAAAACGGGTGGAGGATTTCCGGGCGCTGGCGGATGTAATTTATGATGCCGGTGAGATGGGGGCAGCTATTGCCAGCGGCTCTTTTCATACAGATGGGATGATTATTGTTCCCTGCAGTATGAAGACTATCGCGGGGATTGCAGGGGGTTATACGGATAATCTGCTGCTGCGGGCCGCGGACTGTATGATTAAGGAGAGGCGCAGGCTGGTGCTGATGGTCCGGGAGTGCCCTTTCAGCAGGATTCATCTGCGGAATATGGAGTTTCTGGCGGAATGCGGCGCGGATATTATGCCCATGATGATGACTTTTTATAACCGTCCGGAATCCATCGAAGATATGGTTGTGCACGTGGTGTCTAAGGCATTGGAGCGGTTTCAGATTGATACGGGCAGGTATAAGCGCTGGGCGGGAAAGAAAGGAGAAGTTTAATGAACTTGCAGAGTTTTTCAGTAAAACAGGATATTGTGTTCGGAATCGGGGCGGTGAAGAGTCTGCCGGAAAAGGTGAGACAGGCAGGCGGGTCGAAGGTGCTGCTGGTGACGGACCCAGGACTGATTCCGGCGGGGATTACCGGAACTGTTGAGGAGATTTTAAAAGAGGCGGCAGTGGATTACTGTGTATTCAGCCATATTGAGCCGGACCCGGGCTGCTGGATTGTCCATGAATGCCGGGATCAGATGACAGAGGAAAAATGTGATGTGATTATAGCCCTGGGAGGCGGCAGTGCCATGGATGTGGCAAAGAGCGCGGCAATCATCGGGTACAGCGGGAACCGCATACACGATTACTGGGGTTATTATAAACCTGTGGAAAATGAGACGATTCCGGTGATCGCCGTTCCCACCACGGCCGGGACCGGGTCGGAGGTTACCAGAAACACGGTGATCACAGATGAAAATCATTATAAAATGGTGATTTTAAACGACAAAATGCTTCCCCAGACGGCTCTTCTGGACCCGGAAATGATTATGACCTGCCCGGAGCCTGTGGCTGCAGCCAGCGGATTGGATGCCTTGATTCATGCGGTGGAATGTTACCTGAGTGATCTTGCCACACCTTTTTCCGATGCTGTGGCGGAGAAGGCCATGGAGCTTATCGGTCCGGCCCTTCCCAGATTTACAGCAAACAGAAAAGACGTGGAGGCGGCTGGTGATATGCTGATGGGAAGCACCCTGGCCGGTATCGCATTGTCTCTGTGCCTGCCCAACCAGGCCCACGCCCTGTCTCATCCGCTGACGGGCTATTATGGGATTCCCCACGGTATGGCCAACGCCATGCTTTTTCCCACCACAATGAATTTCAACGCCATTGCTGACAGAGGAAAATATAAAAAGATATACAATCTGCTGCGCACGGGGCATCCCTATGTGGAAGATTTTGAGACAGACATGCTCATTGACTATCTGAAAAAACTGAACAGCAGGCTGGGTCTGCCCAGGAATTTAAGCGAGATGGGTGTGGATGAATCCCATATGGAGGAAATGCTGGCAGATGCCCAGAAGACAAAGATATGGGAACACTGCCCCCGAAGTACATCTGTGAAACAGATGGAAATGCTTTATAAGGAAGCCATGTATCGGGATTAGACAGACTGATGATTTTTAAGATACGCTCAAGGAGGAAATATGGGGAATGTAAAAGATCTGCGCTCAGCCGTTGAGCTGCTGAAAGGGATTCCCGGCCAGTATGCCCAGACGGATGTGAGTGTGAAACCTCACGGGGAGATTTCAGGCGTTTACCGCTATGTGGGGGCAGGGGGGACTGTGAAAAGACCAACCAGAACGGGTCCGGCCCTGATGTTTAACCAGGTGGAAGGCCATCCGGGAGCCCGGGTGCTCATTGGACTGCTGGCCTCCCGGGAGCGGGTGGGGCATTTGCTGGACTGCGATCCCAGAAGGCTGGGATTTCTGCTGAACGAGGCTGTACAGCGTCCGGTTCCGCCTGTCTTGATAGAGCCTGGGGAGGCGCCCTGCCATGAAGTAGTACATTATGCCGGGGAACCGGATTTTGATATCCGCCGTCTGCTGCCTGCCCCTACCAACACACCGGAGGATGCGGGGCCGTATATTACTATGGGGATGTGCTATGCATCTGACGTGGAGACTGGGGAATCGGATGTGACCATCCACCGTCTGTGTCTCCAGGACAAAGATTTGATTTCTATGTATTTTGTGCCCGGAGCCCGCCACCTTGGGGCATTTCGGGAAAAGGCGCAAGCCATGGGAAAGCCCCTGCCCATTTCCATCAGTATCGGTGTGGACCCGGCCATTGAGATTGCATCCTGTTTTGAACCCCCCACCACGCCCCTGGGGTATAATGAGCTGGCTGCAGCGGGAGCCATCCGGGGAACAGGTGTGGAGATGACCAGCTGTCTTACCATTGCGGAAAAGTGCATTGCCCATGCAGAGTATGTCATTGAGGGTGAACTGGTTCCCAACTGCTATGTAAGAGAAGACCAGAATACAAACACAGGCAAAGCCATGCCGGAATTTCCCGGTTACACCGGAGGGGCGAATCCCCAGGTGCCGGTGATTCGTGTGAAAGCTGTGACTCACCGAAAGAACCCTATTATGCAGACCTGCATCGGTCCCAGCGAGGAACATGTGAATATGGCGGGAATTCCTACAGAGGCCAGTATTATTCAGATGATTGAAAAGGCCATGCCGGGCCGTCTGAAAAATGTGTACTGTCATTCCTCCGGAGGAGGAAAATACATGGCTGTGATTCAGTTTGAGAAGAAAGAGGCAAGTGATGAGGGAAGACAGCGGCAGGCGGCGCTGCTGGCTTTTGCGGCCTTTTCCGAGCTGAAGCATGTGATTTTGGTGGATGAGGATGTGGACCCCTTTGACACAGAGGATGTGCTGTTCGCCCTGAATACCCGGTATCAAGGGGATGTGGATACCATTTTCATCCCAGGGGTGCGCTGTCATCCCTTGGACCCATCCCAGAGGAACTGTTACAATCCAGCACTGCGGGACAGAGGGATTTCCTGCAAGACAATTTTTGACTGTACGGTTCCATTTGAGCTGAAGGACCAGTTTGTCCGGGCAAAGTTCCTGGAGCTGGATGCGGCCCATTGGATGGGAGCAGACTGGGAGGGCGTATGACGAGAAAAGAAAATGTGATCCGCGTGATGAGACAGGAACCGCCTTTATGGACTCCCAATCTTTTCACAGATATTGACCTGGTGCTCCAGTCGGCGGTGATGGAGCGGTATGAGGGCCGGGGCATTGGACAGGATGAATTCGGCGTCACTTACCAATATAATAAGGAAGCAAGAGGTCCTGTTCAGTGCCCGGGAGACCGGGTTGTAAAAGAGATTGAGAACTGGCGGGACTACGTGGTCTTTCCCGACTTGGAAAACAGAGACTGGGAGTCTGCCGCCAGGAGAGATACTGCGGGCTGGGACCGGGAGAATAAATTCAGCGTGGTCCAGATGTTTAACGGAATGTTTGAACGATCTCATATGCTGATGGGGTACGAAGATACTCTGTGTGCGCTGCTCACTGACGCAGATGTGATGGAAGACTTTTATTCGGCGTTTACGGATTACCGCATTGGGATGATCCGGAAAATCGCAGAGTATTACAAGCCGGACGCGGTGATGGTTTTTGATGATTACGCGGCGAAAGACGCGTTGATGATGTCGGTGGAAACCTGGCGGGAATTGTTCAAAGGACAACTGAAGCGTCTGATTGATGCGGTCCATGAGTGTGGGATGTACTACATTTTACACTGCTGCGGTTATCTGCGGCCGCTGCTGGAAGATTTTATTGAAATCGGCGCAGACGCGGTGCACCCTGTACAGGCGGAGAATCATCCCCAGGAACTGAAACAAAAGTACAAAGGACAGATCACATTCTGTGGCTGTTATGACAATGTGCACATCCTTGACCGGGAAGGGGCGGCGGATGAGGAGATCGCGGAGGAAGCCAGGCATATTATGGAAGATATTGCTCCCGGCGGCAGCTTTGTGGCCTGGCAGTCGTTTTTCTGCCAGAATGGGGAGCTGTACCGCAGAGAGATACAAAAATATATTGACAGAGAGCTTTCAGACAAGAAAGTTGTAATAGAGAGAAGGTGACTGCATGAAAATGCTGATTGACGGCAGACAGGTGGATGCCGCGGATGGGAGAACCATGGACGTGGTCAATCCGGTGAACGGGCAGGTGCTGGACAAGGTTCCTGCGGCGGGCAAAGCAGATATTGACCAGGCCCTGGCGGCCTCAAAGGAGGGATTCTGCCAGTGGAAGGCTGTTTCGCTGATGGAGAGAGAAGCCATATTCCAGAGATTTTACCGTCTGCTGGAAGATACGGATACGAAACGGGACATCATTTCCACTTTGATTAAAGAGAGCGGCAGCAGTATCAGAAACGGCCTTTTCCAGTATCAGGGGATGCCGGAGATTTTCAAAGGGTATCTGGAGACGGCCAAGCGTTATCACGGTTCTGTGCTGGTTCCCGGGACGGAAGCAGGCCATGACGGCAGGACCATGGGAGATTTGCAGATGGTGGTCTATGAGCCGGTGGGCACAGTCTTTGCTGTGGTGCCCTTTAACGCACCGCTGATGCTCTTTGCCTATAAAGCGGCTCCCGCCCTGGCGGCGGGCAATTCTGTGATTGTGAAACCGCCCTCGGACAATCCCTTGGCGCTTTTGAAAGTTGTGGAACTGCTGTGGAAGGCGGGAGTTCCCGGAAATGCCCTGCAGGTGATTACAGGCAGGGGGTCTGAGGTGGGGGACTGGGTGACCTCCGACCCACGGGTGAATGCAGTGTCCCTTACAGGGAGTACCCAGGTGGGGCTCAACGTGGCTCAGATTATGGCAAAACGCCTGGCGCCCTGCGCCCTGGAGCTGGGTGGAAACGACCCCTTCATTGTGATGGAGGACGCGGATGTTAAGGCCGCGGTGAAAGACGCGGCTTTCTGGCGGATGAACTCTGCCGGGCAGGTGTGCATCTCTCCCAAACGTTTTATCGTCCACAGCTCGGTTCTGGAAACCTTCACCAAAGGTGTGCTGGAGTTTGTGGAAAATATTGACATGGGCTATGATATGGATGTGGACGCAGAGCTGGAAAAGTATCTCACGTCTGATTTTTCTAAATTTTCAGGACAGCGCATGGTGATGAACAGCCTGATTTCCCAGAAAGCGGCAGAAGAGGTGGAGGCCCAGGTGGAAAAGACGGCGGCACAGGGTGCGCGGATTTTAATCGGCGGTAAGCGAAAGGGCAGTTTCTATGAGCCCACCATTTTGACCCATGTGACAAAGGACATGGATGTGATGAAAGACATGGAGATCTTCGGCCCGGTGATGCCCATCTGTGCATTTGACACGGCAGACGAAGCGGTGGAGATTGCCAATCAGAGCTGTTACGGCCTTTCCGGGTGTGTGTTTACCAAAGACTGGAAGAAAGGCATGGAAATTGCCCGGCAGGTTCAGTCCGGCACAGTTGTGGTCAACGGCACAGGAACTTACCGGAATATGATGCAGCCCTTCGGCGGTATGAAACTCAGCGGCCAGGGGAAGGAAGGGTTCTTTACCCTGGGCGAGGTGGTGGAAGCGAAGAATATTGTGTTGAAGGGGTTTGTGGGGGAATAGATTCAGAACGTGTTTGTCTGTTTCGCCAATTGCACAGGTCAAAAAGCCTGGACGATGTCCAGTGGCCAGGCTTTTTGACCTGCATATTTGAAAAAATATTCTACGCAATCTGTATCAGTTATTTTTCTGCAGTTATTCAATTTTCTGCCCAGTCCTCTGCCATCAGTCCTTCCACCCGCTGGAATTCCCTTGTATTATTTGTGACAAGAATAAGTCCCTCTGATTTGGCATGTGTTGCGATCAGCAAGTCCATGGGACCGATCGGGGTCCCTTTTCTCTCCAGCACGGCTCTGATTTTACCGTATTCTTCCGCGGCATACGCATGAAAATTCAAAACAGTAATCGGTGAAAGGAATAGGGACAGAGCAAGACGGTATTTTCGACAGCCATGCTCTTTTCAACGCCATGCATCAATTCTGCGTAAGTGACCGCTGAAACGCACAGTTCCTCCGGAGCATGCTGGAGAAATCTTTGAATCACATTCTTCGGTTTATGCTTGATAACATAGATGCATATATTGGTATCTAACATGAATTTCATAACGCATCCCGTTCCTGCAGATCATTTTCCTCACGGCCATCACTCATAAAATCCTGGGAAAAGAGGTTCAGGCTGTTTAAAAAGCCCGACCATTTATTATCCTTCGGCATCAGTATGACAATATCGCCGATTTTGTTCACCGCAACTTCATCACCTTTAAACTGGCACTCTTTAGGAAGCCTGACCGCCTGGCTTCTTCCGTTTTCAAATAGTTTTGCTGTCATCATATCTGTATATCTCCTAGTCTATAGTATATATTATGATATATACCAAGTCAAGGCCGCAGCAGGCCGTTATTTCTGCTTAACGCTTTTTTCAATATTTGTATAATCCTTACGAAAATTGTTTATCAAAGGTATTACACACTATTTGAGAGATAATTGATAGTAAAAATCAAACACTTTATATATAGAATGTATGATGCAATAAAAATTCCGTTTCTCGATATGAATTTTTATTGCAGAATATGATATCTGATGCTATGATTAGCTATAAATGAGCAGCAATTGATAAACATTTGAGAGGACGATCGTTGACGATAGAATATTCAAATTATTTGGAGGATACCATTTGGTAAGAGAATTAGAGAAAAATGGCCTGTCTGTTCAGACTCTTCGAGAATTGTCTTATAGAACTACAATGGAAAGAAGTCTTGCCAATAGTCTGAGTAAATTTGATGAAAAAATTTTGTTTAAAGAAGTTTCTGAAATGATAAGATTTTATCAGGAAGCCGATATTTTGGATTTTGTAGATTTGGATTATCGTATTAAAAGTAAGGATTCCTGTATACGAAAATACAATAAGTTTTATCCTGAGATGAGATTAGAAAAAGTGTTTAATGATCTTTTGGGATTTCGTATGCTGACAGACAATTATAAAAGTCTGCTGGAGGGCAAGGCTCCGAAAGAAATACGGATTGTGGATATGAGCCATGGAAAGGCGAATGACGACGGATACCGCGGAGTACACATTTATTTTCAGCCGGATCATTTTTATTATCCGATAGAAATCCAGGCAAATACTTACTACGACAGACAGCTGAATAATTGGCTGCATAAATATCTGTATAAGAGAGAGTATCCTGATTTTGTAGGTAGGATATTGCGAAACGAGTATGAAAATGGTAAAATATTAAATGAGCAGCAGTTTGAGGAGGTGTTCAGCGATGTGTTATCTCATAGCAAAGGAATTTGATAAAAAGGGTTGTATTGCAGTCAAGACCAGACATGGTCAGGCTTTGGCAGATTTTACAGAAAAGTTGCAAAAACAGATAGGCGAGAACGGCGTGCAGCTGGTTACAATCAGCCGTCCCAGTGCCTATGGAGAATATGAACCATATGAAATTATGGAAAGCGAGGAGAAATTCCGGGAGCGTGTTCTGAACCTGTAAAGAGGGATGGATTAATATAACGGAAAGCACGTATTTCATTGTCATCAATCAAGAAATTTTAGATTTGGCGGGGTTCATCATGGCAGGTGGTGAATCCTTATTTTTAGTTTTTTTGATGTTTCTAATCGGGTGGCAGGAGGAAAAGCGTAGGAAGGGTATGGACATAAAAACGATAACAGAAGAAAAGGACATGTGCAGAGTTAGACAACTTGATGCCTTGCGGCTCTATGGGGGCGATGCTCGGGAAAGAGAAAGCGATGGCCATATAGGCAGAATTTCTGAAGATACAGTATATGGCGATGAAGAAGTTTATCGGACTTTAAATGCGCTGCTTTTTGAAGGAATAAAAAATGAACAGGAGCGAATCTGGGAGGAAGGACATAAACTGAATCCGGATTTTCTCAGAAGAATAGAAGAAACAATACAGATTTATACGGATATCTTTAAGTTGATGAAGGAAAACAGAATGAATTTTGCTGGTAGGGTGATTGGAAAACGGATAGACCGTGCTTCATCATTATCATACTATGAAGATGGATTTACCCATTCATTTTTCTCATCTTCCAAACGCGGCTTTGATTCGGAATTTGCCCAAAAATACGGTATTGTTCTTATAGAAACAGAGATCACATCAAACGTTCCCTTTATTGATTATGAGAAAATCTTAAAATTGGAAGAATATAAGAATATGGAAGAACGAGAGATACTTTTGCCGCCATTTCTTGGTATTGATATGAAAAAAGTACCATTTAGGACAGTAGAAACTCAGAAGATAAAGGATTTGGGTGGAAAGTCGCCACTTGGAAAATATCGATTAAAGACGACAGGTTTCCCAGATTATCGGAAGTATATTTCAGATTCAGAAAAAGAACTATGGAAGCAGATAATGGATGGAAAAGAGGCGGCGGCGCATTTGTTGGAGAAAATGAATGATAGAGATAAAACGCAAGACTATAATGAATATATATTCTGGAAAGAAAAAGTACAACTGTATTTGAAAATACAGTTTTCACAAATCTGGTATGGAGGTCGCAAGAATTGACAGAAATTGTAACGCAATGGAAAAACTATATGGAATTGGGAAAATTGGTGGTTAATGGACAATTAGTAATGGAAGAATTTGAAAAACAAATCATTATTTTTTCATCCTTTCTCTGTGAATCAAATCGTGATTATCATTATAATGCCACATATTTACCAAATTATGTAGAAGAGTTTCTGTGTTTTTTGAAGTGCTTTTATAGCAAATATCCATTGGTAGAACAACTATTTAAGATGGCCTCTGACTACGCAGATGTGACTTTGATTATAGATTGTTATTGGCAACAGGAGAGCATCTGGGACAGAGAGCAGAAAGAAATATTTGTAACTCATAAAGTGCACCCCTCTTATGAAAGAAAGGGGGTATGTGATGAAGAACTGTCAGTAGATTGCAGTGTCCTTCGCGATACAAAACGTTTTATTTATCATAGCAAAACAGGAACCGATTTAACAGAGATACAGCAATTATTACATAGCTTAGAGGGATTCCTAAAAAAGAAATCGCTTTTTAAGAACGAGGAATAGGAAAAATAACAAAGGAGATTTAAGACGTAATATGAAAAAGACACAAAAGAAGGAAGAAAAGTGTAGCGGAAGATATAGAACATTTTTGTTGTCTGATCAAAATATTTATCATGCGGTTTATTCATTGCGTTCTTATATATTTGATTTCGAACTTTTGGGTGAAGAAGATAAAGAAAAATATTATCGTCTACAGGATAAATTTGATGAAACTTACATAAAAGAAGTAATTCTGTCAGTCAGGGAGAAAATTATAAATTTGATTGATAATGATAACTGTTTTATTGAGGCAGAAGTCTATTTTCGACCTAAGAAGCTGAAGGATAAAAGAAGGGTGTCCTACAGACCCCTTCATACAACGGATATTATAAGCCAGATTGCGATAGTGGCAATGCTTCATTTATTGGTATATGAGATTGCGGATGTTGAGAGGAAGCTTTATCTTTCCAATGTAAGCCGATTATTGCCGGGAAATTTTTATGGGAATAGGACGTCATTAAACCCGGAAGTCTTGTTTAAGCCTTGGAAGCAGCAGTATCAGGCTTATACACAAAATGCAAACGAGGCATTAAAGAGATATAATGCTTCTTTGGAATATAAATACGAAGTGTCTCTTGACCTGGAGAATTTCTTCCCTACAATTGATCCGATGCTGGTTTATCGTCTTATTGTAGAGAAACTTCCTGTAAATATGGAATGCTCAGATACGGAATTAATGAAAAGGATTTTAATAAAGCTTTTATTTTGTAAACTTAAAACGAAGCTTTCTGATAAAATGAGGAAAGAATACTATAAAGTGAAAGGCCAAGAAGAACTTTGCCATTTAGAAGAAAATTTTGTGCGTGGAATCCCCCAAGGACTTCCACAGTCCTATTTTTTTGGCAATATATGCATGATCCCAATCGCGGATATTTTTCAGAAAAAGTTTCAGGGGATAAGTTATTTTTATGTAGATGATTCTGTGATTTTCACCAATGATGTGAAGGAAGGTCAGTTTGGGGGGCAGCTGGGGGACATCAATGTTGAAATAGGAAAACTGGAAAGAGAACTTTTAGACGGGGTGGAAAACGATTTACAACCACGGGTTGTGCTGGATATGAGGAAACTAGGATTCTATGGTATTCATGTCCATAGTATGGATGAAAACGGAGGTATAAGCAAGAGCAGTTTTACAAGGCTGGATCAATTAGATGAAAGCGAGATTTATTTGAAATGTATCAGCCGTGAAGTATCCCAGGCAGGAAGCGAAATTTTTAAAATATATTCCGATGAGGAAGATGTAATTTTGGAAGAGAGAATGAGAGTTCTGTCCGATGAGGTTCGAAAGAAAATTGCAGAATTAGATGGAAAAATAGAGTCATTAACTATAGAATTGCAGGAGAAATTAGACGATGAGCAATATATAAATACAGTCAAAGAAAACAACAAGCAAATTCAGAGCTTGAGTAAATTCCGTGATCGTTGGGTTCGCTATTACCGTTTCTTTGAATATCGAAAACAGCGTCTTTATTTGCGTCATGTGTGCGAGGTGAAGCAGAGTAATAAGAAAGAATTGGAAGAGATCATATATGGAGATCGGTCGCATGAGACCGGAGAGGAAAAACTAAAAGTTTTTATACAGTCTTTTAGTGAGAATATTTGGAGCGCTGCAGTAGCTATGTATTATGATTATGCGGATAAAAAAGAAAAAAAGTGTCTTGGAAAGTATATCGCTGAATTGAATTACCTGTGCTTTGAAGAAGAAAATGTGGATAGTTCTTATCTTTATAAAGCCTATGAAGAATTAATAAAAATTGGAGAAGGTGAAAAAGAAGAAAGGTATAATTGTAATAGAATTTATATGGAATCTCTGGATGCATATAGGACATTAAAATGTTGTGCGGCACGGAAACTGAGATTGTTTTCCGATAAACATTATAATGTCGCAAAATATTGGGTAGAGAAGATCGAGAAAAAAGATTGGAAAAATGAAATTTTTGGAAGGCTGCTATCCGATGATATGATTAAAATGGCAGAGATAATATATGAAAATACATCGCAGTTCTTACGTATGGCTGCAAATGCGGTGTACTCACAGCTTTTTGGTGTGGAAATTGAAGATAGATTTGTGGTTAGAAAATTTAGCAGAAAATCGCTAAGCTGTGGTGAATTTCGGATTTTACTATTTCTAAGGAACAGACTGTTTACAGAAGATGCATTTCTGAAACAGGAAATTTTACTAAATGACGCTGAAAACAAAGCGGATTTGGATTATGCTGTTATGGAAGTGGTTGATATTTTTAAATCTTTTGTGGCAGATCCTATCCGAATTGATAAGTTGGTATTGACACATCAATATACTTATGAAATATGGAAAAATGGTTCTAAACACTTGTATTTTTATACGCTTCACAACCAGGAACATGCGATTGCTTTGATAAAGAATATTGTAAAACTGATTCATGGAATCAGCTTTCTTAAAATTTCGGCGTTGGATTTTTATGTGTTGTTTTTGGCTTGCTATCTTCACGATATTTCCATGGTAAAAATCCCATCACTTGATGCGTTTTTGATCGACAAAGAAGAGGGAGACAGCATTGCCTGGGAGCATTTGCAGGAAGTCCATAGGGAAAGTTCGTATGATACGCAGTCTGAGACAGAAGAAAAAATGGAAGATAGTGAAACGGAAATGGTGGAAGATATTGCACAGATAAAAAAATGGATGACCCAGAGTTACCGAAAACTGGATGCCTATTATGAAAAGAAAATCAGAGAAAGACACGCATCAGACAGTGCGGCGGAAATACGAACAAGGTCAGACTTGGATTTTTTGGACGCAGCGCTTCGCGAATTTGTTGCTGAGGTCTCGGAAGCACATCAGGCAGATGCAAGAGACATTTACTTTACTAAGTCCTCAGCTGCGGGGAAAATGATCAGTCTTAAATTTGATAAGATACTGCTGCGTCTTGCTGATTTGCTGGATATGAGTAACTGTAGAATATCCCGACCTATTCTGTATCATAATTTGAATCAGATGTCAGAGGAATCGGCGTTTCATTGGATTTCCCATCTTTTGACGCAAGGATATGAACTGAAAACAGAGTATAGCATAGTGGAAAGAAAGGAATGTCTCACGCCTAAGTCAATCGTTGAAAAGCTGGTTTTAACAGTTACTGTAGACATGTCTCAAATGTCAAAATGTCAATGTCAAACGCCGTGTAAGTATATGGGAATAGAAAATGTTGGTGATAATACCTTTGAATTGAATATAGGAAAAGAATGTGAAAATAGCAAAAAAGCATGCAATTTTCTGTGTAAATGGTTTTCAAGGAAAAATCAGTATCTTATTCAGGAACTTTTTGCTCTGGAGGCGTATTTAAATCGTGTTCCTGATAATTATTTTGGAGAAGAAATATCGGTCTGTATAAAAATTGCAAATAGAACATTCCTTGATGAAAAACAATTTGGGATATTGGAGAGATATCTGAGATGAGGATATGTTACTAAACGGCTAATTTTTTCAGTATGAAAAGTGAACAGTGAATCTGTTAGTTACGCCGATTGCTGTGTTAATGAGGTATAGATAGAGGAAGGCTGTTTGAATCATTGCAGACGATATAAAATTGTATAAAATTCATAAAAATATTATTGCAAAAATGGTGATGGAATTGTAAAATATCATTAAAAATTTATGTAATATGAAACTGAATTGCATTAATGAGGGAGGTGTTTTTAACAGATTCTCGAAGATTTATAAAAACTAATTGCAAAATCAGCAAAAAGATTATAAAGTATGAGTACTATGAAATATATGGAGTCGAATCAGTAATAGGCAGATTATGAAGAAAGGCGGGTACAGCAGTGGGAAAATATCTGAACCTTGGTAATGCGGGCTTTCAGTCAATACGTAAAAGCCGGTATGTGGATAAATCAGGTTTGATTGCCTTCGTGAATCAGACGCTGGGAACAAAAGACAGCCTGACCTGCGTCAGCAGACCCAGAAGATTCGGGAAATCTTTTGCCGCCCAAATGTTATGTGCGTATTATGACAAAAGCTGTGATTCAGAAAGACTATTCAGGGATTTGGAAATTGCGCAGACATCTGATTTTCATCGATACCTGAATCAATTTTATGTGATTTATTTGGATATTACGTGGTTCCTCTCTACAATAGAGGACATAAATGAGACAGTAAAGTATTTACAGAGGGAGACGATCGGAGAGCTGAAAGAAATTTTTCCGTCGATAAAAAAAGAAAGAAATTCTCTGCCAGCGGTGTTGGCAGATGTGAACAGGCTGTATGGACAGAAATTTATTGTCATTATAGATGAGTGGGATGCTCTGTTTCGTGAGGCGAAGGAGAACAGCAAACTGCAGGAAGAATACATCAGGCTTCTGCAGGGGCTGTTTAAAAGCAGCCAGACGGATAAAGTGATCGAAGGCGCTTATATGACGGGAATACTACCCATAAAAAAATACGGAACACAGTCGGCGCTGACAGATTTTCGGGAATATACCATGATTCAGCCGAAAAGGCTGGCAGAGTATGTGGGTTTTACCGAATCTGAAGTACAGGCCCTCTGCAAGGAATACGACATGGACTTTGAGGAAATGAAAAGCTGGTACGACGGTTATTCATTTCACCGGGTTTCGTCTGTATACAGTCCAAATTCTGTCATGGAGGCGGTTAAGAATCAGGAATTTGGAACTTACTGGACAGAGACGGAGACATATGAAAGTCTGAAAGCCTATATCAGCATGAATTTGGATGGGCTTAGAGATGAGGTAGTCTTTCTGCTTGGCGGAGGAAGATGTGGAATTTCCACCCGGAAATTTCAGAATGACATAACCAGTCTAAGAAATAAAGACGATGTTTTGACACTTCTGGTGCATCTGGGGTATCTGGCGTATGACTCGGCAAAAGGTGAAGTGTTTATTCCCAACAGGGAGGTGGCCGATGAATTTAAAAATGTAGTGGAGGATAAGAGCTGGGGAGCGATTGGGGATATATTGTTAAATTCCTATCAACTGCTGGAGGACACAATTGCCGGAGATGGTGAGGCTGTGGCAGGAAAGATAGACAAAATTCATTCAGAGAATACTTCAATTTTGAGATATAATGATGAAAATTCTCTTAGCTGCGTGATTACACTCGCTTATTTTGCGGCGCAGCGGGATTATACGCTTATTCGGGAAATGCCATCAGGAAAAGGCTTTGCAGATATTGTGTTTTTACCTAAGAAATATACGGACAGGCCGGCATTGATTGTTGAACTGAAATGGGATAAATCGGTGGAAGGGGATGTTGGCCAGGCAAAAGAAAGGAGATATCCAGAGGTATTGGAAAAATACGGCGGCAGAGTACTGCTGGCTGAGATTAGTTATGATAAAAAAAGCAAGAAACATGAATGCGTAATTGAAGAACACACTAAGGTTCTGGAATGACCGCCTGCAGTCTGGCTGTGACAGGGCAGTGAAAAGGAGGAGCTGAAATGAATACCTATCAGGTGATAGACGAAAAAAATTGGGAGAGGGCCATGCACTGTATGGTTTTCAGGGAAAGCGTGGAGCCTGCTTTCTGTGTGACATTTGAGGCTGATATAACAAATTTCCGGCGGAAAGTGAAGTCGCGGAATCTCTCCTTTACGCTTGCGTTTGTGTATGCGGTTTGCAAATGCGCAAATGAGATTGAAGCGTTCCGGTATCGTTTCCTGGAGGGGAAGGTGGTTCTTTTTGACCATATTGATACTGCGTTTACTTATCTGAATCAGGATACGGGGCTGTTCAAAGTGGTCAATGTGCCGCTTCGGGGCAGTATTCAGGAATATGTGGAGACGGCGGGAAGGATTGCAAGGGAGCAGAAGGAATATTTTACTGGCCCCCTTGGAAATGATGTGTTCCAGTGTTCGCCTATGCCCTGGGTCACCTATACGCATATCTCACATACCAATTCTGGGAAAAAGGATAATGCGACGCCTTTGTTTGACTGGGGGAAGTATTATGAGAAGGACGGTAAGATTGTCATGCCCGTATCTGTCCAGGCTCATCATTCTTTTGTGGATGGGATACATATTGGACAGTTTGCGGATGTGCTCCAGAAATATATGGAATCATTTTAGGAGGGAAAGCAGGATTGGACGAGCAGCCGAAATCGTGAGTTCTTTTTAGGTGAGAGACGAGGAAAATTATAAGAATGTTTAGAGCAGACGTAACAACTGCACAAGCTCATGCGGCTTATCACTGTTTGATGTGGTCTGTCTGGTGTCAAACTGTGAAAAACGGTTATTCCGATAGAAAGATAACAGCTTTCCCTCATTTTCGGAAAAATTTTTGCCGATCTGTGCTATTAAATATGCTGACATGGTATATGTATTGGATCTCTTGTCAAACTCACTGACGAGCAGTAGTTTTCTTTTTACAGTATTGCTTACCGTTTCACCCTTGACTGTCAGCGGTTTTAACGCAAGAGAAAAATATCCAAGCAGCCTCCCGCCGATGACTGAAAACACCAGATATGTTACAGACTGGTTCTTTTTAGTAAACTCAATAGAACTTTTTTTCAAAAATCGTTCAACATCCTGACTGAATATTCAGTTAATTGCTAAGGAAAGAACCTGAGGTGGGTTGAATAAGAGGGCAATCTTTTTGCCCCCTTATCCAATTGCTTTGGGGGCAGGCACTGCTTCTTTTGGGACCCCATGCATCAGAAAACGCCGGACGAACTCCACGCCATCCAGGGTCAATTCTTTCCACTGTCCGCCGCTTTTGTAATCCTTTACCTTTATGGTTACTGTGTTTTCGTCCATGCGCAGGATACGGCTGTTGCTGGTCGCTATCCGGTGTGTGTAACGCCCAAGAGAATGCATCACTGTTTCCGTCCCGCAAAAGACTCCCTGATATCCGTGACCCAGTCCATCCCATAACAGATATCCAGCAGTACTGGTATTCATAATGGTTGCGGTATCTGGCCGCCTCTCCCTCATAGCTGAGTTTCCCCGCCCCATGCAGCGCCTTCAGCCCGGCCAGGAACTTACCCTTAAAAAGTGCAGCCATTGACTTTCCGGGCAGGAAGAAGCCGCCCTTTTTCTGATGCCAGTTCCTCCCCGCATCAAGCCCGCCGCCTGTGCAGAGCACATGGATATGGGGATGGTAGGACAGGGAATACAGTTCTTTCTGGTTACAGTAGATCATGGCGTTGAGTTGGCTTGGACAGGTGAATACCATATGGTAATTATGTTCACCCCGTTTACCCCTGTCTTACAGTTGAGGATATGGTTGGCCGCCTTTGCCTGCCTGGCACCGGGGGGATATTTCTCCAGATATCCGGGGTAGAACTTCCGCAGGACATCCTGGACAGCCGGTTTATCTGCCATCTGTGCAGGCCTCCTCCCCACCTTTACTACTGCTTTCTTATGAAAAGAAAAATCGTTATGCGTAACCTTGGCTGGCTATCGCGCAGCGATAAAAACTGTTTTAAACTCCTGGGCAGGCATCTGGAACAATCCGGCTATGAATACACCCCGGAAACGGCGGATGAGTGGTTCCGGCTTATCGAACCGGACACCAGTGTGACCTACGCCAATTTTTACAGATCAGCATTAATAAAACTCCGAGACATTTATGAAACCGGGGATATAAGGGACTGCAATAATGGAAAAATATATGTTTATATCCGTCTTCACGAAGGGTTTAAAAACATTTACGAAGAAGCTTAAAGGATCCGGGAAAACATCTCAGCAGCGCAGCCATAGACAACATTTTCACTAAATTCTGGAACATGACACCCCACGCTGGCTATACAAACAAACAAACAAACCGACTGTCCATGACTTCAACATATGATTTTGTCCTTGGCTGCTCGCAGTTCCTGGGGAGCAGAAAAAACTTGCCGCCAGCACGGTAAACCAATGGCTTGCCACATTAAAAACCTACCTCAAATATGTAGCGGATGCTGATTTTTCAATGATTCAAGTATATCTTGCTGTTAAGAAAGTGCCGTTTTTGAGGACAGAAAAACTGCAGCGCCCCATTATTGAAAAAGGTGGTCTTTCAGCATTCCTAGTAGCGCCGCCGGATACCAGGATCGGAAACAGGGACAGAATGCTGCTGGTCATGCTGTTCGATACTGCGGCCAGGATATCATAGCTTTTGGAAATACGTCTTGGGGATATATCGCTGATGGCATCAAATCCCACGATCCTGATCATGGGAAAGGTAAGAAACAGCGTGTTGTATCACTGAACGAAAAGACAGTCCTCAATCTGCGCGAATATGTTGCATCATTTCATGGAAAAGATCTCAGCCCGGATGCATACCTGTTTTATACGACAATTCACGGGGAGCACATGAAGATGTCTGTGCGGAATGTAGAACGGATTGTAAAAAAATATGCAGGGATTGCGCGGGAGAGTGTTCCCGATATGCCGGAAAACTGCTATCCACATATGCTGAGGCGTTCAAGGGCCTCCGGCTTATACAGGGATGGTGTCCCCATTGAGATGATAGCCGCGATACTTGGTCATTCCAGTTCTGAAATCCAAACAAATACAAAAATCACAATAAAGATACCCAGGTAACTGAAAAAGCCTGTAAAGCTGTGCTTCATCCAGTAGGTAAAGTAGGCAATGGGAAGTATGAGTATGGAAATAATGGAAAAATAAATCCCGGTCTGCGTTACTATACTCCAGTTTTCTATTTCCCACACAACAGAACCTGCCCCGCAGCCCATGCCCATTAAACCGCACAGGAACGCCTGAAAGACTACTGCGTTGATTTCATTTCCCATGACGGAAATTAATTCAGGCATACAGGGGGAATAGGATCCATCAGCCCATACAAGAGAAATGACCTGGGGAGTATCTTCTGAAAGTTTTTCTGCCAGATTTTTCACAGCTTCTGGCATACAAGCCGTAAAAATTATTATTTTGGCTCCGTATAAGAAATGTCGATTTTTACCTCCATCTGCAAGGGGTCTGCCTCCTTCCTGAAATAAATAAGATTAAAGCGCCAAAGGTCCATTTTCATTGGTCTAAAAATTTATCGACGAAAGCGGACGTTTGACCCGCTGACTGTATTATAGGAAAAACAAATGATGCTTTCAATGGGGGCGATAGATGGTTGATTTTCAGCGTCAGGTGGATTTACAGAACTGTAAAACGTATATATAGTTACGCTTTACAGTTCTTTTTGTATGAGCAAAATTTTACAGATAATAGTATATGAAAATTAGGGCTGTCCATGATGGAAAGCTGGGAGTTTTTATTTCAAATAGGGGATCATTACCTCCAGAATATCTGCCACATGGTCCCTTTCAGAAATGGACAGACCACATGTTGCGACAAATAGGCGGTCAGATGAGCTGGCGGTGTTTTCAGATTTGCAAAACCGAGTGTCGCCAAATAGCAGATAGTCAGCAGATACATTCAAATGTGTGGAAAGTTTCTCCAGTGTAGGAAGGGACATCATTTTCATGCCTTTTTCGATTTCATATATATAATGTGGAGAAACTTCTACCAATTCAGCAAGATTTTCTTGGGTTAATTTGTTCAAACGTCTATGATTTTTGATTCGCAATCCTATTGATTTTAAATCCATATAAACTACCTCATTTCCTCATTTTAATAGAATCTATATCTTAACATTATTCACAGAGTTTTTCATATTTCCAGCAAAGAAACGCAGGCGTATCCGTTTATAGATATTCCGGCTACACTCCTGTTAGGGGACATAATCCCCAAGGGTGTGTAGACACAGTTGAAGATGCAGTCAACGCTATCCATGTAAGAGGCTGGGCCTTTGACAAAGACAATATTTCACAGTCTATAGATGTACATGTTTATATTGGAGGACCTGCCGGAGTTGGAGAAGGGCATATCATTCAGGCGGATGCTTTAAGGGGAGATGTAAATACCGCGCATGGGGTTGGTGATTATCACGGTTTTGATACTGTGATACCAACAGATCTGACAGGAACGAAGCAGGTATATATCTATGCGATTAATACCGGTGAAGGAGAGAATACGCTTATCGGTAACTCGTCGGTAGTAATCAGCAACGACAATGTGAACCCTGTAGTGTCAGATGTTGTGGTTACATCTGTGACAAACAGCAGTTATACGGTTTTCTGTAAAGTAACTGATAATAAGGGAGTGAATAGGGTCCTTTTTCCTTCATGGAATAAATTAAAACCAGAAATGACTAAATGGTATGAAGGGACTATCCATCCGGATGGGGCGGCCTCCTGTATCATACCTGTAAATGAACTGAGTGGACTTTCGGGTACCTATATCACCCATATTTACGCATATGACAGAGTTGGCAATTGTGGAACTGGTGCCACGTCCATTCAGGTGGATACCACGCCGATTACAGAAAGAACAGTAGTTGATTTAGGCGATGATTTTGAGGGATATATTTATAATAAAGCGAATAAAAAAGTATTGACTGTTGATGCTGGTGATAATGTTGTCAGCAGAACGGATGAAGGAATCGGTGCACAGCGCTGGAAATTTGGAAGGAATGCAGATGGCAGTTATAGGATTATATCGAAAGCAAATGATAAATGTCTGAACGGTGAAGATGCGGCGGCAGGTGCGTCGGATGCTAATGTTATTGTAAAGGATTTTGCTGATAATAATAATCAGAAATGGTTTATTATAAAAGGTAAAGATGAAGATTATTATCATCTGAGGCCGGCATGTAGTGATTCTTTTGTGATTGATCTTGCAGGTAATAACAGTAATGATAACACAAACATTCAGCTGTATGGATTCCATGGGTTAGACTCTCAACGTTTTATGATTCAAAAAGATACAGTAAATGTTGAAGAAATTCAGTTGAATACAACAAAATTGCAGTTTGCGGATATAGGTGAATCGTCCACATTAAGAGCAGAGATCATTCCAGCAAATTCTTCAAACAAAACGGTAATGTGGAGCAGTGTGGATGAAAATGTGGCAGTAGTAGATTCAGACGGAACTGTAACAGCTGTAAATGAAGGAAACACAACAATTATTGCAACAACAGAGGATGGAAATAAGACGGCGTCCTGCGAAGTTTCTGTTAATATTCCAAGCCGTGTAACAGAGATAAAATTAAATAAGACAGAACTTATTTTTAATGAACTGTGGTTGTCAGATAGATTGGCAGCAGTTATTGTGCCAGAAAATGCAGAAGAGCAAGATATCATTTGGGAGAGCAGCGACCCGTCAGTTGCAATTGTTGATGAAAGTGGAATGGTAATCTCTGTTGGAAATGGAACTGCAGTAATTACTGTTCAAACGGACGACGGGTCAAAGACCGACAGTTGTTCTGTACACGTAGATGCGTAATACTTGTGAAAATATTCGTTTTTGTGAACACTGTGTTGCTAATTTTAAATTGGCTTATGATGATGAAGAACATGTAGATCCATTCTTTTGCAGAGTTGCGGAATTAAGGAGAGAGTTTGTGGAAACTGAGATAAAAAAATTGTTACTCGAATCATAATGGGGACAGAATTTCTAAAGAGGAGAAAATTGAAAACTTATGGATCAGGCGATGGTTCAACGGTATCTGCAAGATATCATTGATTTAGAAACACGGATGAAAATTGCAGCAAACACTTACAACCGGCTGACCCTTGTGGAAGAAAGTCAAAGACTAACTTTGAAAAGTGAAGCGGTAAAAACAAGTATTTCATGGGGGAAAATATGGAAAAAAATTATTATCATTGGCTATTTGCTGGCAGTTGTGTCTGCAGGTATCGTGTTTCAGCTGCTAGGGGAACCTAATGATACACAGGAAATACTATTAGCCTTGGGAGCAGTGGCAGTGCTGGGAATATTAGCTGCGTTTTTTATTGGAAATGCGAAAATGGAGCAGAACCAAAAATATTGCGAAGACGTTATTGAAATGAAAAAGAGAAAAGAGCAGGCAGGAGCCGTGCTGGCCCAGATACAGTTTTCCAAAAGTCAACTAAAAGAGACGTATAAGAAATGTCAGCTGAATCTGCAGAAATTGTATGAGTTGAACGTAATTACGCCCAAATATCGGGAGTTGGTTCCATGCGCCATGTTTTTAGAGTATCTTAGCACCGGACGTACACACAGCCTGGAAGCAGTCCAAGGTGATATGGGTGCATATAATCTATATGAAGATGAGCTATATAAAAAGATCATCATAAACAAGTTAGATCAGGTATTGGAAAATCAGAAATTATTGTATCAGGAATTGCGCAAGATTAATACAAATGTAGAGCAGTTATGTGGCAGTGTAGAGCGGATAGAGAGCTCTGTAAACCAGATTAGAAAAAATACGCAGATCAGTGCATGGTGTAATATGGTAACAGCCGTTAATACATCGGTTATCCGTAGAATACAGGAGGAGTATTATAAATTTTATAGATGAAAACTATGGTTAGATGCTCCAAAGTGATTTGTAAGTTTAATTTGAGGATTCAAAGGTGGAGAGACGTTGGTAACTTTAGTTGCAATTTATATTATATGGAAGATATGGAAAATACGAAAAGAGCGTAAGGATGCAGAAATGTGGAGAAGGGTTGATATAGCCTTTGAAAATGAACGAATAAGAAAGGAGAAATTGAAAAATAAATACACAATTGATGATTAGAGGGGCAATATCTTGCCATATAAAAAACGTGTGGAAATAAATGATGAAGTGAATAGATGATCCGAAGGAGAATTGGAAAAATGAAAATAAAACGAATATATACGTTAGCGATAATGAGTTTAATGATTCTGGGATGCGGCTTATTGACATCTTGCGGAAGCAAATCTGTATTAGAGGGGAAATGGGAGGCTGTAGACAATGAAGGAGAAACATTTGTCTTCAACAGCGATGGTACATATATGTATTCATGCCCTATTGGAAATGATGCAAGTGGGACCTATAAAGTGTCAGAAAGCGAGGTACAATTGACATCAGACGCTTCTGGATTGGGTGCAGATTTAAATAAAGTCAGCGGTCTCCATGAATTTAAAATAGATGGAGATATTCTGCAGTTTGATTCTTTCGGACTTGCAAGCACAAAGTATAAAAAGATAAAGTAATAGAATACAACATTTATCATTACAAAACAGGGGAGAACTGGTCTCCCCTGTTTTGTAATGGATTTGAATAAACTCCAAACTCAACGAAAGCTCTTAATCCAGTTAATCAAAGAATCATGATAAATATTATTAATCACATCCCTATGCATCTGGTCAGTGACTGGGCCGTTCTTCTCCATAATGGCAAGAATTGCTTCCTGAAGGCCGGTGATTCTGCCCTTTTCAAAGGCTTCATCATAAGAAGGATCCTGAGGTTTTAAAGCAGATGATTCCGGAGCAGGTTCCTCGATAACAAAGGAGTCTGGTATTTCCTCCGGTTTTTCCCCAGTGGATTTTTCCAAAGCTGGTTCTTGTACGGCAGGATGATCCATGGCAGCCGGCTCCGTTTCTGGCTTCGGCGCGGCTAAAGCGGTATCACTTTCACAGTCCTCAGACACAGCCCCGGCAGAACAGGGCTCTTCCTTGCAGTCTTCTGTACATTCGGCAGGTGCCTCTGACAACGGCAGCCAGATTTCTCCGGAATTTGCTTTTATATTCACTGCGATACATCCGTCTTCCCGAACCGGTGCTTTTTCACCGGACAGAGCACCTATATATGCGGGGGCGCCGCCTTCTGTGTGGAGAGTCATGATAAAATCGCTGTCGTCATTGTTTACTGTGACAATGGCGCATGTGCCCTGGTAGTTTCTGGAAAATGCGTATTGGCGGTTGGTCAGGAGCAATTCCTGGTAGTCTCCATAGGAAAGCGCAGGTGTATCCTGGCGTATTTTTCCCAGGGCGGCGGTCAAACGGGTACATGGATTTTCTTTTACCGCGTCCCCAAAGTCAGAAAGAGATAAGGCGGGCCGCAGGGAATCGTCAGAAAATGGTTCCTTCTTTCCCTCAATGCCGAATTCAGAACCATAGTAGATGGACGGAATTCCAGGCAGTGTATAGAGTAATATATGAACGGGGACGAAGTGGGCTTTCTTATTTAATTTGGTATAGATTCTCTCCACATCGTGATTGTCCACGAAATTGTAGAGCTTCAGTCCGTCAGGACGGTTTCCGCCCATGCCGTACAGCCGTTTTACCGTATGGGCAATTTCAAAATAGTTATGGTCGTTATGACCGGAATAGAGTGCTTTGTGAAGGTGATAGTTGGTCACAGAGTGGAGGGTGCCCTCGTTTACCCAGCGGTTGTAATCTCCGTGGATGACTTCTCCCATCAGCCAGAAGTCCGGTTTCACCTGGTTGGCGGTCTGCCTCAGAGCTTTCATATATTCAAAATCAAGAACATCGGCGGCATCCAGGCGTATGCCGTCAATATCAAATTCGCTGACCCAGAACCGGATTACATCGCAGATGTAATTCTGGACAGCGGGATTGTGCTGATTTAATTTTACGAGGAGATTATAACCGCCCCAGTTTTCGTAACTGAAACCGTCGTTATATTCATTGTTTCCCCAGAAATTCACGTTACAGTACCAGTCTTTGTAAGGGGAATTTTCTCTGTTCTGCTGAATGTCCTTGAAAGCGAAAAAATCTCTTCCGGTGTGGTTGAATACACCGTCCAGGATAACTTTGATTCCCTGGGCATGGCATTGCGCAGTGAAATCAGCCAGGTCTTCATTTGTTCCCAGACGGCTGTCTAACTTTTTATAATCAGTAGTCTCGTAACCATGGCCCACAGATTCAAAAAGCGGGCCGATGTAGATGGCGTTGCAGCCGATTGCTTTTATATGGGAAATCCAGGGAATCAGGGTGTTCAGACGGTGTTCCGGCTCTGCATAAGAATTTTGTTTTGGTGCTCCGGTAAGACCCAATGGGTAGATATGGTAGAAAACAGCTTCGTCATACCATGCCATATATTTGTGCCTCCTCAAAATGTATTTTTAGAATTCTATGGTACACTAAAATGGAGAAAATTACAAGATATTCATGGAAAAACCAACGGAAAACCCTGTGAGGAATGTTCTAGGGGAAATGGTAAGCGGAATATTACCCGTGAACAGCAGCCGGCAAAATAATATTAAAAAAACATGCCATAAGATAAGGTTGAAAATATATGGTGTGCCGTGGTATACTAGAGCTATTCTTATCATGCGCTGAACTCAAAAGTGCAATAAACAGAGAAAGGATGTATAGTCATGCGTAAAAGTATCAAGAAAATGTTTGGGGTCCGGGTGGCAGCAACGCTCATTTCTGTGCTTTTGCTAAGCGGCGTTACGACCGTGAACATTCTGCGGGTGGAGGAAATGCGGACCGCTAATGCGGAGGCGGAGATGGTGCTGAGTAAAGCCCAGGCAGCCGAAGTTGCTCATTACAAATGGTCCGTGGGGCTGAGCAATGCGTTGTACGAAGGTATGGAATTTACAGGCAGTACAGACCCCACCTCCTGTGTGTTGGGAAAGTGGCTTTACGGAGATGCTATTACAGAGGATGAGGAGATTGTAAAACTTCAGACTGAGATGGAACCTCTGCATAAAGAGCTTCACGAATCTGCAGTTCATGCACTGGAGCTTTTGGAAACAAATCCTAAGGAAGCACAGGCGTATTACCAGGATACCATTCAGTCTACTCTGACCACTCTGGTAGGACATTTGGACGGCGTTGTGGAACGGGGGACTATGCTGAGTGAAAATTCCATCGAACAGATGCGTTCAACGATTCTGCTGATGCAGCTGATGTGCGGTATCTGTCTGGTTCTGGCCCTGCTCTGCCAGGTCAGTCTGATTCAGTATGTGCTGCGCTTTGTGGTAAAACCTCTTTTGTCCATTACCAGCAAGAGCAGGATTCTGCAGGAGGGACGGCTGGATTTGCACTTGGATTACCAGTCGGAGGATGAACTGGGGGATCTGGCGCTGACCCTGGAGAAATCTGTGGGATTGATTAACAGCTATGTGGAAGATTTGAACAGGATTATGGAACAGTTGTCTCAGGGTAACTTTGATGTCCATACATCCGTTCCATATGTGGGGGATTTCCGCTCTATTGAGGAATCATTAGACAGTCTGACCTCCACTCTTTCTGTGGCCATATCCAGTATCTGTGATGCCCAGCGCAGCGTGTCCGGCAATGCAGGACAGCTCTCTGACAGCGCCCAGTCCTTGTCTCAGGGGGCAACAGAGCAGGCCAGCGCTGTGGAAGAATTGTCTGCCACACTGGATGAACTTGCCAGAAATGCAGAGAAAAATGTGGAATCGGCTTCCGAGGCACAGGAAAATGCCCGTCTCACCGGGGAACAGGTTTCCATCAGCAGTCATCAGATGGAAGAAATGGTGGCAGCTATGGATGATATCAGCCAGGCATCCCAGCAGATTGGCAAGATTATTGCCACCATTGAGAACATTGCGTTCCAGACCAATATTCTGGCGTTGAATGCAGCTGTAGAGGCGGCGCGGGCTGGCTCGGCGGGAAAAGGATTTGCAGTGGTATCGGATGAAGTGCGGAACCTGGCAGCCAAATCCGATCAGGCGGCGAAAGCCACGAAAGAGCTCATTGAAAATTCTGTCAATGCCACAGAACGGGGCAATCAGATTGTAGGAGAGGTTTCGGAAACACTGAAAAAGACATTGGAACTGGTTACACAGTCCAACAGTGCTATCGGTGTAATTGCTGATGCGATACATAACGAAGCTCTTTCCATTGCACAGGTGAATGAAGGCGTCAGCCAGATTTCTTCCGTGGTACAGACTAACTCTGCCAGCAGCCAGGAGTCTGCGGCAGTGAGCTCAGAGCTTTTTGAACAGGTACATGTTCTGGAAGCACAGACAAACAAATTCAAACTGAAACAGTAGCGTTCATGATTAAGGGGCATAAACTAGCAGAAAAAGGATTTTTTTATGATAAAAAAATTATTTCTGTTTATGCCCCTTATCTTTGTTTTAGCGGCATGTTCCGTTCAGGTTTTTGCACTGCCCCCCGCGGCAGGCGGACAGCAGGAGGGGATTGATGTGAGCCAGTGGCAGGGAAACATTGATTTTGAACAGGCAGCCGCGGCCGGGATTCGTGTGGTCTATATCCGTTCCAGTATGGGCAGCAGTTATGTGGACCCATATTTTGAACAGAATTATCAGAGGGCAAAGGCAGCGGGAATGCAGGTGGGATTTTACCATTATGTGACAGCCAGGACTGATTCTCAGGCCAGATATCAGGCACAGTTTTTTGTCAATACTGTCCGGGGGAAAGATTTTGAGTGCCGTCTTGCCATGGATTTTGAAGATTTGATAAATTTGTCAGCAGAAGAAGCCAATCAGATCGGATTATCTTTCATTCAGGCAGTGGAGGAATTCAGCGGCAAAGGGGCGGTGGTTTACAGCGATACGTCCAACGCGGGCTCTGTATTCGGCGGCGGGCTGACGGCTTATCCGCTGTGGGCGGCTGAATATGGGGTTTCTGAACCGTCTTCGTCGGTAAATTGGCCTGCCTGGGCTGGGTGGCAGTATTCAGACCAGGGACAGATACCCGGTATTTCCGGGTTTGTGGACCGGGATGTTTTTACCGACGCCATGTTTTTGGAATCTGCCGGGCAGGTGAAACCCGTTGACAGGCCCAAGCCTTCCTCGAACATTGCGGTCTATCAGGTGAAGCCGGGAGATACTCTGTGGCATATCGCACTGTTATACCGGGTCAGTGTGTCTGCCATTGTAGAGGAAAATGGAATTACCAATCCGGGCATGATCTATCCAGGAGAAAAACTCCGTATTCCCATTCGGGATGATGGGGCAGAGGCGGATGATTATTATTACACAGTGCGTCCGGGTGATACCCTGTCGGCAATAGCAGCGAAATACCGGACCACAGTGTCAAAGCTGGCAGCCATGAACCACATTGCCAACCCTAATTTTATATACCCGGGCCAGCGTCTTCAGATTCCGGGAGATTCAGATTTCGGCAGGAACACCTATACGGTGCGCCCGGGAGACACTCTGTGGCAGATTGCGCAGGAATATGGTACTTCTGCAGCGGATCTGGCCGAAGAAAATGCAATTTCCAATCCCAATCTGATCTATCCTGGGGAAGTGCTCCGCATTCCTTACTGAAACCCTCTTTCGTCCGCCTTTAAGGTCTGTGAAAAAGAGGCAGTGAGGGCGGACGGAAGGTGAATATGAAAAAGCACAGACCTGTCAGGACCACCAGGCTCCAGGGCAGAAAAATATTATCTGTCCTGGGGCAGGTGTCCCGGCGTATGAGGGTTCTCTGTGTATAAAATCCCAGGAAGATACCCAGAAGGAAGATGCCAATATCCACAGCCGTAATATGACGGCCCAGGATGCCTGTATAAGTGTAAAAAACAACGGGGACAGAGAAGGTTCCGGACAGGATTCCCCATGGGCTGGCAGAAACCAGGGCAGGTACTTTCGAGCCCAGGCGCAGACACTCAAAGATAAAATAGGCGGTCAGAGGGAAAAAGACAAGCTTCATATGCTCCCACACGGACTCGTTGATGGAGGAAAACAGACCTGTCCACAGGGTCTTTCCCGTTAATCCATATAAGAAATGAAGGAAAGTGCCTGCCAGGGCAGTTAGAAGGAAACCCAGTTTAGTGAAAAAGTTTAATTTTTTCTGCATACAAACCTCCGGTAAGGATTTTCAAGCGTCTGATCATATCATATACCAGAATGGAGAAAACTATGTCTTTAAAAAAAATAGCGCAGATGGCCGGAGTCTCCCCGTCCACAGTTTCCAGGGTTCTGAATAACAGCAGTACCACCTGTGCGTCGGAACAGGTAAAAGCCAGAATCTGGAAGGCGGCCCATGAGCTTCATTATGTGCCTAACCAGTCTGCGAGAAATCTGAAAATGGGACAGGCAGACCCAGTGCAGAAACTGCACATTCTCATTGTCCTGGCCAGAGTGGAAACACTGGATAACGACCCTTTTTTCAAAGAATTGTACCGGGGGCTTGAAATCGAGATCTTCCGCAGAGGATTCACGGCAGAGATTCTGACAACGGCCAGAGATGACATTGGATGCAGGATGAAAGGGTGCAGCGGGATGATTATTCTGGGACGCTGTTCCGCAAAGCTGCTGGGCACACTTTCCAAATATACGAGAAATCTGGTGGGAATCTGGCGTAATCCCATGAATTTTGAGATTGACGAGGTGGTGTGCGACGGAAAAAAAGCAGCCCAGGAGGCGGTGGAGTATCTAATAAAAAGAGGACATCGAAAGATCGGATATATTGGAGATTGTTCTTATGAGAGCCGGTATGTGGGGTATAATGAGACAATGATACGTAATCAGCTGGCCATTGACTACAGCTGTATTGTTCCCACCGGACAGTCCAGGGAGGAAGGATACCAGGCCATGAACCGGCTCATGGGGGATGAAGAATTGACGGCTGTGCTGTGTGCCAATGATATTACAGCGGTGGGGGCTCTTCAGGCTCTCCGGGAACATAGGAAGATGAAAGGAAGGCAGATTTCCGTAATCTCCATTGATAATATTGAAGAAGCCCAGATGACCACCCCTTTGCTGACTACTGTGCACATTCCCCGGGAGGCTATGGCACATATGGCTGTACAGATTTTACACGACAGGATTCTCCACGGGCACACAGAGAATCTGCGGGTGGAATTTCCCTGCCGTATTGTGGAGAGGGAGAGCTGCTATTTCACTGAGTTTCAGGCCAATGCACCCACCAAGCCAGAGGTTCAGGACAGCGGGAGGGGCTGACGGCAGAGTAGTGGCAAGGGTGGAACTGTGGGGGATTTTGGTAACAGAAGTTTCATAATTATCTGCATTAGAAATTAGTTACAATTATTCAAAATACACACTTTCTTCTTGTAATCTATGAGAAAAATGGTACAATACTAATTGGACAACCGGTCTGTCCACAGGTCCTGCCAATAAAAAACGGACGTTTGGCATGCCGGTTCTATATGCAGAATAGGCTGCATAATTATGCATTTACCAAAAGGAGAAGAAAGATGAAAAAGTTACTTTGTATGCTGTTGATGGGAACTATGACACTGTCTCTGGCAGGCTGCGGCGGCTCGAAGGATGACGCGGGCGCTGGTGAAACCGGGAGTTCCAGTGGAGCCGAGAGCTCCAGCGAGGCCAAAAGTTCAGAGGAAGGCGGCAGTGAAGAGATTGCTACTGCCCAAGAGGGGAAACTGATTATGGCCACCAATGCAGAATTCCCTCCCTATGAATTTTATGAGGGCGATGAGATTGTGGGCATTGATGCGGAGATCGCCGCTGCAGTTGCCGAGGAACTTGGCTTGGAACTTCAGATTGAGGACATGGCATTTGATGCCATTATCACGGCTGTCACATCGGGAAAGGCGGATATCGGAGCAGCTGGGATGACAGTGACCCCTGACAGGGAGGAAAATGTATCTTTCACCGATACATACGCTGAGGCTTCTCAGGTTGTGATTGTACCGGAAGGCAGTGAGATCGCGTCACCTGATGACCTGGCCGGAAAGAAAATCGGCGTACAGCTTGGTACTACCGGAGATATTTACTCAGCGGATGTGGAAGATGCCACAGTGGAACGTTATAATAAAGGATTTGAAGCAGTGCAGTCTCTCCAGTCCGGAAAGATTGACGCAGTGGTAATTGATGAGCAGCCTGCGAAAGTATTTGTTGAGCAGAATGAAGGACTGGAAATTCTTCCAGATAAATTTACAGAGGAAGAATATGCCATCGCCTGTGCCAAAGACAATACCGAACTGGTGGAAAAAATCAACGGCGCACTGGAGAGTCTGAGAGATTCTGGAGAACTGGACGAAATCGTCAGTAAATATATTGCTGCCGATTCTGACAGTGCGGAATAAGGAGCTTGAACTACCATGATGGATGCACTTGCGCAAAACCTGATTGAGAAGGACCGCTGGAAATATATTGCGGATGGTCTGGGCGTTACGCTTCAGATTACCTTTTTTGCAGTGATTCTGGGGATCCTTCTGGGCTTCCTTGTGGCTGTTGTCAGGTCTACTTATGAAAAAACCGGAAAATTGAAGCTGTTTAACCTGCTGTGCCAGATTTATCTGACTGTCATCCGCGGGACACCAGTACTGGTGCAGCTGCTGATCATGTATTATATTGTGTTCGTATCAATGACCAGCAAAATTATGGTGGCTTCTCTGGCTTTTGGGATTAATTCCGGCGCCTATGTGGCGGAAATTATCCGCGGGGGAATCTTGTCCATTGACAATGGGCAGTTTGAGGCGGGCAGAAGCCTTGGCTTTAATTATGTACAGACCATGATTTATATTATTCTGCCCCAGGTATTTAAGAATGTTCTGCCTGCGCTGGCCAATGAGTTTATCGTACTTTTGAAGGAGACTTCTGTGTGCGGTTACATTGCGCTCCAGGATTTGACAAAGGGCGGCGATATTATCAGAAGCCAGACTTACAATGCTTATGTTCCGCTGTTTACTGTGGCCGCCATCTATCTGGTATTGGTTATGATTTTTACTTATTTAGTGAAATTGCTGGAGAGGAGGCTTCGAAGCAGTGAGCGCAGATAAACCGTTAATTCAGGTGCAGAACCTGACGAAAGCCTTCGGGGATTTTAAAGCGCTGTCAGATATTTCCACAGATATTTATCCAGGAGAGGTGGTATTTATTGTGGGACCGTCAGGTTCCGGGAAAAGTACATTTTTAAGATGCCTCAACCGTCTGGAAGAACCCACACAGGGACATATTATTTTTGATGGGACGGATATTCTGGACAAAAGGACGAATATAGACAGGCACCGCCAGAAAATGGGGATGGTATTCCAGCATTTTAATTTATTTCCTCATCTGACTGTAAAAAGAAATATTACGCTGGCGCCCACAAAGCTGAAGATTATGTCCCATGAGGAAGCGGACAAGAAGGCAGCAGAACTGTTGGAACGGGTGGGCCTTCCGGATAAAGCCGATGCCTATCCGGGAATGCTGTCCGGCGGGCAGAAACAGCGGATTGCCATTGCCAGGGCTCTGGCTATGAATCCGGAAGTGATGCTTTTCGACGAGCCCACATCTGCGCTGGACCCTGAGATGGTGGGAGAGGTTCTGGAGATTATGGGGGAATTGGCAAAAGGCGGCATGACCATGGTTGTAGTCACCCATGAGATGGGGTTTGCCAGGGAAGTGGCCAGCCGTGTGCTTTTCATGACTGACGGGGAAATCAAAGAGGAGAATAATCCCAAGGATTTCTTTGAGCATCCTGAGAATCCCAGGCTGCGGGATTTTTTGTCAAAGGTGTTGTAGGTAATTGTAAATTTTTTTCTTGCGAGTCACGAGGCTGGCCATCAAAAAACAAATACGGAGCTCAAAACCGTTTTGAATTCGCTCCTTTATTTGTTCTTTGATGGCCAGCCTCTGGCTGTGGAGAGCTTTTGGGATTTGCAATTATCTGTGGGAATAGTGGTGAGGAGCTGTGGGGTTCTGCACGAGCTGTTTTTGGCAGCTGCTAAGTGAGAGGGGATAGACTGAGCTTGGAATGTAGTTCAGCCTATCCTTTTTGGTGGAATGAAGATATCCTGGGTAATGTGTACAGGGGATTAGCTTTCGATTTCCCGGATTAAGTTTACCATTTCTATGGCGCCCAGTGCGCAGTCATAGCCTTTGTTGCCTGCCTTGGTTCCGGCGCGCTCGATGGCCTGTTCGATATTTTCTGTGGTCAGCACTCCGAACATGACGGGAACGTCTGTGGACAGGGAGATGGAGGCGATTCCCTTGGAGACTTCGCTGCATACATAATCATAGTGGGTGGTGCTGCCACGGATGACTGCCCCCAGGCAGATCACTGCATCGTATTTTTTGCTCTTTGCCATTTTGGAGGCGATCAGCGGGATTTCGAAGGCGCCGGGAACCCATGCTGTGTGGATGTTTTCTTCTTTTACATCGTGGCGCAGCAGTCCGTCCATGGCTCCGCTTAAAAGTTTGGAAGTGATGAACTCATTGAAACGGGCGGCTACGATTCCGATCTTAATTTCTTTTGCGATTAATTTTCCTTCAAATGTTTTCATTTCTTTATTTCCTCCTAGTACAGGGCTGTATGGGATTACAGATTCAGGATATGTCCCATGCGTTTTTGCTTTGTTTTCAGGTAAAACAGGTCGTACTCAGTGGCAAGGATCTCGATGGGGACCCGCTCAGTGATTTCCAGGCCGTATTCGGACAGCTGGTAGATTTTGTCGGGATTGTTGGTGAGAAGCCGCATGCTGCGTACTCCCAGGTCCCGCAGTATCTGCGCGCCGATGTAATATTCTCTCTGGTCTCCGGCAAAGCCAAGAGCCAGGTTCGCCTCCAGGGTATCCATGCCCTTTTCCTGCAGTTCGTAGGCCCGCAGTTTGTTGATCAGTCCGATTCCCCGGCCTTCCTGGCGCATGTAGAGCAGGATTCCCCGGCCTTCTTTTTCAATTTGTGTCATGGCTGAAGCCAGCTGCTGGCCGCAGTCGCAGCGCAGAGAACCGAAGGTATCTCCGGTGAGGCATTCTGAGTGGACACGGCATAAGACGTTGCTGCCGTCCCCAATATCTCCTTTTACAAGTGCGATGTGATGTTCGCCGTTCAAGCGGTTTACATATCCGTAAGCGGCAAAATGGCCGTATTTGGTGGGCATTTTGGTGACAGTCACCCGGTCTACCAGTTTTTCGTGCTGTCTTCTGTAATCCTGCAGGTCTTTGATGGTGATGATTTTCATATTCCACTTTTGGGCCAGCTCAAGCAGTTCTGAGGTGCGCATCATGGTGCCGTCCTCCCGCATGATTTCGCAGCACAGACCGCACTCTTTCAGACCGGCCAGCCGGCATAAATCCACGGTGGCTTCTGTGTGTCCGTTGCGCTCCAGAACTCCGTTTCTTCTGGCCAGCAGCGGGAACATATGGCCCGGACGGCGGAAGTCCTCCGGCCTGATTCCTTCTTCCACGCATTTCATGGCTGTGATGGAGCGTTCCTCTGCGGAAATTCCCGTGGAGGTGTGGATGCTGTCAATGGAAATGGTAAATGCTGTCTCGTGGTTATCTGTATTCTGGGTGACCATCTGGGGCAGCTGCAGTTTGTTGATATATTCCTTTGACATGGGCATACAGATTAAACCCTTGCCGTGGACAGCCATAAAGTTTACGTTGGCTGTGTCAGCGAACTGGGCGGCGCAGATGAAATCTCCTTCGTTTTCCCGGTCAGGGTCATCGGTTGCCAGGATAATTTTTCCGTTTCGCAGGTCTTCCAGTGCTTCTTCTATTGTGTTGAATTGTGACACGATTGTGAGCCTCCTTAATATCCGCATTGAGACAAAAATTCTTTTGTCAGTGTGCTTGTTGGTTTTTGTTTATCTGACGGGGTAAATAGTTTCTCTACATATTTCCCGATCATATCGTTTTCCAGGTTCACGCTGTCCCCTGTCCGGCGTTCGCTTAAAGTGGTGGCGGCAACGGTGTGGGGAATAGCGGAAATGGAGAAATGATCCGTGCCAATCTGCGCTACCGTCAGGCTGATGCCGTCGATGGCGATGGAACCTTTTTCAATAATATACCGCAGGATGGAGGGGGATGCCTGTATGGTGTACCAGACGGCGGTATCATCCCGGGTAATCCGGGTGATGGTGCCCATGCCGTCCACATGCCCGGCGACGATATGGCCGCCGAACCGGCCGCAGGCAGGCATGGCCCGCTCCAGATTCACATGGCTGCCGTTTTTTAACTGGGCCAGGGACGACCGGTTCAGTGTCTCATGCATCACATCTGCGGTAAATGTCTGAGAATGGATGGAAGTGGCGGTGAGGCAGACCCCGTTCACGGCTACGCTGTCGCCGATTTTCAGATCTTCCAGGATGAGATCTGCCCGGATGTGAAGGATGGCGGAGTGCCTTCCTTTCTGAATCTTCTCTATGGTGCCCATTTCCTCAACGATGCCTGTAAACATCCCGCTCTACCTCGCTTTCTATCAGAAAATCCTCTCCCAGCTGTGTAATGGTGCTGTTCTTTAATAGAACGGAATCTGCAGGGGAGGGGAATCCGGTTCCCCCTATGGGTGTTTTCGCCAGCTGCCCGCCGAACAATTTGGGTGCGATATAAGTCTGCACTTTCTGGATGATTCCGCTTTCTAATGCTGACCAGTTTAGTGTGCCGCCTCCCTCCAGCAAAACACTGTCAATTTTTTCCTGTCCCAGTCTTTCCATCAGATTCCACAGGTCCACATGGCCGTTCTTTTGGGGGATTACCATGATATGACAGCCTTTTTGGATATAGTCGATATGTTTTTCCGGGTCTGTGCAGCAGGTGGCCAGGTATGTGGGAACCTCTTTGGCGGTTTTTACGATCTGGGAGGAGAGGGGGGTGCGCAGTCTGGAGTCGCAGATGACACGCACCGGATTTTTCCCGCCCTCCATCCTGCAGGTGAGCAGCGGGTCGTCTGCCAGGACGGTTTCGATGCCGGCCATAATGGCGCTGTAGCGGTGGCGCTGTCTCTGTACATGTTCCCGGGCGGTCTCTCCGGTAATCCATTTGGATGCCCCGGTGTATGCCGCGATTTTCCCATCCATGGTCATAGCGTACTTCATCACCACATAAGGACGTTTTGTCTGGATATAGTGGAAGAAGACAGGGTTTATCTGGTCACATTCTTCCTGCAGTACATGTTCAGTTACCTGAACCCCGTGTTCCCGCAGAATCTGGATGCCTTTCCCGCTCACCAGAGGATTGGGGTCGGAAGAACCTACGATTACATGGCCGATTTTGGATTCCAGGATGGCATCCACACAGGGAGGCTGTTTGCCGTAATGGCAGCAGGGCTCCAGAGTCACATACATGGACGCCCCTTTTGGTGATTCTGTACAGGAAGCCAGGGCATTGCGCTCTGCGTGGGGCTGGCCATAACGCTGATGACAGCCTGTTCCGATGACCCGGTCTTCTTTTACAATGACTGCGCCCACCATGGGATTGGGGGATACCCACCCCTCGCCTTTTTTGGCCAGTTGGATGGCCATGCGCATATATTCTGTATCCTTCAATGTATTTTCCTCCAAAAAAAACCCTGAACTTTAAAAAAGTCCAGGGCAAAAAAATAAAGTGTGGTTAGAGCATGCCTAAAAATCCGTTCTAAAGTTTTCAAACATGCTCCAGGAGCTTTCCTGCTCACCCAGCATGTTCAAAGTAATCAAATCTCCGGAATAATAAATTCCAGAGAAATGGAACATGAGCAGAAGCGCCGCTCCCGAATAATCATCTTCTTCCATCCAGACTGTACTGTCGGCTTCGGAATTGCACCGAATCATGCCTTGCGGCTCGTGGGCTGTACCACCGATAGGGAATTGCACCCTGCCCTGAAGATATTTATTCATTTGTGTGAAACTATTATAACTCTGTTGAGTGATATTTTCAAGGGCTTTTTATATTAAATCGCACAGAGTCACAAAAAATGTCAATAGTTTTTCATTTTTGTTACAAATTTATATCACAATGTTTCTGTAAAATCAGATTATCAAAATTAATGAATTATTAAAATTCCAGTGGAATGACATAATATTACAAAATACGTTTATGAATTTGTCTTAGAAAGGAACAAGGATATGGCGACGGTTTACTTAAATATTGGGACGCCCAAGACAGGTACTACGGCGATTCAGAGTTTTTTGAGAGAGAATGAGGCACTTTTGAACAGACTGGGATATTGTTTTCCGGAACTTTCACCGGAGGTTGGAATCAGGGGGTATAAAGACAGGAACGGGCATTTCCTCATCTGTAATGCGGGAAGCAGATATCAGTACGATGAGGTGATTGTGCGTCAAAAGGGATTTCGTGCCATTGAAAGGCTGGCAGGGCAGTATCCTAATATTATATTGTCAGACGAGGAGCTGTGGAAAAGTGCCGGAAAACGGGAGGGCCTCTGGCAGCAGATAGATGAAGAGTTCAGGAAAATCGGCTGTGAGATGAAAGTCATTGTCTATCTGCGCAGACAGGATTTGTTTATTCAGTCTTTGTGGAATCAGAATGTAAAGTCCAAATATATGCGCCGTACAGAAACTTTTGAAGAATGTATGGAGGGAAATCTGTTCCGGTATTTTCCTTTAAATTATTACAGGCATCTGTCCAAAATGACCAAATATCTCAAAAAGGAGAATATCATTGTGCGGCCATATGAGGAAGGGCAGTTTGAGGGAACAGAGCATTCTATCTTTTCAGATTTTCTTCAGTGCATCGGCCTTAACCTGACAGAAGCCTATACCAGGGAGACGGTGAGGAGCAATCCGGGGCTGAGGGGCAATTTCATAGAGATCAAGAGAATTATCAATGGGGTTCCCCGATACAGGGAAATCGAGGATTTTATGGAGAAACCCCTTAGGATGGCAAATGAGTATAAGGTGCATAATGATCTCCACGCAGGACGCAGCATGTTTGCCTCACATGAACAGCAGGTGGAATTCCTGAAAAAGTATGAAAAATCCAACAGAAAGGTGGCGAAGGAATTTCTCGGCAGAGAAAATGGAAAGCTTTTCTATGACCAGGTGGATGAATTGCCGGCGTGGAAACTGGAGCCGGATGTTATGTACCGGGATTTGATTTTGATGGTCACAGAGATTTTCTGTCAGCAGGAGCAGAAAATACGGGAATTGAGAAGGGATGTGAACAGAATTGCGGGCAGCCGGGTTTTCCGTATGATGGAAAAGGCTGCAAGACTGATAAAATAGACATTCTTATGAAAATACATCCGTTTATTCATAAAACTTTCAGCTTTTTTTGCAGGCTTTTTACTTTACAATATCGAAAAAAGGCGTATAATCATAGTGTATCAATAAAATGGGCGGCAGGTATGCTGTTCAGTAAAATTTGATTATCAGAAAGGAAGGGTTTATGGATTTAAAGGACTTTTATAAGAGCGTTGGCGGGGATTATGATTTGATTATGAGCAGGATGGGCAATAAGGAGGAACGGGTGGTTAAGTTCCTGAATAAATTCAGTGCAGATCCCAGCTTTGAGAATCTGAAACAGGCATTGAGTGAGAATAATGCTGAGGATGCTTTCCGGGCAGCGCATACCATTAAAGGTGTGGCTTTGAATCTTGAGCTTCAGAATCTGCAGGCGGCCAGCGACCAGCTGACAGAGACTCTGCGGGAGGGAAATGTACCGGACAATGCCCAGGAACTGCTGGAACAGGTGGGGAAAGCTTACCAGGAGGCAGTGGACGGCATTTCACAGCTTTAATTGAAAGGTAAACAGGGGACAGGCATTGGTATAAATATCGGTGTGCTGACAGATAATGTCAGTATAGATTGTTTAACCGCAGGTCTGATTTGAGAAAGTTACGGGAGTGAGTTTGAGAAGACGAGAATACTTTAGAAGAATTGTGATGTTTGTCCTGGCGTCTCTGGTAGTTTTGGCACAATCGGCCCTGTTTGCGGCAGCGTGGTATCTGTATTATCGGGAATTGATATTTGAACCATTCTGGAACAAGGGAAACTGGGTGCTGATTGCCATGTATATGCTGATTTTGATCCTCTTTTCCAGAATGTTCGGCGGACTGCGTGTGGGTTACTTAAAGAGGCTGGATGATATTTATTCCCTTGCACTGGCAGCCATCTGTTCCAATGTAGTGATTTATCTGCAGATTACTCTCATCAACCGCTGGTTTCTATCCCCAATACCCATTTTGATTATGACCCTGGCAGAATTCTGCGTGATCGTGGTCTGGGCTTTCGGCTCCAGATATTTGTTCAATCATTTGTACGGGGCCAGAAAGATGCTGGTAATTTATGGAGAACGCAGGCCGGATCAGTTGATTCGGAAGATGGAGTCCAGAAGGGATAAGTATAACATCTGCGGAAAAGTACACATCCGTGAGGGTGAAAAGGAAATACGCCGGATGATGAAGGACTATGAGGCTGTCATTATCTGGGATCTGCCTTCCCAGATTAGAAACCGGTATCTGAAATATTGCTTTGCCCATTCCATCCGCTGTTATGTGACGCCTAAGATATCCGATGTGATACTGGCAGGGTCAGACCGGATTCATCTGTTTGACACCCCGCTGCTGGTTTCCAGGAATATGGGGCTGACAGCGGAACAGCTGCTGGTGAAACGCTTTATGGATATTGTAGTCTCTGCTGTGGGAATAATCATTTCCTCTCCCATTATGGCTATATGCGCCATAGCTGTGAAGGCATATGACAGAGGACCGGTGTTCTACCGTCAGGAGCGGCTGACAAAAAATGGAGCGCCTTTCCGCATTTTTAAATTCCGAAGCATGCGGGTGAATTCAGAGACACAAGGGGCAAGGCTGGCATCAAAACACGACAGCCGTATTACTCCGGTGGGGCGTGTGTTGCGGAATCTGCATTTTGATGAGCTGCCTCAGCTGTTCAATGTACTGGCGGGGGATATGTCCATTGTGGGACCCCGTCCGGAGAGAAAAGTATTGCTAAAGGAATATCAGAGGGAGATTCCGGAGTTTTATTACCGTTTGAAGGTGAAGGCTGGGCTTACCGGGTATGCCCAGGTCTATGGGAAATACAATACGACTCCTTATGATAAATTAAAACTGGATTTGTACTATATTGAAAATTATTCGGTTCTGCTGGATATTAAACTGATGTTTATGACTTTCCGGATTCTGTTTCAGAAGGAAACTTCGGAAGGGGTGGAGGACCGGCAGGTGAACGCCCTGTTGAATTCAGTAGAGAAGGATGATCAGACGGATTTGAAAGAAAAGGATGGCGGGCAGTTATGAAGGCGCCTTTAGTTTCAGTAATCATGCCGGCATACAACAGCGGGGCGTATATCCGGCAGGCAGTGGATTCTGTGTACAGCCAGCAGGTTTCTCTGGAATTGATTGTGGTGGACGACTGTTCCAGTGACGATACAGCCGGGCAGCTGAAAGATTATCTGGAGAGGGAAGATTTCTGCTATGTGAAAAATCATACGAATCAGGGACCTGCTGCTTCCCGGAACCGGGGAGTTTCCCTGGCAAAGGGAAAATATGTGGCATTTCTTGACTCAGATGACTGGTGGGGAGAAGGAAAGCTGAAAGAACAGCTGCGGGTTATGGAAGAAAGCGGAGCTGTTTTGTGTTCCACCGGCCGGGAGCTGATGCGCTGGGATGGCACCAGCACCAAAACATACATTGGAGTGAAGGAACATTTGACTTATAGGGAGCTGCTGAAACATAACAGCATCAACTGTTCTTCGGTGGTGCTGTTGGCCGGGACAGCCAGGCAGTTCCCCATGTGCTATGACCAGAGCCATGAGGATTATATTACATGGCTGAAAATTTTAAAAAAATATGGATGGGCCAGAGGAATTGACAAACCTTATTTAAAATGCCGTCTCAGCAAAAACGGAAAATCCAGGGATAAGTGGAAGTCTGCGAAAATGACGTTTCAGGTGTACCGGTATATGGGGTACGGCATAGGTAAGAGTTGTCTGTTTTTTTTATCTTATGCTGTCCATGGCATTTGTAAATATGGCAGGAGTGTACGATGAAGCGCAAAGTAAAAGATTTACTGAAAAATTATATTGCTGTACAATGGCTGAAGCGGTCGCCTGTTCTGGGCATATGGCAGAATCAATGGGCTTTTTCTTCCATGGAGAACTGCCGTTTTGATTCCAATTCCCGTTATCTGTTTCAATACGTCCATGACCATATGCCCGAGATTGTTCCGGTCTATGTGATGAACGATCCCGTAAAGAGAAAACGTCTCATGAAGGAATATCCCCGGGCGCGGATTGTTGACACCAATACCCGGGAGGGCATCAGTACTGTTCTGGAGTCCGGGGTGTGGTTTACTTCTGCGGGAATGCCAGTATACGGCACCGGACTTTTAAAGGGGCGGGTCATCGTGAATCTGTGGCATGGGGTGCCGTTAAAAAAGATTGTTCTGGCTGAGAAGAATCATCATTTTTGGTATCGTCTGTATATATCCCTGTTGTTTTCGAAAAATTATACATGGGTTGTGACCACATCCCGGCGTATGGTTCCCATTATGCAGAAAAGTTTTGGAATTGGGAAAAACCAGGTGAAAGTGTGGGGACAGCCCCGCAATGACAGATTATTTGCCTGCCGGGAAGCAAAGGAAGTTCTGGGTGGAATTTACGGGGATCTTCCGGAATTTACCAGGGCAGTTTTATATGCACCCACCCACCGGGACGGCAGTCCGGTGAAACTGTTCCCCTTCCAGGATTTTCAACCGGAAGAGCTGGCACAATTTCTGGAGCGGGAGAAGCTGCTGCTGTGTGTCCGCACCCATATGTATGAGACACAGCAGGCCAAACTGCCGCAGTCTCCCCGTCTGCGCTGGCTGGGAGAGGAGCTGGCGGAAGATGTGATGGAAGTGCTGGATGTGTTTGATTTGCTGATTACGGATTATTCCAGCATTTACATTGATTTTCTGCTGACAGGAAGGCCGTTGATGTTTCTACCCTATGACCAGGAGGAATATCTGGCGCTAAGAGGGTTTAATTTCCCTTACGAGAAGATTACTCCAGGTCCCAGGCCGGGGACTTTTGCACAATTCTGCGCGCAGATGAAGGAACTGCTGGGAGGAGATGACCGCTATGGGGAAAAGAGAAGGAAGACGGACAAGTTCTTTAATGAGGTGCATGAGCCCTGCTGTGAGCTGATTTGCGCAAGGGTGCAGGAATATTTAAAGGGTACGGATGTATGACGGAAAAATTGAGGATGATGGCCGCGAAGCTGGTGAACAGCACCGCACATGGCAAGGAGCTGGCAGTCTGGCTGAGAGATATAACAAAAACTGTGTGGTATGGAGTGTTCTATGCACTCAGGTATCCGGTAGATAAGCGGATGATTTTGTTTGAATCTTACTGGGGCCGTCAGTTTGCCTGCAGTCCCAGGGCAGTCTACGAGGAATTGTGCAGAAGCAGTGCCGGGAGAAAATATAAGATTGTGTGGGCGTTTGAAGAACCGGAAAGGTTCCGGGAACTGTTTGAGGGCCGCAAAAATGTGCGGCTGGTGAAATACCACAGCCGGGAACATATCAGATGCTATGCCAGAGCCGGGTTCTGGATTACCAACTCCCGGACGCCTGCGGGTATCTGGAAGAAGAGGGGGCAGATTTATGTTCAGACCTGGCACGGGACTCCGCTGAAGAAGATCGGATGCGATGTGGTGAATCATCAGGATATTCCTGCGGCAAACCGGCGTACCCACAGATATTACCGCAAGGAAGGGCGTCAGCTGGACTATCTGGTGTCGCCTTCTGCCTTTTATACAGAAAAGCTGGGAAGTGCTCTGGATATGAAACGTATGGAGGGGAGAGTTCTGGAGGTGGGTTATCCCCGCAATGACTGCCTTTTTACGTTTACTGATGCAGATGCAGCTGCACTGAAAGAGGAACTTGGAATTTTAGGGGATAAGAAAGTGATCCTCTATGCTCCTACCTGGAGGGAAAATCAGCATGAAGCCGGAGTGGGATATACTTACCGCATGGGGCTTGACCTGAAGGGGCTGAAACAAGAACTGGCATCTGAGTATGTGATCTTGTTCCGGGTACATTATATGGTGCGCAGACTGTTTGATTTTGCCGAGTATGAAGGATTTCTATACGATGTGTCCGATTACAGTGATATCAGCCGCCTGTATACCATTGCTGATATGCTGGTCACCGATTATTCCAGTGTGTTTTTTGACTATGCCAATCTGAAGCGGCCCATACTGTTTTATATGTATGACTTTCAGGAATATAAGGAAGAACTGCGGGATTTCTATTTCGATATTTCCCTGCTTCCGGGACCGGTGATCAAAGAGGAAGCAGACCTTGGCAGGGCCATCCGGAAACTGGATGGAACCTTTGTGTACGATGAGCGGTATCAGGCGTTTAATGAACGGTTTAATCCCCATCCCCAGCCGTGCAGCAGACAGGTCTTGAAAAAATGCGGGATTTTAAAGGCATAACTAAGGAAGGTTGATATGGAACAGGGCAGAGTGAAACAGCTGGCACATGAGATCGTACGGGTGGGAAAAAGCAAGTCCAGATGGATGGTAGAAAACATTCCCGTGTATGTGGCAGGATTTGGAAGGGGACTTGGTATTTATCACAGTGAAAATACCAGGCGTCTGGCGGCTTTTCAGAATAAGCACCAGGGACAGCGCTGTTTTGTGGTGGGCAATGGGCCCAGTCTCACAGCAGAGGACCTGGATAAGATAAGCGGGGAGTATTCTTTTGGATGCAACATGGTTTATAAAATCTTCTCTCAGACATCCTGGCGGCCGTCCTATCACTGCGTCAGTGACCTGATGCTGTCCCAGAATAAAGGCAGTGAATTCGCAAAATATGTGGAGTCTCCTTATTTCACCCTAAAAAGCCGTTACCGGGAACTGGATGCATGTCCGAAAGACACGGTATATGTTTACGATATCAATCACAAATATTACCGTGTGTCAGATAACCTGCTGCGCTATGTGGTCCGCTCCAAGGCAACAGTGGTGCTGTTTATGATTGAGCTGGCCATGTATATGGGATTTCAGGAAATCTATCTGCTGGGAGTGGACTGTACGTCATCTTTTGAAAAACAGGGACATTTTGTGGAGAATTATATCAGTAAGGAGCTGCAGAACAAAGATTTGGACAGAACCAGGGAGATTATGAGAAAACCGGATGCCACAGAGTCAGAAATCCGCAGGTATCATCTGGAAAGAGATATGCATCGGTATGAGAAAATAAAAAGGGCGGCGCAGAAGCGGCAGGTGCAGATTTTCAATGCCACCCGGGGCGGGCAGCTGGAGGTATTTCCGCGGAAATCCCTGAACGAACTATATAAAAATAGTACTTGAAATGTTACCGGTTGAATTCTCCTGCATTTTGTGCTATGATTTGACAAGTATGATACAAGTGGGTGCAGCGGAGGATGGCGGAATGAAATTTTTCAAGGATATAAAAAAATATTGGAGTTATACGGTTAGATCGGCAAAGGCAGAGCTGAAGTCTGAGGTGGCCAGCTCTTATCTGAGCTGGCTGTGGTGGATTCTGGACCCCCTTCTTTTTATGATGGTTTATACATTCATCGCAGTGATTGTATTTGAAAAGGGCGGGAAGTATTTTCCCATTTTTGTCTTTATCGGTCTGACGATGTGGAATTTCTTCAACACAGTGGTACTGGGCAGTGTAAAAATAGTAAAAAATAACAGCGCTACGGTTTCCAAGGTATATATACCCAAATTTATACTGGTAATCAAAAGGATGATGGTCAATGGCTTTAAGATGGCAATCTCTTTTATTCTGGTGTTTATCCTGATGGGTGTTTACCAGGTTCCGGTCAGTTATCATATCCTTTATATATTTCCGGTTTTGGCGGTTATGATGCTTGTCACCTTTGGAATCAGCAATCTGATGCTGCATTTCGGGGTATTTGTGGAGGATCTGCGAAATGTGATGACTGTGGTTATGCGGCTTTGTTTTTACATGTCCGGTATTTTTTATTCCATATCAGAACGGGTGCCGGAGCCTTATAATAAGATTATGCAGCAATGGAATCCTGCGGCATTTTTAATCGACTGCGCAAGGCAGTGCCTGATTTACAGCGGGACGCCGGCCAGAAAGGTGCTGCTGGTGTGGGGAGTGGTTGGTCTGATTTTGTCTGTCCTCTCTATTAAAGTAGTGTACAAATACGAAAATAGTTATGTAAAGGTGATTTAATATGGAAGACCGGGAAATTGCGATCGATGTAAAAAATTTAGAAATCAGCTACCGCTGTCTGAAGTCTTTTTCTATCCGGAAAAGCTTATTTCAGTTAAAAAAATCAAAGGTAGAAGTGTATGAGGCTGTACGGGATGTGAGCTTTCAGGTTCCCAAGGGGGAAATCATGGGCATGGTGGGCAGGAATGGAAGCGGAAAGTCTACTATGCTGCGGGCCATGGCAGGGATTATCGCTCCGGATTCCGGGACCATTGACCTGCACGGCCACAATGTGTCGCTCATGTCCATTGGCGTAGGGTTTCAGAAAAAGCTCAGCGGCAGGGAGAATATTCTGCTGTCAGGCATGTTGCTGGGATTCAGCGAAAAGCAGGTCAGGGATAAGATGGACGAAATTATCAAGTTCGCAGAGCTGGGGAGATTTATTGACATGCCGGTGAAAACATATTCCAGCGGTATGTATTCCAAGCTGGCCTTTTCCATCACGGCAGTGCTGGAATCGGATATTATGCTCATCGACGAAGTTCTGAGTGTGGGAGATGCCAAATTTAAGAAAAAGAGCTACCGGAAAATGAAGGAACTGATTTCCAATAAAAACCGTACTGTTGTAATTGTCTCCCACAGTTCTGACACATTACGGAAACTCTGTACATCTTTGATGTGGCTGCATAACGGAAAAATCCGGATGCTGGGAAAGACAGATGAAGTATTAGATGCATATGAAAAATTTATGAATTAGGAACTGCCCAAAGTATACGAAGCGGGGCGGTCTTTTGGGAGATAATATGAAGATAATCAGCGGATTGGGTCAGCGGATTGGGAATTATGCGAAAATTCATAAGAACGACAAAGCGGCAGCCGGCAGATTTTCCAGGGCCTTTTTGGAGGTTATGAGAATTCGCCGGGTTCTGCGTTTTCAGTGGTGCTGCCTCACCTATCCGGTGGAGCCTAAAATGGTGGTGTTTGAGGCCTTTTTGGGAAATAGTTATGCGTGCAGTCCGAAGGCTGTCTATGAACGGATGCTGGAAGATGAGAGGTACCAGGATTACAGGTTTATCTGGATTGTACACAATGTGAATCATTTTGCTTTCTTGAAAAATAATCCACGGACTGCTGTAGTAAAAAAGCTGTCCCGGAGATATTATAAATGTTGTGCCAGGGCAAAATACTGGGTAAATAACGCCACCTTAAACGACGCATTAAAGCCGAGAAAGGACCAGGTGGTGATTCAGACCTGGCATGGGACACCGCTAAAAAGACTGGGGTGTGACATTGAAAGCGGGGATGATGCCCAGTATACGAAAGAGCAGAACCAGAAACGTTATAAGGAACATATGGACAAACTGACGTATTTTCTCTCGCCGTCAGCTTTTGCCAGTGAAAAGTTTTGTTCTGCTTTCTGCATGAAAGAGGCGGGAAAGGAACATATTATCCGGGAGACCGGTTATCCCCGCAATGACTTTCTGTACCGGTATACCCAGGAAGATGTAAAGAGAATCCGGGAACGGCTTCAGGTCCCTGAGGATAAGAAAGTGATTCTGTACGCGCCTACCTGGAGGGATAACCAGTTTGGCACCTATGTGAAAAATAATAAAGAGCGCACCGGGTATCTATATACCATGGGGCTGGATCTGAAAAAACTGGTGGAAGACCTGGGTCCGGAATATGTGATTTTGGTACGGGTGCATGTGAATGTGCGGGATGCGCAGGGAATCCCCGACGACCCGCAGATTATTGATGTGACAGATGTGCCGGATATTAATGAACTGTATGTGATTTCTGATATGCAGATTACTGATTATTCCAGCACATTATTTGACTATGCCAATCTGAAGCGGCCCATGCTCTTTTATATGTATGATCTGGAAGAGTATGCCGGAAAACTGCGCGGGTTTTATCTGGACTTGGAAGAACTTCCGGGACCGATTATCCAGAAAGAGGAAGACCTGGCAGCCGGGATAAAAGACCTGGCGGCTCATTTTACTTATGATGAAAAATACCAGGCTTTTAATCAAAAGTATAATTATCTGGACGGTCCGGACTGCAGCAAGAGGGTGTTGGATGAGCTGATGCCTGTGGAGAGTGAACCGTCCCGGCCTAATCCCTGGTATCGGGCAATGGGACTGATTCGAAAAACTGTGGAGCAGATTGTGCGGACTCTTAAACGAGGCCGCAGATGGGTGAAATTTGCCATTCCGGCCATAGGCAGGGGAATGGGAATCTGTGTCAGTGATAACAGCAAAAAGCTGAAATCATATCAGAATAAATACCGGGGAAAACGCTGTTTCCTGGTGGGAAACGGCCCCAGTCTCACAACAGAAGACCTGGATATGATTGCGGATGAATACAGTTTCGGCTGTAATATGATCTATAAAGTCTTTGAACAGACCAGGTGGCGCCCCAGTTTTCACTGTATGGTGGATGTGATGTTCGGCCGGGAGCTGGCAGAGGAATTTGCAGAACATGTAAAGAATGACTTTTTCACTTCTATTGTCACGTACCGTCAGATGCCGGTGAAACCGGAACACACCACATATGCCTATGGGTATCAGAAAAAGGATTATACAGTCAGCCGGAATTTTCTGTCATATTATATTCCCTCCGGCTCTACTGTTATGACATATATGATAGAACTGGCTATGTTTATGGGATTTCAGGAGATTTATCTAATCGGTGTGGACTGTACGTCAAGTCTGGCAAAGGATGGACACTGCATTCCCAACTATGCCAGCCCGAAGGTTGCAGAAAATGACCTGAACCGTATCAGAAAACGTCTGAATGATCCCACCTTGACCATGGATGACGTGGCTCAGTATTACCAGGATCGGTCTATGTTCTGTTACCGTCAGCTGAAATCAGCTGCCGATAAAAAGGGAGTGCAGATTTACAATGCCACACGGGGAGGTATGCTGGAGGTGTACCCCCGCAGGACTCTGGAGGAAGTATTGGAGAACAAATGAAAAATCAGGAAGAATTAGAAGAAAAGCTGAAAAAAATCCGTCTTCTGGCTATGGACGTGGATGGAACCATGACCAGGGGGGATATTTATATAGACAGCCAGGAGACAGAGACGAAGCAGTTCAATATCAAAGACGGATGCGGGATTACCGTGGGACAGACGGCAGGGCTGGAATTTATGATTTTGACAGGAAGAGAAAGCGCCTGTCTCCAGAAACGGGCCAGAGAACTAAAAATACGCCGGGTGTACCAGAATGTGAAGAATAAGGCGGATTTTCTTGCCGGATATCTGGACAGGGAGGAGATTTCTTCTGATGAGACGGCATATATCGGCGATGATGTCAATGATTTGTATGCCATGCAGATGGCAGGTGTCTCTTTCTGCCCTTTGGATGCAGCAGAGGAAATCCGAAACATCAGCCATGTGGTTTTGGAACACAGAGGCGGGGACGGAGCGGTGAGAGAGGCCGTTGAGCGGATTTTAAAATCAGCAGGAAAGTGGGAAGATGCCATAAGGCTGGCGTTTGGCCCTGCAAGTCAGTGAGAGAGGTACAGCAATGAAAAAAATAATTACGTATGGAACTTATGATCTGCTTCATTATGGGCATGTGAACCTGCTTCAGCGGGCGAAAGAGCTGGGGGATTATTTGATCGTGGCCTTGTCCACCGATGAATTTAACTGGAAGGAAAAACGCAAGAAATGTTATTTTCCTTATGAGGAGCGCAAGCGCCTTCTGGAATCTATCCGATATGTGGATTTGGTTATACCGGAGGAGTGCTGGGAGCAGAAAATATCAGATGTGAAGGAATTCAAGGTGGATACCTTTGTGATCGGTGATGACTGGGAGGGAAAGTTTGATTTTCTGAAGGAGTACTGCGATGTGGTATATCTGCCCAGGACTCCGGAGATCTCCACCACACAGATTAAGGAGGATTTGAAGAAATAGATTCGTGGTTTTGCTGTCCATGAGGGGAGATGGGGAAACCTTGGGATAAGGGACTATAGGAGACATTCATGTTGTGCTTGAAGGGAAAACGGATTCTTCTGGCAGCGGCGCTGTTTCTTTTGGCGGCAGGGGGGACACTGCTGGCAGGAGGCGTGGATGCAGGGGCGAAAATTAAGGAGGTCAGCGCTCTGGAGAATCCACAGTGGACTATGGTGGGCCAGGCAAGTGTAACCCAGGAAGACGGCTGGCTGCAATCCATGTGTGTGACAGACCATTATATTATCTGTTTTGAAAATACATCCACCAGGAAAGGGGAGCCGGACACACTGCTGGCTTTTTATAAAAACGATTACGATGAAAACGGTAATCCCGTACAGCGGTACAGTCTGGCAAAGACTGTGGCGGAAATGGACTATGAACACGGGAACGGGATGACGTATAACCGCAATACCGACGAGATTGTCATTGCGCCCAGCAAACCCCGGTATAAGAGAAATAAGGGGGTTGTGTTTATTGTAGACGGGACCACACTGGCTTATAAGGATACTGTTATGGTTACGGACGGTTTCTGGCGTGTGGCCGCAGTGGAATACGATGCAGAGAACAGGCAGTATATTCTGCTGGAAGGGGACGATGACAATAACTACCGATTTGTTTTCACTGATGAAAATTTTCAGGAGCTGCATTCTTTTCCCATTGTGAGTGCAGAACAGGATATTGTATGCCAGGATTTTACAGTGTCCGGTGATTATATGCTGGCGCTGACCCTTCCCAAAGCGGAGCTGGGGGGCGCGTCCGGCCTGCTGGTGTATTCCAAAAGCCAGGAAACCCAGCTGGCCTATTACCGGGTACATATGGATCAGATTGGCGCACAGGAGGCGGAATCCATCGCGGAGATTTCGCCAGGACATATTTTGGTGGCAGTGGGGATTAAAAACCCCAGGAGCATCGGCTTTTTTGAGACAAAGCTTCAGGCCATTTTTAAAGTGACCACATCGGTGGAAAACGGGGATGTGACCGGAGGACATGAGCAGCTGGATGAGGGGAGCAATTATACGGTGAAATATACGCCGGATGAAGATTATGAACTTTCCCGTCTGGTGATTGACGGGGTGGAGCAGGATATTGCCGCCTTTCCCACGTCCTATACATTTGAGAATCTGTCCAGTGATCATAATCTGGACGTGATCTTCACAGAGATTCCCAAGTTTGACATTGTTACATCGGTGAAAAACGGGTTTATTGATGATACCCTGACAGTGAGACGGGACAAAGACGGCACCATTGCCTACCGCCCCAAGAAACACTTTGAGATGGATGAGATTCTGGTGGACGGAATACCGGTTGAGAACCCCCAGGATTATGAAACGTCTTATGATTTTATCAATGTACAGGGACCCCACAGCATAGAGGTGCGGTTCAAAGAGGTTCCGTCCTATGCCATTCACACCCAGGTGGTAAACGGCACCATCACCAAGACTCAGCCCAAGGTCTACAGGGATGAAGACTTTACTGTGAAATACCGTGGGATGGACGATTATGAACTGTCTTATATCAAGCTGGATGGAGAATGGATGGAAGAGATGCCGGAAGACATACTGGATCAGTATTCCTTTGGCAATGTACAGGGGCCTCACGAAATTCAGGTGGTATATCAGTGGAAGTACATGCCCTATGTGATCTTCGGCGCTATGTGGGTGCTTGCACTGGTATGCGGAATTATTTACGGGCTTCATATATTATTTGAGGAACGGCGCAGGAAACGGGATGAGATGATCAGGAAACGGATAGAAGACAGACTCCGTGTGCAGAGAGAAATTCAGAGATTACAGGAACTGCAGAAGAGGAAAAATGGGTGAAAAAGGAGAAATATATGAAAGTAGCAGCATTTGTACCTGTAAAACTAAACAGCCAGAGACTGCCCCGCAAGAATCTGCTTCCCCTGGCAGGGCGGCCGCTGTGCTGGCATGTATGCAACGCCCTGCTGGGGGTGAAAGGCCTGGATGAGGTCTATGTGTACTGCAGTGATGAGAAAGTAACAGAATCCATTCCGGAAGAGGCAGTTTTTCTAAAGCGGGACAGCCGGCTGGACGGTGACCTGGTAAAAGGATTCGAGATTTACGAAAGCTTCATTAATCAGGTGGATGCGGATGTGTACGTGCTGGCCCACACCACCTCTCCTTTTATCCGAACAGAGACCATACAGCATGCTCTGGATAAGGTGCTCAGCGGGGAGCATGATTCCGCGTTTTCCGCGCAGAGGATTCAGACCTTCGCCTGGTATCAGGGAAAGCCGGTAAATTACGATATTAACGATGTGCCCCGGACCCAGGACATGGAGCCTATTTATGTGGAGACCAGCGCGTTTTTTATCTTTGAGAAGGAGATATTCACCAAGCACAGAAGGAGAATTGGTTTCCGTCCGTACATTCAGGAGGTGTCCGACCTGGAGGCTGTGGACATTGATGAACCCAAAGATTATGAGATGGCTGTAAAGCTGGCAGATTTGCGTTAGGAGGAGAAGGCATGGAGAAAAAATTTATGTGGATTGCCGGCCCTTGTGTGATTGAGTCGGAAAAGATGGTTCTGGATATGGCGGGAAAGCTGAAGGAGATGGCTGAACGGCTGAATCTGGACTATTATTTTAAGGCTTCTTTTGATAAAGCTAACCGGACCAGTATCCGTTCTTTTCGGGGGCCTGGGATTGAGGAAGGGCTGGAGATTCTGCAGAAGGTGAAGGATACCTGGAATGTGAAGATTGCCACAGATATCCATGAGCCATGGCAGGCCGAAAAGGCGGCCCGGACAGCGGATATTATACAGATTCCCGCCTTTTTGTGCCGTCAGACAGACCTGCTGGCCGCGGCGGCGGAAACAGGGAAGAAGATTAATGTGAAAAAGGCGCAGTTTCTGGCGCCGTGGGATATGGCCAATGTGGTGGGAAAGCTGGAGGAGAGCGGTAACAGGGACCTGATGCTGTGCGAGAGAGGCACGTCTTTCGGATATAATACACTGGTGGTGGATATGACGGGTATTGTGGAGATGAAGAAGCTGGGGTATCCGGTGGTGTTCGACGCCACCCACAGTGTGCAGAAACCCGGGGGCCGTGGAGACGCTACAGGCGGGAACCGGGAGTATGTGGAGTATCTGGCAAAGGCAGCCCTTGCCGCAGGTGCGGACGCTCTGTTCATGGAGGTGCATCCGGACCCGGATCATGCCCTCTCAGACGGGCCCAATATGGTGCCGCTTAATGAACTGGAAAGCATGATGCAGAGGCTGATTCGTGTGTATGACGCGGTGCATGAGTAAACTGGCACCGATGGCAAAGGAGGGGTGTTTATGGATAAGCTGGCAGAGGCCAGGCGGGTATTTGACATTGAGATAGAGGCCCTGGAAAAGACGAGAGATGCTCTGGATGATACGTTTGTACAGATTTTAGATATGGTGGCAGCCTGCAGGGGGAAAGTGATTCTCACGGGAATGGGCAAGCCTGGACATATTGCCAAGAAATTGGCGGCTACTTTTGCAAGTCTTGGGACTTCAGCCTTTTTCCTGCATCCAGCGGAGGCTCTCCACGGGGACCTGGGGATGATATCGGAGCGGGATATTGTGATTGCCATCAGTTACAGCGGCGAGAGTGAGGAGATCACCCATATTCTGCCAAATATTAAGATGATCGGGGCGAAGATCATCGCCATATCCGGAAATAAAGATTCCACACTGGTAAAAAACAGCGATATCGCCCAGATACTGCCCAAGTTTTCAGAAGCCTGTTATCTGGGGCTGGCTCCCACAAGTTCCACAACCGCGGTATTGGTCTATGGGGATGCCCTGGCAGTGGCGGCCAGCAGTGTCTATGGTTTTAAAGACACGGACTTCGGCATGTATCATCCTGCGGGAAGCCTGGGCAAGAAGCTTCTCGTGAAGGTGTCTGACCTGATGAAATCAGGAGAGGACAACGCTATGATTCCCCCCAATGCCGCATTAAAAGAGGCTGTGGTGGAGCTGAGCAGAAAAGCGCTGGGGATTGTGGTGATTGCAGGTGATGACCAAAGAATCCAGGGTGTAATCACAGACGGTGACCTGCGCAGGCAGCTGGAAAAAGGTGTGGATATCTACAGCATGCATGTGGACGATGTGATGAGCAGAAATCCTATTGTGATATCCCAGCATAAATTGGCGGCAGAGGCACTGCAGATTATGAAGAAGAAAAATGTCTCCTGTCTGCCGGTGGTGGGTGAGAAGAATGAATGTGTGGGGATTATCCGCCTTCAGAGCATTCTCAACCATGGGATACTATAATTTTTTGTCTGGGAAACATTTGATTTGCCGCAAAAATATGGTATAATTGTGTCTACTGAGGTATAGGAGGAAAATGGTATCGTGAAAAATTTAATTGTAGGCCAGTCCGGCGGCCCTACGGCTGTGATCAACAGCAGTCTGTACGGTGTGGTTTCTGAGGCGCTGGGACGTTCGGGCGCTATTGGAAAAGTATATGGAATGGTAAATGGCATTGAAGGGTTTCTGGAGGGGAATGTATTGGACTTTCAGGAAGCCCTGCCTGGGGATAAGCTGGAGGGTCTGAAGTTTACACCTGGAGCTTACCTTGGTTCCTGCCGTTATAAACTGCCTGACAGCCTGGAAGACCCGGTTTTCCCTCAGCTGTTTCAGAAATTTGAGGAGATGGAGATTGGCTATTTCTTCTACATTGGCGGAAATGACTCCATGGATACAGTGAGCAAGCTGTCACGGTATGCCCAAAAAATCGGCAGTGATATTATTGTCATGGGAGAACCCAAGACTATTGACAACGATTTGACAATGACAGATCATACCCCTGGATTTGGCAGTGCCGCCAGATATGTGGCTTCCACTGTACGGGAAATCGTCCTGGACGCCAGTGTGTATGAGACGAAGGCAGTGACCATTGTGGAGATTATGGGACGCCATGCGGGATGGCTCACAGCGGCCAGCGTTCTTGCCAGGAGATTTGAGGGGGACAACCCTGTGCTGGTATATCTGCCGGAGGCTGCCTTTGACGAAGAAGCTTTCCTGAAGCAGGTGGAGACGGCATTGGAAAAGAACAGCAGCGTGGTGGTATGTGTATCAGAGGGAATCCGCGACAGCAAAGGAACCTTTATCTGCGAATATGACCGCTCTGTGGGTACAGACCGTTTTGGCCACAAGATGCTGGCCGGATGCGGAAAATATCTGGAAAATCTCATCCGGGACCGTTTTGGCATCAAAGCCCGTTCTGTGGAATTGAATGTAAGCCAGAGATGCTCCGCTTCCATGATGTCAGAGACAGACCAGAAAGAAGCAGTTATGGCAGGGCAGTTCGGTGTACAGGCGGCATTGAAAGGTGAGACCGGGAAAATGGTGTCTTATGTGAGAGAAAGCGATGATCCTTACCGCATCAGCTGCGGCCTGGAAGATGTGAATGATATCTGTAATCAGGAGAAGACTGTGCCGGCTGAGTGGATTATCAATGACGGTTCTGATTTGTCAGATGCCTTTACGGCATACGCACGGCCGCTGGTACAGGGTAAAGTGGATGTGCCTCTGGGAGAGGACGGCCTGCCGGCTTTCGTCTGGAGAAAATAGAATCATTAATAGATATAGTCAGTAACATGAAAATCATTTTAATTATAGAAAGGAAGTTGAGATTATGGCATTAGTTACAACTACCGAGATGTTTAAGAAAGCTTATGAGGGCGGTTATGCCATCGGAGCTTTCAATGTAAACAACATGGAGATTGTGCAGGGTATCACAGAGGCGGCAGGAGAGTTAAAGTCTCCGTTGATTTTACAGGTTTCCAAGGGAGCCCGTGCCTATGCGAACCATACGTATCTGGTGAAACTGGTGGAAGCCGCTCTGGTGGAGAATGATATTCCCATCGCTCTGCATCTGGATCACGGTCCTGATTTTGAAACATGTAAGTCCTGTATTGACGGCGGATTTACTTCTGTAATGATTGACGGTTCTCACTATGATTTTGAAAAAAATATTGAGGTTACCAAAGAAGTTGTAGAATATGCTCATTCCAAAGGTGTGGTAGTAGAGGCTGAATTGGGACAGCTTGCAGGAATTGAAGATGACGTAAAGGTATCCGCAGCAGATGCTCAGTATACACAGCCTGACCAGGTAGAGGAATTTGTGGACAAGACAGGTGTGGATTCTCTGGCAATCGCCATCGGAACCAGCCACGGTGCGTTCAAATTCAAACCAGGACAGAAACCTCAGCTTCGTTTTGATATTCTGGATGAAATTACAAAACGGATTCCCAATTTCCCCATCGTTCTCCACGGTGCGTCTTCCGTTTCTCAGGAATATGTGAAGATCATTCAGGAAAACGGCGGAAATCTGGCAGATGCCATTGGTATTCCGGAAGATATGCTCCGCCAGGCAGCACGCTCTGCAGTGTGCAAGATTAACATCGACTCTGACCTTCGTCTGGCTATGACAGCTGGAATCCGTGAGGTTCTCTGGAATAAACCGGAAGCATTCGACCCCAGGGAATACCTGAAAGTGGGCCGCGCCAACATTAAGACTCTGGTGGCTCATAAGATCAAAGAGGTTCTGGGCAGCGACGGAAAAGCTTAATTCAGTGTAAATTAAAAAGACAGATACCAAAGTAAAAAACTTTCCCGGTATCTGTCTTTTTTGATTTCTCAGCTGCGCCAGACAACTTTCCTGGTTTCTTTTCAAGGCTCTTATTGATTAAAAAAACCGTAAATATTCCCGGACATACTGGCTATATAGTTTACCGCCAGTGTGCTGTCTGTGAGCCCGTCTGTCATGATACAGATAATGTAAGGATTTTTATCCCCGTACACAATGGCAGCATCGTTTTCGATTCCCGGGAGTTCTCCCGTTTTGTTGGCAATGGTTACCCCATCGGGAATCTGGGCGGGAATTTTGCTTCGGCGCTGCTGGGCTTCCAGAAGGCTTAACATTTTATCTGAATAGTCAAATTCTTTCAGATAGAGGGTCTCCAGGAAGGCGGCGCAGTCCTCCACAGAAGTATAATTTTCACCGGTGGGGCTTTCCTCCAGCAGCATCCTGCCCATGCTGGTGCTGGAAAATCCGTGCTCGGAACAGTAGGTGGATACGGTCTGGCGTCCAGCGGCAGAATCCCCATTGCCCAGGATAGTGACCAGCTGGTTGGCGGCATCGTTGTCGCTGACGGTAATCATGGCGTTCAGCAGATTGTCGATGGACTCGCTTCCGTTGGCGCTGGCCAGGGTATCGTACTGTTCGCATACGGCACCCATGATAAATAATTTGATCAGGCTGGCAGCCTTCATCTGGCTGTTTTCCCGCTGGGCAGTGATGCCTGAGGAAAGATTTTTGATATAAATGGACCATCGGCCGCCAGCGGAGGATCTGGCCTCTGTAAGCATACTGTCCAGCTGAGGCTCCAGCAGGGTCAGATCTGCCACTGCGTCCTTTTCTTCACTGGGGCTGAGTTCAGCGTCCGAAGGGTCTGCTTTAGTCTTGTCCATTTTTGATGAGTCATCTTCGTCTTTGGCCTCCCCATCATCTTCCTGGGAATCGGATAATTCTCCGCCCCCTGTGTATTCCAGCTCCTGTTTCGCTTGATTGGAAGACAAGGTCCGGATCTGCGTTTTCAGCTGGGAAGTCTCCTTTACCGCTTCTGTCAGCATGGTTTCCAGGGAACGGACATTTTTGTTCAGTGTATACCATTTTGCAGAAAACAGCAGGAACAGGACTCCAAATAATACAGACAGCCCTGACATAGCTATGGCTGTGATCCTATAAATTTTTTCTTTTTCCATGGATAAAATTCTCCTGATTTATTGTCCAAAATACGTGTCAATTCCGTTGGCAATTCCCTCTGCCATTGTCTGCTGGAAGCTGCTGTCTGCCATTGCCAGGTCATCGTGTTCGTTAGACATAAATCCCATTTCCAGGATGGTCACAGGTACCTGGCTCCAGTTAATGCCAGTCATGGTATCCGTGTACTGGACACCCCGGTTGTCGAAACCGGTGGCGGCGCAATAGGAGTCCAGCAGGGTCTGGGACAGCCGCTGACTTTCTGTGTACAGGTGGGGTACATAGGGGTTGCTGGGTGATGGGGACATACTGAGAGCACCCTGCACACTGCGGTCATCGGCCCCGTTGGCGTGGATGCGCACATAGATTTCAGCGCCGCTTTGGGCGGCCAGCAGAGCACGTTCTGCGTTGCTGATGGCAGTGTCGTTGTCAGAGCGGCACATGACCACTTCATAGCCCCGATCTTCCAGTATCTGCTGAAGTTTCAGCGAGACATCCAGATTCAGCTGGTATTCCCCCAGACCGGAATAGACACCGGAAGTACCGGAGGTGGCCTTGGCTTTCATCTCTGAGGAATTGGGACCATTGGGCTCTGTGGCACTCATATCCACATGGGGCCCTTGATGTCCCGGGTCGATGCCTATAATATGGCCTCCCGTGGCTGCGGCCTGTGGCTGCTGATTAGTACTTTCATTGGCAGACAGGTTTTCCGGAACCTGCTGGCTGGACACGGCCGGGGATGGGGTGCTGGTATTCTCCGAGACTGTGGGTGACGGCGAAGGTGTAGGAGACGGCGTTGGTGTGGGGGAAGGAGTCTTTTCTTTCTTTTGCTCTGCCTTCTCCTTTTCTTTCTCTTTGCCGTCAGCCTTTTTCAGCTCCTTTTTTATAGTATCCATTTCTTCCGTCTGGGCCGCCAGGGTCTTCTGGCTGTCTTTCAGCTGTCTGTCCGCCTTGAACATACGCACATAGGCAATGGTACAGCAGACAAGGGCAAATATACTGCACACAACACACAGCGCGATTAAGAATATTGGCGGCCTCTGCTTCTTATACATCTGCTCCTCCTTTAAAAATACAGTAACTGCGAAACGGTGTACCAGTGTCAGGGCAGAAGAAACAAATAAGGAGCGAATTCAAAACGGTTTTGAGCTCCGTTTTGTTTCTTCTGCCCTGACTCGTGACTCTGGAAAAGAATACAATCACGCATTCGCCATATGATAAATTTTCTCCATATCTTTCCGATTCAGCTGCTTAAACATTCCAATGGTACGGGTATCCTCAAAACTGCATTTAAAAGCCAGTTCCTGAATCTGCTTGTCAGTGAGCACCAGCCCAAGTTCTTTTAAATTGGTGGGCATCTGGATGGAGCGGAAGAAATCTTCCATAGCTTCGATACCGGCCAGGGCCGTTTTGTCAAAGTCCATGCCGTCACAGGGAATGCCGAACACATTGGTGGCAAATTGCGCGAAGCGTTCCGGATTGGCCTGGTAGACATATCTGGCCCAGCTGCCCCACACAGCTGCCAGTCCGGCCCCATGTGCCACATCGAACATACCGCCCAGTTCATGTTCCAGCTGGTGGCAGGCCCAGTCGCCGCCCCCTGTTCCGCAGCCCATGAGGCCGTTGTGTGACAGGCTTCCCGCCCACATGATCTCTGCCCGGGCATTGTAATTGCCAGGTTCTTTCAGTAAAATCCGGGCATTGTAAATCACTGTCTGAAGGAGAGCCTCGCTCATGCCGTCCACAATCTCCATGGTTTCCAGATTTACGAAATACCGCTCCATGGTGTGCATCAGAATATCCACGCAGCCGCTTTCGGTCTGATACTGGGGCAGTGAATAGGTGAGGCGGGGGTTTAAGATGGCGAATTTGCAGCGGCTGATGTCATTTTTATATCCCCGCTTCAGCCAGCCATTTTCGTTGGTGATCACCGAGGAATTGCTGGTCTCACTGCCTGCGGCGGCGATGGTGACGATGGATCCTAAAGGCAGACAGGCGCGGGCTGTCTTGGTCTTTGCGTACAGTTCCCACACGTCAAACTCCGGGTTGGCGGTTCCGTAAGCGATGGCCTTTGCAGAGTCGATCACACTTCCCCCGCCCACGGCCAGGATGAAGTCCACACCCTCTTTTCTGCACAGTTCAATGCCCTCATAGACTTTGGAAAGACGGGGATTGGGCACAACGCCTCCTAAAGATACATAATCAATGCCTTCCTGTTTCAGGGACTCACATACCTGGTCCAGAAGGCCGGATTTTATGGCGCTCTGGCTTCCGTAATGTACCAGGACTTTCTTACAATTCTGCTCCTTTACCAGCCTGCCGGCCTGCAGATGGGTGTCTTTTCCGAACACCACTTTTGTAGGTGTGTATAATTCAAAACCTCTCATTTTAATATCCGTACTCCTTTATGATGTGCTTTTTCTCTTCAATACATCCTAATTAAAACAGATTTATTCACATTCGTCCAGATAAATTTCCATTAATTTTTATTTTTTAAGTAAAAAGCACCTGTTGACGGGAAAAGAAGTTACGTAGTATAATGAAAAAAGTTGTCGATAATCTATAGTTACTGAGTATGTTTGGAATTGATAATGGAGGAGAGGATATGTATTCCATTCACGACATCCGGGGCATAGATCCCGAGATCGCAAATTTGATACAGGCAGAATTAGACAGGCAGAACTCCCATATTGAGTTAATCGCCTCAGAAAACTGGGTAAGCAAAGCAGTGATGTCTGCGATGGGAAGCGCTTTGACCAATAAATATGCAGAAGGATATCCAGGGAGACGTTTTTACGGAGGCTGTGGATGTGTGGATGAAGTAGAAACTCTTGCAATTGAGCGGGCCAAGGAATTGTTCGGGTGTACCTATGCCAATGTACAGCCCCATTCAGGGTCACAGGCCAATATGGCTGTTTATTTTTCTCTGCTGCGTCCCGGTGACACTATTTTGGGAATGGACCTGGCACATGGAGGACATCTGACCCACGGGAGTCCGGCCAATATGTCAGGAACTTATTATAAAGTATATTCTTATGGAACGGATGATAACGGTGTTCTGGACTACGAACAGATGGAACAGCTTGCGCTGAAGCACCGCCCCAGGCTGATTGTGGCGGGAGCCAGTGCCTACGGGCGCATCATAGATTTTGCAAAGTTCCGCCAGGTGGCAGATTCCGTGGGGGCGTATCTCATGGTGGATATGGCTCATATCGGCGGGCTGGTTGCCGGCGGCGCACATCCCAGTCCCATTCCTTACGCCCATGTGGTTACCAGCACCACCCACAAGACTCTCAGGGGCCCCAGAGGCGGACTGATTCTCAGCAGTAAGGAATTTGCAGAAGAACACAACATCAATAAGGCGATTTTCCCAGGTATCCAGGGAGGACCGCTGATGCATGTGATTGCGGCAAAGGCGGTCTGCTTCCAGGAGGCTCTGCAGCCGGAATTCAAGCAGTACAGCAAAAATATTGTTGACAATGCCGCTGCATTGTGCCATGGTCTTCAGCAGCGTGGAATCAAGATAGTCTCCGGAAAGACGGAGAATCACCTGATGCTGGTGGACCTGGTGGAAAAAGGAATCACCGGAAAAGAGATGGAAAAATTGCTGGATGAGGCAAATATTACCTGTAATAAGAACGAAATTCCCAATGACCCCCAGTCCCCATTCGTGACCAGCGGTGTCCGTCTGGGCACGCCGGCAGTGACCACCCGGGGAATGAATACCAAGGACATGGATGAAATCGCAAAGGCCATTGCCCTGATGATTGACAGCCCCAAGAATAAAGAGCAGGCCAAGGGTATTGTGGAAGAATTGACAAGGAAATACCCATTAGAGGGATAAGACGCGGGTTTTCAATATACAGGTCAATATACGGCGGTGTCTGGGACAGGCACCGCCTAAAGTTTTTGTGCCGGAAGACCGATATATTATTGTGAACAAGGCCGCAGACCGAAAACGCGTCCAGGAGCGTGTCTGAAAAATGTTCTAAAGAGAGACAGGACAGAGGAATATGAGAAAAGCGCAGAAAGAGCAGGTAAAAGGATTTGCAGAGCTTCTCAGCCAGGCCCACATCCAGATTCAGGAGGCTCTGGCAAAGGGGAATACTGCTGAGGCCATGGAGTTACTGGGCCAGTGCCAGGATGGAACCATGAAATTGGGGAATATTATTGAAGAAACAGAGGGTGAGAATTTTGTGACTATTCCCATACTGGAGGAATATTGTGAATTGGTTTATCAATATTACAATAATCTTCAGCAGAAAGTGGAGGAAAAAGGAGACTGGATTCGTCTGGAGGAAACCTTAAAACGCATAAGAAGCAGTATAGAAAATGATATCAGAGCGCGGATAGAAGCCGTCTTTCTTCCCTATAAAGCCGCCATGTGGGATTCTCTGGAAAGTGTCTGGAGAGCGGCGGACGCAGACCCGGACTGTGATGCCTATGTGATACCCATCCCATATTTTGATAAAAATCCGGATGGAACGGTGAAGGAGATGCATTATGAGGGAGATTTGTATCCGGATGATGTGCCGATCACAAAATATGATACGTTTGATTTCGGGCAGCACAGGCCGGATATGATATTTATCCACAACCCGTATGACGACTGTAATTTTGTCACCAGTGTCCATCCTTTCTTTTATACCAAAAATTTAAAAAAGTATACCGAAAAGCTGATATATATTCCGTATTTTGTTCTGGCTGAGGCGGACCCGGAGGATGAACGGGCCCTGGAGAACCTGGAACATTTTTGTAAAATTCCGGGTGTGCTCAATTCTGATAAGGTGATTGTCCAGTCAGAGAATATGCGGCAGGTATATATTAAGATATTGACAAGGATCACCGGGGAACACACGAAGGTATACTGGGAAGACAGAGTTCTGGGACTGGGCTCCCCCAAAATTGACAAAGCCCTGAGTGCTTCCGGGGATTCTGTATCCATACCAGAACACTGGAAAAAGGTGATTGAGAAGAAAGACGGCAGCAGGAAAAAAATTATTCTCTATAATACCACGGTCAATGTACTGGTAAATGAAAAGGAAAAAATGCTGGAGAAAATGCGGTTTGTCTTCCGTGTATTTAAAGAGCGGCAGGAGGACACGGCACTTTTGTGGCGCCCCCATCCATTGATACAGGCCACTATAGAGGCTATGGAGCCCCAGTTGTGGAAAGAGTACCAAAAGCTTGCGGAACAATACAAGGCAGAGGGATGGGGAATCTATGACGATTCCGCGGATTTAAACAGGGCAATCGCATTGTGTGATGCCTACTATGGAGACGGCAGCAGCCTGGTGCAGCTGTGTCAAAAGGCGGGTAAGCCGGTTATGATACAAAATATAGAGATTCTGGAATAGGGTATGGTATATCAGCAGGGATGGAGGAATAATGCAGGCATGAAGTTTGAACTGATGGCATCTATGATGTGTGCGGATTACGGAAATATGGAAAAGGAAGTGGAGAATCTGGAAAAGGGCGGCATTGATTCTTTTCATATTGATATTATGGATGGGCGCTATGTGCCTAATTTTGCCATGTCACTGAATGATATGCGCTATATTGCAGGCGCTTCTTCCAAACCTCTGGATGTGCATCTGATGATTGAGCATCCCAACAACCATATAGGCCTGTTTCTGCGGAGTCTGCGGCCGGGAGATACGGTCTATATCCATCCGGAGGCGGAGTATCATCCCTCTACTACGCTGCAGAGCATCATTGATGCGGGAATGACGCCGGGAATTGCGGTGAATCCCGGGACGTCTGTGGAAACCGTGATGGAGATGCTGCGGATTGCCAGGAAAGTGCTGGTCATGTCTGTGAATCCAGGCAACGCAGGACAGATGTATCTGCCCTATGTGGGGAAAAAGATTACCAAACTTCTGGCTATCAAAGAGGATATGGGATTTGAGATCTACTGGGACGGGGCATGCAGCGCGGATAAAATTCTTGAGTTCGCTCCCAAGGGCGTCAGGGGATTTGTGCTTGGAACAACGCTTCTGTTTGGAAAGAGCAGAGAATACGGGGATATTCTGCAGGATATCCGGGAACTGAGGTTTTGAAATATTATGATGGGATGAAAAACTTTCAAATTTAACAGGAAAAGGTACTTGACAAAGAGGCTTTATTTTGTTAATATACATACCGAGCGTTAGTCATGTCATTGTTGAGCAATTTGAACATTAGGTCCTGTTCATATTGAACTGCTGTCTTGGCGCAGTCGGTAGCGCGTCGCCTTGGTAAGGCGGAGGTCGGGGGTTCAAGTCCCCTAGACAGCTTTTATAAAAAACTCTCCTAAGAGGAGAGTTTTTTATCGTATAGGAAACTTCGCGGAGGGGATGCTATGGAAATCAAAACTATTTTAGGAGATATTACAAAGATAGAATGTGATGCAATCGTAAACGCGGCCAACACCTCACTTCTGGGGGGAGGAGGTGTTGACGGGGCCATACACCGGGCCGCCGGGCCCCAGCTTCTGGAAGAATGCAGAAAACTTCACGGCTGTGGCACCGGACAGGCTAAGATTACGAAAGGGTACAGGCTTCCTGCCAAGTACGTCATCCACACACCGGGGCCCATCTGGCAGGGCGGAAACCACGGGGAGGCTCAGCTGCTGGCAGATTCCTACCGCAGCTGTATGGAACTGGCAGAGGCTCATGGATGTGCAGTGGTGGCGTTTCCGTCCATCAGCACAGGAGTCTATCACTTCCCCCTGGACCAGGCTTCCAGAATCGCCGTGCAGACTCTGAGAGAGTTTTCCGCAAATGCAAAGGCGGTCAGAGAGGTACTATTGGTGGCTTTTGACGTTGGAACAAAAGAGTATTATGACCGGGCTCTGGGTTAAATAATGACCCCGGTGTATTTTCAGAAACTGGAAATAAAGGCTGCAGGTTATCTGCCCGCAGTTTGTTATTGGGAAAATGCTGTAGAGATAATACTGCGGACTTTTTTTCGTATTCTCTGGATGGCGTTGTCGATAGATTTGGGGCTTTTATGAAACATTTCTGCGATCTGCAGATAGTTACTGCCCTGCAGATAACAGGTGAATACTTCCCGTTCAAATGGACTGAGGTTTTTGAGGATGCGCTGTTCCATATCCCGGGCAGTTTCCTGGTCAATGATGATAGATTCCGGATTGCTGATAACCAGCTGGTCGAAGATATTGTCTTCTGTAAATTCTTCGCTGAGGGATATATAGGAATTCAATGGCTGATGTTTCTGCCTGTTGGAAACCTGGATGGCGTTGTACATCTGCCTCTCCATGCATAAAATGGCAAAGGTGCGGAAGGAGGCTTCCTTTTTGGGGCTGTAACTTTGAATAGCTTTGAACAGCCCGAGCATGCCTTCCTGGATCAGGTCGTCTGTTTCACCGCCGATTAAATACATGGCGCGCGCCTTTTTCCGGGCGATACCTTTGTATTTTTCCAACAGGTATTCAGAGATTTCTGTCTCCCCATTTCGCAGACGCTGGATTAATTCTTCGTCTGTGTATTGTCCGTAATTGTCTTTTGTCATAAATTTTGCCTCATTTCATTAGGTAATCATTATAGAGTATACCTTATAATGCAGGGAATGTTCAAGAGGCAGTTTTGCTGATTTATTTTAAGGAGGGCATATTATGAAGTTTTCAAGGTGTCTGCAGGTGATTTTACTGTTTCTGCTGTTGTCTGCGGGGCTGACAGTCTCTGTGACTGCTGAGAGCCGTGGAAAGATTGCGCAGACTGCAGCTGGGCAGAAGAAAGTGACATTGTCCTGGGAACGGTCAGGTGAGGCAGTCTCTTACGAGATTTTTTACAGATATGCAGTTCATAAAAAATACCATCTGTTAAAAAGGGTGGAAACATCAGCGGCCCGCCCGTCTGTATCTGTGAACCTGCCGAAAGCCGGAAGAAAGTATGGTATAAAAATTGTGCCGTACAATGGGGAAGGCGAAAAGGGGGATGCGTATCTGCTGGCTGATTGTGTGACGCTTCCAGGGAAGATCAGCCTTCGCAGCCAGAAAAGCTATGCCACATCCCGGACTATGAAAATATATTGGAAGGATGTGGAGAGCGCCCAGGGGTATGAATTTCTGGCGGAAAGCTTATCGAAAGATACGGTGAAGCGGTATCGGTCAGGTAAAAAGACCAGCACCGTGCTTACAGATATTCTTCCAGGCAGATTTTATAAACTGCGCATCCGCGGGTATACCCGGGTGAACGGGAAGAATGTCTATGGGACAGCTTCTTATACGTATATAGCCCAGCAGCCACGGGTAAAATTCAAGTGGGGAAGCCACAGTGTGTCTCTGGCATCCTGGCCGGCAGTGGAGGGGGCGGCAGACTACACAGTATATCTGACAGACCATCCCGCCAGCGGCTATCGAAAGGTGAAGACCACACAGGAAACCCAGGCAGCTATTACAGGACTGAGTAAGAACAGGAAGTACTATGTATATGTGACGGCGAACATGCGCAGAGGAAAAAAGGTGTATGCATCGCCCAGGACAAAGCGGTATACATTCAGGCTTCAAACTGAATAGAGGAGAGAGTGAGTTATGGAAGAACAAGCGGCATCCAGAAATTTTATTGAGCAGATGATTGACAAGGATCTGGAAGACGGGGTATACCAGTCTGTATGTACCCGTTTTCCCCCGGAACCCAATGGATATCTGCACATCGGACATGCCAAGTCTATTTTGCTGAATTACGGGATTGCAAAAAAGTATCATGGAACCTTCCATATGCGTTTCGACGATACAAACCCCACAAAGGAAAGAGTGGAATTCGTGGAATCCATCAAGGAAGATATTTTATGGCTGGGCGCTGACTGGGGAGATCATCTGCATTTTGCCTCAGATTATTTTGAAAGGATGTATGAAGCGGCAGTTTCCCTGATTAAGAAGGGAAAGGCATACGTGTGCGATCTGAATGCAGAAGAAATCCGGGAATACAGGGGAACGCTTACAGAGCCGGGAAAGGAAAGTCCTTACCGGAACCGGAGCGTGGAAGAGAATCTTCAGTTATTTGAATCCATGCGCGCAGGAGAAGTGCCTGACGGGGCGAAAGTTCTGCGGGCAAAAATAGATATGGCATCTTCAAATATGAACATGAGAGATCCTGTTATCTATCGGGTGGCTCATATGTCCCATCACAATACAGGAGATAAGTGGTGTATTTATCCTATGTATGATTTTGCCCATCCCCTTGAGGATGCCTTTGAAGGCGTGACACATTCTCTGTGCACTCTGGAATTTGAGGACCACCGTCCATTGTATGACTGGGTGGTACAGGAAGTGGGATTTGAATATCCGCCTCGGCAGATTGAATTCGCAAAATTATATCTTACCAACGTGGTAACCGGAAAGCGGTATATCAAAAAACTGGTGGAGGACGGCATTGTGGACGGATGGGACGACCCCAGGCTGGTTTCCATTGCGGCCCTGCGCAGAAGAGGGTATACACCGGAATCCATACAGATGTTTGTGAATCTGTGCGGCATCTCCAAGGCTCAGAGTTCTGTGGATTATGCCATGCTGGAATACTGCGTCCGGGAAGATTTGAAATTGAAGAAAACCCGTATGATGGCGGTACTAGACCCCATCAAACTGGTCATTGACAATTACCCGGAAGGTCAGACAGAAGAACTGGAGCTGATCAATAATCTGGAAAATGAGGAATTGGGAACCAGGAAGGTAACTTTCAGCAGAGAATTATACATTGAGAGGGAAGATTTTATGGAAGAACCTCCCAAGAAGTATTTCCGTTTGTTCCCAGGTAATGAGGTGCGGCTGATGCAGGCGTATTTCGTAAAATGTGAGAGTTTTGTGAAAGATGAAGACGGCAGGGTGGTGGAAGTTCACTGTACCTATGACCCGGAGACTAAGTCCGGCAGCGGCTTCACAGGAAGAAAGGTTAAGGGGACCATTCACTGGGTGTCTGCGCAGGATGCGGTACAGGCCCAGGTACGTCTTTATGAGAATATTATTGACGAGGAAAAAGGGGTGTACAACGAGGACGGCAGCCTGAATCTGAATCCTAATTCCCTGACTGTAAAACAGGCATATGTGGAACCCGCTCTGGCTCAGGCCGGACCTGGGGAAAGTTTCCAGTTTGTGAGAAACGGCTATTATTGTGTGGATGCCAAAGATTCCCGGGAAGGGGCAGTGGTGTTCAATCGGATTGTATCATTAAAAAGTTCTTTTAAACTGCCGAAAAATTAAGACAGCAGATGTTCCCATGCTTTTTTCGGGGCCGGTGAGGGTGTACGAAAAGAGCATGGGTATTTTTTTGTCAGATTTTTATTGAAGTATTAGAAAAAATCCTTTATAATATGAATTATCAACAAAAAATATAAATAATCCAGGGAGGTTAACAATGAAGAAATTAGTAGCAGCAAAGAAAGACCAATGTATGGCTTGTCTCGAATGCCAGATCGCCTGTTCATCCGCTTTCTATAAGAGAGAGGATATCTCTGTATCCTATCTGCAGATCGCAGCTAAGAAGGACGGAAGCCCCAAGGTTGTGGCATGTCCTCAGTGCGGCAAATGTGCAGAAGCCTGTGAAGCCGGAGCAATCAAGCAGAACGCAAAAGGCGTTTACATGGTTGACAAGAAACTCTGCACAGGATGCGGCAAATGTGTGGAAGCATGTCCGTTCGGCCTGATGGTAAAAGCAGAAGACAGCGAGACAGCTGGAAAATGTTCTGCCTGCGGTATCTGCGTAAAAGCATGTCCCATGGAAGTTCTGGAAATCCGCGAAGAAGACTAAAAAATATAGAAGTACATACAGTCCCGGAGAGCAAAACCTTTAAGGTAAGTGTTCTCCGGGCTTCTTTTTTATAAAAATCTTTCAATGATTTCTGCAAATCCGCTGTGGTCACAGTCTCTATTTGTGATAAAATCAGCGGAAGCTTTGCATTCGTCTGTGGCGTTGGCCATAGCCGCACCCACATGGGCAGTCTGCAGCATGGGAATATCGTTTTGCTGGTCACCTGCGGCCACGGTATTTTCCAGGGGAATCTTAAGATAGCGGCAGAGCCAGTGTATGGCAGACCCTTTTGAGATTCCCAGGGGCACATGTTCCAGATAGATTGGGCTGGAATAAAAAAGGGATATTTTATCCTCTGCCCATTCCCGGATATCACCCAGATAGCGGTTCAGTTGTCTCTGGTCACTAGGTCCGATTACCAGGACTTTGGCAGGTTCTGCATCCAGGCTGTCTAAGAGAGAGGGCATGATTTTATAGGGCATACTGCTCTTGGCCAGGTACTCATCCAGGTCTGGGGATGGGCAGGGGGCAAGAAGATGTGTATCAGAATATGTTTGACAGAACAGGTTATATTGCTGTGATTTCTGAAATATGTATTTTACATAGGGAATGGGAATGGTTTTCTGGTAAATGATCTGCTTTTTAAAACAATCATAGATGACACCCCCGTTGTATGTTACAGCGTAGGAGCCTGGCTGGTCCAGTTCCAATTCCTTAATCAGCGCAGTGGTTCCCATGAGAGGCCGTCCGGTGCAGATGACAATCTGATGTCCACGCTGGAGCGCCTGCTGGATGGCGCGGCGGTTTTCTGCTGTGATTTGTTTGCGGGTGTTTAGTAACGTGTCGTCCAGATCTGTGAATAAAATTTTGGACAGTTTTTTCATAATAAGGCTGCCTCCTAATCTTTTGAGTTTCCTACAAAATCCTAACACGGAAAAATAGTCTTTGTCAATAAAACCCTTGCAGGAAAATGGTCTGCCCTTTATACTAAGTGATAACAGGAGGAATTATGAAAAAATGATGAAAGCGTGTATTTTTGATCTGGACGGAACCCTGGCAGATACGCTGGAGTCCATAGCCCGTGCAGTAAACCGGGGACTGGAGCATTTCGGTTATGAGGCCAGGCCGGTGGAAGAATATAATTATTATGCGGGAGATGGTCTGAATGCTGCATGGCAGAGGGCATTGAACCGGGCGGCAGGCGGCCGGGGGGAATACCTGGAAGAAGGGATACCGCTGGTGCGCAGCTATCTGGCCCAGGAGCCGCTGTATCAAGTGAAGCCTTATCCGGGGATAGAGGCTTTACTTGAGAAAATAAAGCGTCTGTCTATAGCCATTGGAGTGTTGTCCAATAAGCCCCACAGACAGGCAGTTCAGGTGGTGGAATCTCTCTTTGGCAAAGGATGTTTTGACTATATACAGGGACAGACAGAGGAAATTCTGCCAAAGCCGGATTTATCGGGCATCCGCCGTGTGCTGGAAAAGCTGGATGTGTATCCAGAAGAGTGTCTGTATGTGGGAGATACCAACACCGACATGATCACTGGCGGCAGGGCAGGGCTGTATACAGTGGGCGTGGCATGGGGATTCCGCCAGCCAGAAGAACTAAAGGAGAGCGGTGCCAGGGCCATTATCCATGAGCCCGGAGAGCTTCTGGATTTTATTACAGGTGAGTGATAGTGGGAGGATTGAGAAAATGGAAGAGTATAATGAAGAATGTCTGCTGACATTTTTGAAAAACCAGGGCCGTCTGTTTGACGAACCGGTTGCGGAGAATCTTGCGGAAGCGGAGGCATTTCTGGAAGACTGTATGGCTGTGGTGGTATCCTCGATAGAGGAAGTCAGAGAGTATTTTCAGGAAAATGGCGCGGATGTGGAAGGAATGTCAGATGAGGAGCTGGAAGAAGCCAGCGAAGTGTTCTCACTGCCGGATGGCAGTTACCTGATTGTAGAAGGGTGAGAACACTGCTGTGCCATCCGTTTAAAGGGGAACCAGCTGTCCATCGCCGGGAAGAGGGATGCTCTCTTTGTTCAGCCATTTGCTGTCCGGATGGGAGGAGTCGTAGTAGATGGTGCAGCCGTTGGAGTTAATATTGCTGCAGTCTTTTCGTGTATTTCCCAGGAAAGAAACATAGGAATCTTCAGTTACATTCCAGACAGAAGAATCGTCCAACTGTATGGAAGTTGTTTTTCCGGTATGTTCAGGGTCTATGGCGCCTGTGAATACAGAGTCTTCAGACAGAGTCAGGGAGACAGTGCTGATGGCATCGCAGGATACATTTCCGTTTAGTTTCTGCTGGATTCCTGTCAGTGTAAGGTTTCCGCCATTTTGTCCTGGAATGCCCCAGTTATTTGTTTCATTTCCAGCAGCGGTGATTAATGTGGCGCCGGGGAATTTAAGGCGGGTGTTTGTCAGGGTAATCTGGGCATCCGTGTTGGTTACATAAATCATAGGGCCTTTGCTGGTGGTTGTGAGCCTGGAGTCTGTGGCGGATAAGACGGCTGTACCGGTCTGAGCGTCGCCGGAGGTGCTCTGGTAAAGCATCAGGCCGTTGTCTCCGCTGCCTTTTAGCTTACAGCTGGTAAGGTCCACGGAGTTTTTTCCCTCCACCACCAGAGTCTGTGCGCCGGATGCGGTTCCGGAAGAATCGCGGACTGTGATTTTTCCAGTAGAATAGATGCATGGACTGCCTTCCCCCTGAGTGGACAAGGAAGCGCTGGTTACATCAATGGTTCCCTCGCCCCGGTCAGTGGCCAGAGCCGCGCAGTGGGCGCCTTCTGTGGAGATGTCCACATTGGAGGCGGTGATGGTTCCGCCATAAGTGGCGTCCAGACCACGGGCGGAGTTTCCCTTTGTTTGGATTTTCGCGGTATCCACAAGTACAGAGGCGTTTTTTCCGGTGGCGAAAATGGCGTTGGAGCCTTCCCCGCTGGAGGTGATGACCACATTGGTCAGTTCCGCAGAGCTGCCCGATGTGACAGCCAGTACGGCATTTTGTCCATAGAAATTGCTGTAATCCTCGCTGGAGGTGTCCCCGGATTTGGAAAGTGAGGCTCCTGCCAGCTGCAGTTTTCCGTAGTTTTCCACCAGGATGGTATTTTCGTCATCCTCTGCGGAAGAAAAGGATTCGTCAGAGGAGGTGGCTTTTTCTCCGTCAATGGTTTTTGCGCCGGTGAGGCTGATATCTGCAGAATCTGCTGCCTCGCTGCCGCCGTTTCCTTGTCCCGGCTGGTCAGGCTGTACGGCGATGGAGACAGCTGTTTCCTGATCTTCGTCTAATACCACAGCAATCATGTCTCCCTGGGACAAATCAGAGAGGGAGATTTTTTTTGATTTCTGGTTTCTTTCAGAGGTATAAGCGGTGTCCTCTGTGACAGTGATATCCCGGTCTTCCCCGCCGTGTCCGGCCGTCATGCTGCTGTCCGGCATGGCTGGGGGCTGTCCGGCGCCGTTGCCGGATGCAGCTGGGGGCTGGCTGGCGCCGTTACCGGATGAGGCTGGAGGCTGTCCGGTGTCGTTATCCGGCATGGCCGGGGGCTGGTCTGCATCATTACCGGATGAGGCCAGGGGCTGATTGGTGTCGTTATCTGGCATGGCTGGAGGCTGGCCGGCATCGTTTCCAGATATGGCCGGGGGATGATCTGCCCTGTTTTCGGACAGGGAGGGCGGTTTTTCCATGCTCCCCGCAGGGCCGCCGGAGCCTCCGGGATTGCTGACAGTCAGGGTGATTGTGTCGTCTGTTATGTTTTTAACACGTCCCATTACTGTAAGGGTGTTTTCATCTGCTGTGTTTTTCTGGTTTTCTGAAGTCTGCGCAGGGGCTTTACCGTCAGAATTTTCAGCGGTCCCGCACCCGGACAGAGCCCCGGCGGCGGTAACTGTTATAGCCAATAGTAAAATGATAACCTGTTTCTTCATAATTATATATACTCCTTTGATTCTGCGTATGTGTCAAACCAGAAAGTATCTGAGACATACTTTAGACATTGCATAATAATAGCATTATAAAAGATATATTTGTAAAACCTGTGGCAAAAGTGTGAAAGATATGTGTGCATGGGGATGAGGACCCTGGAGAAAACTGTGATATTCTCAAAGTGTTGGCAATGCCGATACATTAATATGGTTAAGACGAGAAAACAAATAGCTTTTGACCTTGACATGAAAGCATTAGAAATGAAAAACAATTCATGGCTGAATTTGTGTATGAGGGACTGCCGTGAAGCCAATGTCGGAAAAGAACACAGTAAGAATTATGTCTTTGATAAGAAGGCGGATGTTCCAGTAAGGAAGATTAATAATCACCTTTAGAGCGTGTTTGTCTTCGGCTATTGACAAACGTGGGAAATATGGTATCGTTAGAGTATATTTGAGAAAAAAGTGTTCCATAACGTCATAAAATTTGTTACAGTTTAGAACAAAAATGCTTTTGGAAAGGAGCATAAAATGGGAAACGTAAGACGAGTATATGTGGAAAAAAAATCAGATTTTGCAATCGCGGCCAGGGAACTGCAGCATGAGATTGGCAGCTACCTGGGAATTTCCGGCGTGTCTTCTGTGCGGGTGCTGACCCGGTACGATGTGGAGAATATTTCAGAAGACAGCTTTGAGAAAGCCTGTCATACCGTGTTCGCAGAACCGCCAGTGGACAGCCTGTATCTGGAGGAATTTCCTGTTTCGCCGGATGCCCGTATTTTTTCCGTAGAATATCTGCCAGGGCAGTTTGACCAGCGGGCGGATTCGGCTGTGCAGTGTGTACAGTTTCTGAAAGAGGATGAGGAGCCGGTGATTCGTTCTGCCACCACCTATATAATAGAAGGAAAAATTTCAGACGGGGAATTCGAAAGTATCAAAGAACACTGCATCAACCCGGTGGATTCCAGGGAGACCGGGCTGGACAAGCCAAAGACTCTCATTACAAAGTTCGATGAGCCTGAGGACGTGAAGATAATGACAGGTTTCTGTGCCATGGAAGAACAGGAGTTGAAGAGCCTGTACGATTCCCTGGGGCTTGCCATGACATTCAGAGATTTCCTCCACATCCAGAATTATTTCAACGGGCAGGAACACCGGGACCCTGCAATGACGGAGATCCGCGTCCTGGATACCTACTGGTCAGACCACTGCAGACATACTACGTTTTCCACAGAGTTGAAAAATATTCAGTTCGGGCAGGGGGATTACAGGAAGCCTCTCGTGGACACATATGAGAGATATCTGGCAGATCGAAAGGAGCTTTATGGAGACCGGACGGATAAGAGTATCTGTCTCATGGACCTGGCGCTTCTGGCCATGAAGAAGCTGAAGGCAGAAGGAAAGCTTGATGATCAGGAAGAGTCAGAGGAGATCAATGCCTGCAGTATTATAGTTCCTGTGGATGTGGACGGGAAAGAAGAAGAATGGCTGATTAATTTTAAGAATGAGACCCATAACCACCCCACGGAGATTGAACCCTTCGGCGGTGCGGCCACCTGTCTGGGCGGAGCCATCCGCGACCCGCTGTCCGGGCGGACATATGTATATCAGGCTATGCGTGTCACCGGCGCCGCGGATCCCACCGTTTCGGTGAAAGATACCCTGAAAGGAAAACTTCCCCAGAAGAAGCTGGTGCGGGGTGCAGCCGCCGGGTACAGTTCCTATGGAAACCAGATAGGCCTGGCTACCGGATATGTGAAGGAAATCTATCATCCGGATTATGTGGCCAAGCGTATGGAGATCGGCGCCGTACTAGGCGCTGCCCCCCGGCGGGGAGTGATGCGGAAAAGTTCAGAACCAGGGGACAGGATTATTCTTCTGGGAGGCAGAACCGGGCGTGACGGCTGTGGAGGAGCCACCGGTTCATCGAAAGTGCACACAGAGGCATCCATAGAAACCTGCGGCGCGGAGGTGCAGAAAGGAAATGCGCCCACAGAGCGGAAACTCCAGCGTATGTTCCGCAGGGAAGAGATCAGTAAACTGATTAAAAAATGTAATGATTTCGGCGCCGGAGGGGTGTCGGTGGCCATTGGTGAGCTGGCAGACGGCCTGCAGGTGAACCTTGACCTGGTACCAAAAAAATATGCCGGACTGGACGGCACGGAGATTGCCATATCCGAATCCCAGGAGCGTATGGCTGTGGTGGTAGACCAGAAAGATGTGGAAAAATTCCTGGAGTTTGCCAGAGAAGAAAACCTGGAGGCAGTCTGTGTGGCAGAGGTGACAGAGGAACCCAGGCTGGTGCTCATGTGGAGAGGGAAGAAAATTGTTGATATTTCCCGGGCATTTCTGGATACTAACGGCGCCCGCCAGGAGACAGAGGTGTCTGTGGATATTCCAGACAGCAGGGAAAATCCCTTTGCCAAAAGAGAAGACATTGCAGATGTGCGGAAAAAATGGCTGGATACACTGGCAGACTTAAATGAGTGTTCTCAAAAAGGTCTGGTGGAGATGTTTGACAGCTCCATCGGGGCGGCTTCGGTTTATATGCCCTACGGGGGAAAATATCAGCTGACAGAGACCCAGGCCATGGCAGCCAAAGTGCCGGTTTTAAATGGAAATACGAAAACAGTCACCATGATGAGCTATGGATTTGACCCCTATGTATCCAGTTGGAGTCCCTATCATGGTGCAGTCTATGCAGTGGTGGAATCTGTGGCGAGAATCGCAGCTGCGGGAGGGGATTACCGGAAAATACGGTTTACCTTCCAGGAATATTTCCGCCGCATGACAAAGGACCCCCGCCGCTGGAGCCAGCCGTTTTCAGCTCTTCTGGGGGCTTATGCGGCACAGCTGGGCTTCGGCCTGCCATCTATTGGCGGCAAGGACAGTATGTCCGGGACATTCAACGAGATTGATGTGCCGCCCACTTTGGTATCTTTTGCTGTAGACGTGGCCAAACAGCAGGATGTGATCACTCCGGAATTGAAACGGGCGGGCAGTAAGTTAATCTGGGTGCGTGCAAAAAAGGCTGATTACGATCTTCCGGATTATGAGGCGTTAAAAGAGCAGTATGGAAAACTTCATCAAGATATCCAGGCGGGCAGAATTGTATCTGCCTATGCGCTGGGCAGACATGGCATCGCGGCGGCAGTGAGCAAGATGGCTTTCGGTAACAAAATGGGCGTGAAGGTGGAACACCATGTGGATGCCAGAGATTTATTTGCCCCCGGATTCGGAGAACTGGTGTGTGAAGTTTCAGAGGGCAGAGTGGGAGAACTGGCTGTCACCTATACACAGATCGGGGAGGTGACAGATACCGGCGCCATTGAATACGGAAATATGCAGATTCCCCTTTCAGAGGCACTAACGGCTTGGACAGGGACTCTGGAAAATGTGTTTAAAACAGTATCCAAAGCCAGCGGCCAGGGCAGCACCTCCATCCATGCCCCAGGGGCTGCTCCCTCAGAGGAAGGAACCTATGAGGACGGTCTGTACCATGCATCGAAGATTCATGTATGCAGCCACAAACTGGGACAGCCCACAGTATTTATCCCGGTATTCCCCGGTACAAACTGTGAATATGACAGCACCAGGGCATTTACACGGGCAGGGGCCAGGGTGGAGACAAGGGTGTTTAAGAATCTGACAGCCTTGGATATCCGTGAGTCAGTGGCAGAATTTGAAAAAGCCATCGGACAAGCGCAGATGATCATGTTCCCAGGAGGCTTTTCCGCAGGTGATGAGCCGGACGGTTCTGCCAAATTCTTTGCCACGGCGTTCCAGAACGAAAAAATCAAGGAAGCCGTGCAGAAGCTTCTGGACGAAAGGGATGGGCTGGCACTGGGAATCTGCAACGGTTTCCAGGCGCTGATTAAACTGGGGCTGCTTCCCCACGGCAGAATCACAGGCCAGACAGAGGCTTCCCCCACATTGACTTACAATACTATCGGACGGCATATTTCCAAGATGGTGTATACCAAAGTGGTATCGGACAAATCCCCATGGCTGGCCCAGGCAAAGCTGGGCGGCGTCTACTGCAATCCCGCATCCCATGGGGAAGGCCGGTTCGTGGCAGATTCCCAGTGGATAGAAAAGCTGTTCCTGAACGGCCAGGCCGCCACTCAGTACTGCAGTCCGGACGGGGAAGTGACCATGGATGAAACCTGGAATGTGAATGGTTCCTATTACGCCATAGAGGGAATCTTAAGCCCCGACGGCCGGGTGCTGGGGAAAATGGCCCACAGCGAGCGCCGGGACGACGGCGTGGCCATCAATATCTATGGGGAACAGGATATGAGGATATTTGAGTCAGGGGTGGATTATTTTAAATAAAAGAAAGAGATGGTGATACGAAAAAAGAAACTTCCCATAGGGATTGAAAGTTTTGATGAGATCAGGAAAGAAGATTTGGGAAAACTCTGAATATGAGTATGCTGGAACACTTTTTCTCACTGAATGGGAATAAAAGCATTTTTGACGGATTAAAAATTTCGAAAGAGACTGCGCTCTGTGAGGAATATATGGGAAAATATCCGGTTGTATCTATTTCCTTGAAGGGGATTGATGCACTGAATTATGAAATGGCATTCCGGATGGGAGCCCGGACTGTAAGACGGACAGCGTCAAAAGTGCAGTATCTTTTGGAGAGTGATGCGTTAAGTGAGAGTGATAAACTGGAATATCAGAGGCTTTTGGACAGCGATATGGACGAAGCCGCATTTTGTGACAGCTTGAGAATACTGTCAGAAATGTTGGAGAAGCATCATCATGCAAAAGTTATCCTGCTGATTGACGAATATGATGTCCCGCTGGCAAAAGCCCATGCGAATGGATATTATGACCAGATGATCTCCTTGATCCGAAGTTTTCTTGGGGAGGCGCTGAAGACAAACAACAGCCTGAAATTAGCGGTGCTGGCCGGATGCCTTCGGATTTCAAAGGAGAGTATCTTTACTGAGCTTAATAACTTGAAGGCACGTTCTGTTACGGATGTACGGTTTGATGAGTATTTTGGATTCACAGACACAGAAGTAAAGACGCTTTTAGAGTATTACGGATATCCGGATAGTTATGAAATGACAAAGAAATGGTATAATGGATATCGTTTTGGCAATGTAGATGTATATTGTCCATGGGATGTTTTAAATTACTGTGATTCATTATTGGATGATAGGGAAGCACAGCCGGAGGATTATTGGATTAATACCAGCAGCAATGAAGCAGTGAAAAGGTTTATCCAAGAGTCGGCAAATGCCACGACAAAACGGGAGATTGAGAGCCTGGCGGCAGGCGGGGTTGTTATGAAGGAAATTCATCAGGAACTCACATATCCGGAGATTTATGAGACAATAGACAATATCTGGAGCCTGCTCTTTACCACCGGTTATCTGACCCAGAGGGGAAAAGCAGAGGGACGGCAGATGAAACTGGCGATTCCCAATCTGGAAATCCGGGATATTTTTGTGACGCAGATCATGGAATTTTTTAAGGACAATGTCCGGGAAGACAGAGATACTCTGAACCGTTTCTGCGAGGCACTGCAAAATGGAGACCCAGAAAATGTAGAGAAGATTTTCACAGAATATTTAAAAAGAACCATCAGTATCCGGGATACGGCCGTAAGAACGGAAATGAAAGAGAACTTTTACCATGGAGTTTTACTTGGAATACTGGGAGTGAAGAACCGATGGGGTATTTCTTCCAATCGGGAAATGGGAGAGGGCTATGCGGATATCCTTGTGGAACCGGATACCGGAGATATGGGAATTATCATAGAAGTGAAATATGCACATGACGGGAATCTGGATTCTGTCTGTAAGAAAGCCTTGAAACAGATAGAATATACAAAATATGAGGATGACTTGGAAGATGACGGGATAGAGAACATCCTGAAATATGGGATTGCCTGCTATAAAAAGCGGTGCAGGGTTATGCTGGCACAAAGATAAAAAATATAGCGGATAAGGAAGGAACTGTTAAACAATTAATCTTTGCATATAACGCAGTATAAATTTTCTTATACTGTTTCATATGCAAAGTTAATTCTTAACAGTTCCTAATTTTACTGGTGAAAGTCCAGTCACAGGTATTTACCGCCAGCCCCTGGGGTACTTATTTTTAAACGTGCCATTCACCAGCTTTCCCCAGCCCAGAGGGAACCCATCCGCACAGAGAACACCCCAGCCAGAGGCCATACTGCATTCGCCCGGGGCAGATACAATGGTTTCCCCATGGAGATAGCTGGGAATGCGTGCATCCTGGCAGGGGATGTTCATATGGGCAGGAGGCAGTTCTTTTAATGCTAGAGCCAGGGGCTGGCTGGGTTCGAAACGGTTTTTCTTCAGCTCGCCCAGGAAAAGGCCGTTTCTCAGAAAATGCAGTCCGGAGACTTTGGGCAGTCCATCCGGCAGCAGATAGGCTCTGTCTTCTCTGATTTCCAACCGCTCCCAGTCAAAGTCTGCGGTCAAAAAAGCAGTCAATGGCTGGAGAAAATCTTCCAGAAGAAGTCTCTGGGGGCGTGGGAGTTTCCTGTTTTTTGAAGTCCTGGGAGATGGTCTGCTGTTTTGTGCCCCCGCCCCTTTCTTATAAAAAAGTGCCAGAAAATGTCCCTCTCCCTGGACTTTATGGGGCCAGAGGCGCAGACAGCGGCTTAACCGGGGGTCCTGATTTCCCCATTGAGGATTGCCGGGGGAAAAGCCGTGGGTTTCTGGTAACTGTTTCAGATCCATTTCTGGAAAATGGTCCAGTACATAGGACACAGCCCCTTCATTTTCTATGGGGGCGAAGGTGCAGGTGGAGTACATAAGCAGGCCGCCGGGTGAGAGCATGTGGACTGCCTGGGCTAAAATTTCCCGTTGAAGTCTGGCACAGGATTCTGATTTATCCGTGCTCCAGGTCTTTACTGCCGCAGGCTCTTTGCGGAACATGCCTTCTCCGGAACAGGGGGCGTCCACCAGAATCTTATCAAAGAAATCAGGGAATGTGCCTGCCAGCCGCTGGGGAGTTTCGTTGGTGACAAAACTGTTGGAGATGCCCAGCAGTTCCAGATTGCGAAGCAGAGCTTTACAACGGGAGGAGTCGGCGTCGTTGGCAGTGAGAAGCCCCTTTCCCCTCAGACGGGCGCCCAATTCGGTGGCTTTCCCCCCAGGGGCTGCACACAAGTCCAGAACCCGGTCCCCGGGGCTGACAGAAAGAAGGGCTGCCGGGGCCATGGCGCTGGGCTCCTGGAGATAATACAGACCGCAGCGGTAAAAAGGGTGCTGAGCCGGGCGGACGTCCGGCGGGTAATAAAAACCATTATCAGTCCAGGGAATGGGTTCCAGGGGAAACGGAGAGATTTTGAGAAAATCCTCCGGGGAAATCTTCAGCGTATTCAGCCGGAGTCCCTGCCTGCGGGGATTTTCGTAGCTGGCAAGAAAGTCCGGATATTCTGCGCCCAGCATGGATTCCATGCGGGACAGGAAAGCCTGGGGAAGCTGTGTTGTGGAATGCATAGTGGTGACCTCCGTGTGTTAGAAAATGTATGTAAATAGACCCGAGAGTCAAATGGCATAGGCTGTTTACATACAGTTCTTTAGATTTTAATATATTTCTCAATGACACATTCGTGCTTCTTTTTCTTGGTATGATAATGAATTCCCACTAAAAGAATATCTCCGGTGTATGATTCTATCCACGAGGTATATTGCTTGTCTTTGATCTGCCGGATGGCACCTTGGGCAGATTTGTTCCATTTCAATTCGATAACCAGTGCTGGGCGGTTGATATTCCGTTTGGGAAGATAAACCACATCCGCGAATCCTTTGCCAGAGGGAAGTTCCATGATAGGATTTAAGTAATAGGCTTTGGCGCTGTAATAGGCAATGAGGATTGTACAGGTCAGTGAGTTTTCGTTATTATATTTCAGCAGAGAGGCAGTTTCACTGTGGATTTTTGCCATGCCCTCAGCCACGGCATTTTCATCTAATGCCCATGTACTGTCTAATAGAGTTTTAGAATGGTTCAGAGCCTGCATCAGTCCGCCCCAGTGGGGCTCGTCTACTACATTTAAAAATTCCTGGATAATCTCCTGGTTGGGGATGAAGACTTCGTCTGTATCCTCATCAAAAGTTAAATAGCCAAGATGAAGCAGGAGTGTGAGAATATCATCCTTTGTAGAAAATGTGGCCATATCGTTTTGAAATTTTCGTGTATTAATTTTACAACGGGCACCGCCCAGCATTTGAATAATGGTTTCTTTCATGCCGTCAAAATCCATGTTGATATAGAATTTCAGCGCTTCATAGGTTTCCGTGCCAGTCCAGTAGCTTTTGACCCGGCCCCTTCTTACTGCGTCAACCACTGACTTGGGATTGTAAATATGCGAGTTGTTCAGCAGATAACCATCGTACCATCTTTGAAGCTGAGAAAATTTCACATTTCTTCCAGAGCACAGCCCCTGGACTTCTTTTTCAGTAAATCCGAAAAAGCCGGATAATTCAGCAGGGTCAATCATAGAATATTCGTCAAAAATATTAATTGCGGAATGCTCACCGTACTTTTTGATTGGGAGGATTCCTGTCATATATGCCAATGCAGTGTAATCGGAGCCTTTAAAAAGACCCCTGAGAAAATTCAGATATTTCTCCTGGATTTCCTGATTATTTTTCTGAAAACGAAATACGCAGTCCCATTCATCAATTATGAAAATGAACTGCTGTGCAGTCTGGTTAAAAATTTGATCCAGGGCTGTTTTAAGCCGTGTACAAGTGTCCAATCCTGTACATTCCGGAAATGTTTCAATCAGTTCCCTGACCACGTTTTTCTCGATCTCATGAATAAAATGCTTTCGGTCATCTTCTGTTTCCAGAAAACGCTGGATATCCAGCCGGATTACATTGTGCTGGTTCAAATGGGCGGGGAAAGATTCCTGGCAGCTGGCTTTGAGTCCAAAAAACAGGCCGGAGGAATCACAGCCTTTGCTGTAATATGCCGCAAGCATATCAGCAGCCATTGTCTTTCCAAAACGCCGGGGACGGCTGACACATATGTTTTTTTGTTTTGTGTTTAATACACTGTTTACATATGAAATTAATTCACTTTTGTCTACATAAATTTGAGAATTTACAGCTTCTTTAAAAGCAGTATTTCCCGGATTCACATAAATTCCCATATACAGCCGCCTCCTTGCTTGGAAATACCCTGCTGTATCAATTAACCGTTCCTGCTCCTGGTTGAACAGCATAAGGCCATTGTAGAAATTTTTTAAATTTTAGGGATGTAATGAACGTTTGATGTTATACTCAAGAGCATACGTATTTGCCAAATGATTTGCTGTTTTACTTGAAACAGTTGAATGCCTGCTGGCAAATCATTTTGGCTCACGGGTATATAGTCATAATATCACAGGAAAAATATCCATTCAAGTGAAAGAGTATATTTCGAGTTGTTTTGTGACGCAGTTTACTAGATTTTAGAACAGGCGGTTTACATGGAATTTTTATATCAAAAACTAAAAGAATACCATCAGAAAAATATTTACCCATTTCATATGCCAGGGCATAAACGAAATGAAGATGCAGTGGAGTTTCAGCCAAAACTGACAGAAGATATCACAGAGATTGACGGATTTGATTATCTCCACCGTCCCACAGGGATTTTACAGGAGTCCCAGGCCGCTGCGGCTGAGCTTTACCAAGCGGAGGAGACCTATTATTGTGTGAACGGGAGCACTGGGGCCCTGCTGGCGGCGATTGCTGCCTGTACTGCGCCCGGCGGCGCCATACTGATGGCAAGAAACTGCCACCAGTCCGTTTATCACGGTGTCTGTCTGAGCGGGGTGGAAAATTATTATGTATACCCAGAGCTCCTTTCTTCTTATGACATCCATGGCGCAGTGATGCCAGAGAAAGTGGAAGCGGCCCTGTCTGCCCATCCCCGTGTACAGGCGGTGGTGATCACTTCACCTACCTATGACGGGGTGGTGTCCTCTGTGGGAGAAATTGCGGAAATTGTCCATCGCCGGGGAGTGCCTCTGATTGTGGACGAGGCCCACGGGGCACATTTTCCATTTCACGATTACTTTCCCCATTCAGCGCTGGAGCAGGGGGCGGATGTGGTGGTGCACAGTCTGCACAAGACCCTTCCGGCTTTGACACAGACTGCCCTTTTACATGTGCAGGGGAAATTGGCGGACAGGGAGCGGATACACCGCTATATGGGCATGTACCAGACCAGCAGTCCGTCCTATCTGTTAATGGGGAGCATAGACAGCTGTATCAGGAATTTACAGCGTTCGGGAAAAGCCTTTTTTGAAAAATATGTGGAACGGTTAGAAGGGCTGCGTGGCAGATTGTCAGGACTGGAGTATATTCAGCTGGCAGGGGAGGATTTGTATCAAAATAAAGCAGTGTGGGATCTGGACCGTTCCAAGCTGCTTTTGTGCGTGCGGGCAGAGGGAGCAGGCGGTCATCAATTATATGAGCTGTTGTTAAAAAAATATGGCCTTCAGATGGAGATGGAGGCGAAAACATACGTATTGGGAATGACCAGCCCGGCAGATACAAAAGATGGGTACGATCGCCTGTGCCGGGCATTGGAAGACATAGAACGCGAATGGCGGGTGGAGGGTAGAGCTTTGAGAAAGCCGGAGGAGGAATCCGCACTCAACTGGCAGGAAACTGTTGTGCTGGCAAAAAAAGTCCTGTCAATCAGCGATGCTATGGCCCGGCCGCGGATGCTGGTTCCTTTTGAGCAGAGTGAAGGATGCATTGCAGGAGAGTTTCTTCATTTGTATCCCCCGGGAGTTCCCCTGGCAGTGCCGGGGGAACAGATTACACAGAAACTTTTGGACACTGTGGCGGCCTGCAGGGATGCCGGTCTGGAGGTCCGGGGGCTTGCCGGGGAATGTGGGGAGATGATGCGGGTTTGTTCTATAGGAGAGAACAGTTAAGGGAGATAAGCGTGCAGATTTGATGAAACTGAATAATAAAATACATTATATTATTGCATAATTGTTCGTAAAATGCTATCATTAAATATAATTAGGAAAAAGTAGATAAAATTATGACAAATGCACAATAAAAAGGAAAAGTTATTAAATTGGTAAAAAGAATGACGCAGATATATGGAGATAAGGGGAATGTGAGCGGAAAATATCGAATACTTATGGCAAAGGCCCATCAGGAAACGGAAGAATTGTGGCTTCCTTTGTGGATGCATTTGAGGGATACAGCAGGGATTATAAAAAAACTAGTAGTAAAATGGGTTCCGGAATCGGTTTTTTCATCAGCAGGTCTGGGTTATGAAGATTTTTTATCAACAGCGGTATTTCTTGCCGCTGTCCATGACATAGGAAAGGCCACGTCAATTTTCCAGAGTATGATAACGAGGTTTTGTCCTGCTAAATATGAAGAAATTTCAGGTTACGGTTACCAGCTTTGTAAAGAATACAGGGAGAAAGGGAAAACCCCGCATGCGCATGCAGGACAGTGGATACTGCAAAGTGACACGGTAAAGGCCAGTGTTCCTGAGAGTGTGGCGGCAGTAGTGGGAGCTCATCATGGAAAACCACTCAGCATAGATTACATGATGGGAGAGCCAGATATGATCAAAGCGTATCCAGCTAATTTTTGGGGGTCAGAGGATGAAGAGGTAAAAAAGCTATGGAAAGAAGCCTGGTATGATATTTTGAATCAGGCGATGGAGTTGGCGGGAATCAAGACATTCCGGGAACTTCCCGTATTGACATTAGAAGCTCAGGTGCTGCTTTCCGGTTTGCTTATTACAGCAGACTGGATTTCCAGCAATACCACGTATTTTCCACTGTTGTCTCTGGACGATTGTGGAGAAGGAACCATGTATCCGGAGAGGGTAAACAAAGGGTGGAAAAAGGTTGATTTTCCGGAGAGATGGCATTCAGAAGTCTATACAATGGACCAGGAAATATTTAAAGAAAGATTTGGATTTCTGCCCAATGAAGTGCAAAGATGCGTGCTGAATGTGGTGGACAGCTGCAGTGATGCCCCAGGAATCTTTGTTCTGGAAGCTGGGATGGGGGTTGGTAAGACAGAGGCGGCTCTGGCGGCTGCTGAAGTGCTGGCGTCCAGAAAAAATGAGGGAGGAATTTTTTTCGGGCTGCCTACACAGGCAACCAGTAACGGCCTGTTCCCCCGGTTGTACCAATGGGGAAAACAGGTTTCGGAGGAGACGGCAAATGCCATTCGCCTTGCCCACGGTGCGGCAGAGTTTAATGAAGACTACAATCGATTGATTATGGAAGGAAATTCAAGCATAGAGGAGGATGGTGGGAACCAGGATAAGCTAGGGGTGCATCCATGGTTTCAGGGAAATAAAAGAGCCCTTTTGGCTGACTTTGTTATAGGAACAGTAGACCAGTTCTTAATGGCTTCTTTAAAACGCAAGCATTTTATGTTAAGACATATGGGTCTGGCAGGAAAAGTCGTGGTGATTGACGAATGCCATGCCTATGATGCCTACATGAATATATATCTGGAAGCCTCTCTGCAGTGGATGGCGGCCTATGGAGTGCCGGTTATTCTGCTGTCCGCAACACTTCCTGCAAATCGGCGGAAAGCATTGGTGGAATGCTATGTAAAGGCATATTCGAAGTATCGTTTGAGGAAACGAAAGCCAAAGATTATATGTAGGGATACAGACTGGGGAAAAAATATGAATTATCCGCTTTTAACCTGGTCAGAGGGAGAAGAAATCCGTCAGGAAAACATTGAGCAGGAGGAATCAGGAAAAACAGTCAAGATTCACAGGGGTGTTTCTTTGACGGATATGGCCAGACTGTTGGATGAACGGCTTCAGGAGGGCGGCTGTGCCAGTATCATTGTCAATACAGTGGCATATGCGCAGAACGTCTATGAACAATGCCGGGAATCCATAGAAAATGCTGAATTCATTTTATATCATGCACAATTTACTATGCCGGACCGTTTTAAAAAAGAAGAATATCTGTTGAGGAAAATGGGAAAAAACTCCGGCAGCAGCGACAGGAACCGATTGATTTTGATCGGAACCCAGGTTTTGGAGCAGTCTTTGGACTATGACGCAGATATCATGGTTACACAGCTGTGTCCCATGGATTTACTGCTTCAGAGAATGGGAAGACTCCACAGGCATAAGCGTTTCAGGCCCAAGCGTCTGCAAAGCCCGGAATGCATTATCCTGCAGGAGGGCGGAGAGGCCTATGATTCTGGCAGTCAGGCGGTGTACGGGGATTACCTTTTGATGCGGACAGAAAAGGTACTTCCTGATATCATAAAAATACCAGGGCATATTCCTTCTTTGGTTCAAAAAGTGTATAGTCAGGAGGACAGCCTGGGTTTAGAAGGAGAGGGATATAAAAGAGCAAAGGAGCAGTATGAAAAGGAGCTGAAAACAAAAGAGCAGAGAGCAAAAGGTTATTTATTAAATAAAACATCACGGAGAGGTCTTGAAAATATTCTTGATAATGCAGAAGAATCAAGTGAAAAAATAGCTGAGGCCAGCGTCCGGGATGGTGCTTCATCCATTGAAGTGCTGCTTATGAAAGAAGGGAAAGATGAAACGGTTCTGTTTGCAGAGGGGGATTTTTCTAAAAGCTTTATTGGTTCTAAAACGCAGGTTCCCATCAGTACAGAGGGACGTATGATTGCCATGCAGCGTTTGCGGCTGCCCCATGTATTTGCCTGTTCCTGGAATAAGAGGGATACCATTAGGGAGCTGGAAGAAAAAAATATAAAGGAATTGTCAATGTGGCAGCAGTCGCCCTGGATTCATGGCGAGCTGGTTTTACTTCTTAATGAGCAAAATCAGGCAGAACTGAATGGGTACAGACTGTCATATAGTTTTGAAAAGGGATTAGAATATGAGAAAAGAATTTAATCTTTTAGATGAACCATGGATTCAGGTGATCACACCGTCTCTGGAACGAAAAGAGATGCCCTTGACGGAGACGCTGGTTCATTCTCATAAGTATACCAGTTTATCGGGGGAAATGCCCACACAGGATGCAGCGGTTCTGCGGGTGCTTCTGGCTATTGCGGTGACTATTTTCTACCGATATGATGAAAATGGAAGAAAAGAAGAATTATCCGAAGAAAATGGATCAGAGTTTGAAGACGTACTGGATCGATGGCAGGCTTACTGGGATATGGGAAGATTTCCTGAGCAGGCAGTAAGTGATTATCTGGAAACTTACCGTGAGCGTTTCTGGCTTTTTCATCCAGAAACGCCATTTTGGCAGGTAAACGATCTACAGCATGGGACGGATTATAGCGTGGAATGTCTTTACGGCAATATGAAGGAAAGTATGAATAAGGCTACAAAGCATCATTTCAGCATGGTTGACGGATCAGAATTATCTCAGCTCAGCTATGGGGAAGCGGTGCGTTGGCTGATCCATTTAAATGCATATGCAGTGAATTTGAAAACAGACAAGAAAGCACCGGGGCCAAATCAGCCAGTAGGAATAGGAAGGCTGGGCCAGCTTGGTTTTGTGATGGTCAATGGAAAAAATCTGTTCCAGATACTAATGCTGAATCTGTGCCCGCTGCGTGGAGAAGAAATTTGGGCACCGCCAAAGCCAGCCTGGGAGGGCGGGAGCCGCAGGGAACAGGGGTGTGAAATTGCCCCGCCGGATAATCTGCCTGAATTGTATACGATTCAGTCAAGGCGCATCATGTTAAAAAGGGATTCCCAGGGGCGTATAACAGGGTTTCGCGCTCTGGGAGGAGATTTTTACACGGTTGAAGATGATTTCAATGAGCCAATGACCCTGTGGCGTTTAAAAGCAGGAAAAAAGAAAGATGACAAGAAAACATATTTCCCTAAAAAGCATGACCCTGCTGTTCATGCATGGAGGGAGTTTCCCACACTTTTGAAAAAGGAAGAGGAAACCCGCGTTCCGGGAATTGTGCAGTGGATGAATATTTTATGTGAGGAGAAGCTGATTGGGTCGGCGTCCTTAATTACATTTCGGATGATTGGAATGGTATATGGAGATCGGAGCTATACATACGGAGACTGTGTGAATGATACCATTGCAATGTCAGCGGGATTGCTGGATGATCTGGGAAAAGTTTGGGTAGGGAGCATATGTGATGAAGTCTATAAATGCCAGGCAGTGTCGGAAAACGCGCTGGAATATTTTTCGGGTAAAATGAGCAGGCTTTTATATGGAAACAGCGGATCTAAGGGTTCGATCAAAAGGGAACTTGTCAGCCAATATTATTTTTCTATTGACCATGCATTCCGGGAATGGCTGGTGCAGATTGATCCTGCGGAGGATAACCGAGAGGATAAATTGCTTGAATGGGAGAGACAGTCATTTCTGCATGCCAGGAAAACTGTTGAAGAGTATGTTAAGACATTAAACGCAAATATTTACAGGAATCGAAGAGTTGATGAGGACTTGCTGACAGTGCCGAAAATACTGAGGGATTACCAAAGAGCGTTATTTAAGATCTACAGCGCTTGGGAAGGTAAATCCGGCACAGGAGAAGGAAAGGGAAATGAATAGAAAAGAGAAAATAGAGAATTTTGTCGGCAAAAAAATAAATCTTCTGCGGGCAGAAGCGGATTATGGAGGCGGGAAGGCATTGATGGCGGAACTGCGGCGGGGAATTGGACATGAACCAGGAAAAATGCCGCAGCTTTTTGGGATTATTTTACAGGATATGCCAGAGGAGTTTCTTAGCAGTAATGGGGAAGCCACAAAAGGGGAATGGGCATGCTATCTTGCTCTTACTTTGTTTGCGCTGCACCAGCAGGGATATGAAATAAAAAGCCAGCCCATGCATGTAGATGAGAAAAGGAGCATTGGCCATGCAATTTCAAGATTAGCTTCCTCTTATGAAGATGCCAATGGGGAACAGCGGATGTTGCAGCGGCTGCAGGCACTTGCAACATCAGTAAATATGAAAGAGGTGTCCCACCACTTGAGAGGTATCGTACAGTTGCTTAGAAGCAAAGGAATACCGCTGAATTATGGGATGCTTGCGAAAGACTTATATGAGCTGCAGTTACCAGAAGGGAAAAATCGCGTATGTTTAAGATGGGGGCAGGATTTTTACCGGAAAGAGAAAGAAGAAATGGAGGAAAGCATTTATGGGTAAGAATTTATATGTTGATTTTCATGTAATCCAGACAGTTCCGCCAAGCTGTATTAACAGAGATGATACAGGAAGCCCGAAAACAGCGGTATACGGCGGTACCATGCGGGCAAGGGTTTCTTCTCAATCATGGAAAAGAGCCATGCGGCTGATGTTTAAAGACTTGTTTACAGAAACATTTACCGGATACCGGACTAAAAAGACAGCGGAACTTGTTTTACAGAAGATTTGTGAAGACAATTCAGATATTTCAGCTGAAGAAGCTGAGAAAATGGCGAAAACAGTTTTAGAACTGGCAGGGGTAAAAGCAGGGTCTGATAAAAAGGACGCACTGTTTTTCATCAGTTCTCAGCAGGTGTCGGAACTTGCAAAACTGGCAGGGGAATACTATCATGATGAGGCTGCGAAAAAAGAAAAAGATAAAGCATTTAAGCCTCTTTTGGAAAAAGCGATTAATGATCATCCAAGTGTGGACATCCTTTTGTTTGGGCGTATGGCGGCAAGTAATCCCAGTCTGAATTATGACGCAGCCGCCCAGGTAGCGCATAGTATATCAACACATACGATCAACAATGAATATGACTATTTTACAGCTGTGGACGACTGTGGGCAGGAGGATAATGCCGGAGCAGGGCATCTGGGGACGGTGGAATTCAATTCTTCTACCTTATATCGGTATGCATCAGTGAACGTCAGGGAATTAGCAGAAAATTTGAAACCAGATGAATTAAAAACAGCAGTCAGGGGATTTACAGATGTGTTTGTACGTTCCATGCCCACAGGAAAGCAAAATACCTTTGCCAACCGGACACTTCCTGATCTGGTGTATGTTACATTACGCAAAGACCAGCCCATTAACCTGGCAGGTGCCTTTGAAAAACCCATTGATGGAAGAAATGGGGGGTACGTAGAAAAATCCGCAGAGCGATTAGTTCGTCATGCGAAAAAAGTGTATAAAATGTATACAGCGGCTCCAGAAAAATCTTGGATGGTGGGAAAAGAATTTGAAGATTTTCTGCCAGAAATTAAATTTTCAAAACTTCTAGAAGAAATCGAATATGAAATTGGCCAGTATTCCTTGGGAGAGGAGTGATATCATTGTATGTATTATTGCTTAGACTAAGTGCTCCGCTGCAGTCCTGGGGGTCGGAATCTATGTTTGATACCCGTGGAACGGACGATATGCCTACAAAGAGCGGGGTGATTGGCATGCTGGCGGCGGCTCTTGGCAAAAAAAGAGATGAGCCGCTGGATGATTTGGCGGAGTTGGAATTTGGCATCCGCATCGACCAACAGGGGACAAAAGTGAATGATTTTCAGATTACGCAGATGGGAACGAAGTTAAATGCTAACCTTTCTAACAGGGCGTACTTGAGTGATGCGGTATTTTTGGCTGGATTGGGCTGTGAAAATATAGATTTTCTTAAAAAACTAGGAAGTGCTCTTATGAACCCTGAATTCCCGGTCTTTTTGGGCAGAAAGTCCTGTCCGCCTACACAGCCTTTGCTGTTAGGAATACGGAGCACGGTTTCGTTATATCAGGCACTTTATGACGAAGAATGGCAAGTACCGGACTGGAGGAGGAGGGGGGCTTTTCGGTTTTCTGACAGGGTATCTTTAAGGATCGTAATGGATGACCGCCTTACACAAAATGGCAGCGTGAAAAAGGACGTTCCGGTGTCGTTTTCACCATTTAGACGCGAATATGGCTATCGGTACATAATAGAAATGCCTGCAAAAATCGTGACCAGGGAACAGGTATTTACCGTTACAGAACACGACCCGATGCAGGGGTTGTGAGGGAGGCGGATATGTATTTGTCAAGAATTCAACTGGATATATCGAAAAGAAGAACACAATTGGCGCTTGCATCCCCAAGTAAATTTCATGGTGCGGTGGAAGAAGCTTTTTCCCAAAAACAGAGAAGGAATCTATGGCGGATTGATACACTGGGTGGAAACACGTATTTATTAATATTGAGCTCTGAAAAACCGCAGCTGTCGAATATTACAGATCAATTTGGATATGAAAATATAGCGGGGGAGTCAAAAAATTATGGAAAACTGCTGTCCCGGGTAGAAAAAGGTTCTACGTGGCATTTTCGGCTGGTGGCAAATCCTACACGCGGTATCAAGAAAGAAGGGGAAAGAGGGAAGGTCACTGCTCATACTGCAGAAAAATATCAATTGGAATGGCTGAAACTTCAGTCTGAGAAGAAAGGGTTTTATATTTTTCCAGACACGGTACGTGTACAAGGATCAAATTGGAAAGTATTTTATAAACAGGGCAGTAAGCAGAAAGTACGTATTCTTGAAGTGGCATTTGAGGGCAGGTTAAAGGTTGAGGATGCAGATGTTTTCAAGGATGCGCTGGTAAATGGGATTGGCCGGGAAAAGGCATACGGCATGGGATTGCTTACGATTGCCAGGAACGGAGGATAAATGGAAATAAGGGCAGGGATAGAAAAGCCGGAAATTCAGGCATTACCGCGTATTCAGGACCGCATGACATTTATTTACCTGGAGAGATGCAAAATAAGCCGGGATAATGGGGCAATTACGGTAAAAACGCAAAATGGCATTACAAATATTCCGGCAGCAGCAGTCTCTGTTTTATTATTGGGGCCTGGAACAGATGTCACACACAGGGCAATGGAACTAATTGGTGATATGGGCGTCACTGTGATATGGGTGGGCGAGCATGGAGTGCGGTTTTATGCTTATGGACGGGCTCTTACAAACCATTCAACGCTTCTTCTGCGACAGGCACAGCTGGTAAGTAATGAGAAGAAACATATCCAGGTAGCCAGAATGATGTATCAACTTAGATTTCCCAACGAAGACGTTTCAAAGCTGACTATGCAGCAGTTGAGAGGACGAGAGGGAAGCAGAGTTCGATCTATTTATCGGGAGCAGTCAAAAAAATGGAATGTTCCGTGGAAGAAAAGAGAATATAGTCCAGATGATTATGAGTCGGGAGACCCTGTCAATAAATCCTTATCTGCGGGAAATGCGTGTTTATATGGACTTGCACATGCTGTGGTATGTGCTCTTGGCTGTTCACCAGGACTTGGGTTTGTACATGTAGGACATCAGCTGTCGTTCGTCTATGATATCGCTGATTTGTATAAAGCAGAGACAACGATACCGATTGCTTTTGAAATGGCTGCAGAGGATCCGGAAGACATTGGGAGTGCCACGAGACGCAGATTGCGGGATGAATTGAAAAAAGGACGTATTTTAGAACGCATGGTTCACGATATAAAATTTTTACTTTCGGATGGAGAGTATCAGGAAGATTACAAAAGTACTCTCTATCTTTGGGACAACATAGAGGGTGACGTTGAGCATGGTGTTTCTTACATAGAAGCGGGTGATGATTAGTGATTGTTTTGTGTGTTACGAATTGTCCACCAAGACTTCGAGGCGATCTATCAAAGTGGCTGAGTGAAATTAATACAGGGGTCTATGTGGGAAAACTCAGTGCCAAAGTACGCGGCGAATTATGGGACAGAGTCTGTGAGAACATAAAAAGCGGTCAGGCAACAATGGTCTATTCAACAAACAATGAACAGGGGTATACATTTCTCACACATAACACTACGTGGACTCCAGTTGATTATGAGGGGCTTATTTTGATGCAGAAGCCATTAGGGCAAAATGATGGGGATGAACAAAATTTATTTTTAAGGCCAGGATTTAGCAAGGCATCCAGGTATGAAAAGGCAGGCTATTGTAGAAGACAGAGTAAATCTTCAAGTTATGTAGTGGTAGATGTTGAAACAACAGGTCTGAATTATGTGGAAGACAGAATTGTAGAAATTGGTTTGCTGAAAGTGTTTGAAAATACAATTAAAGATGAATTTCGATGCTTTATTCAGTCGGATAAATGTATATCTGCTGAATTTACAGAATTGACAGGCATAACAGAGAAAATGATAGAAGAACAAGGGATTGGGGAAAAAGATGCTTTTGCCAAAATTCAAAAGTTTATCGGCGATGAGATAATTGTGGGATATAATGTGCAGTTTGATGTGAATTTTATCCAAAAACTTGCAGAGCGGGTTGGAGAGAGAATTATCGTCAAAAGAACAAAAGATATTTTATCCATTGCTCGTCGAAAATTAGATGATTTGGAAAATTATAGATTAGAAACGGTAGCATCGTACTTTTCTTTGGAGATTAGTAATCTGCACAGGGCACTATCGGATTGTATTCTTACATATGGGATTTATGTTAAACTAAATGATTTGTAAGAAGATGAGGGTGAAAACCCTTGTATTTCTGCCATTTTTTTAGTGTATTCCCCGCGTATGCGGGGGTGATCCTTCCGCATGATCGAAAATACCACAAAGGGTATCGTATTCCCCGCGTATGCGGGGGTGATCCTAATATGAGATTGGAGGGATTTGGAAATGAGTTGTATTCCCCGCGTATGCGGGGGTGATCCTGTAAAAGAGGCAAGCGTTGACGTCGAAGCAGAGTATTCCCCGCGTATGCGGGGGTGATCCTCTTTTCTCCGCTTTTTGAAATAATCGGCTCTGGTATTCCCCGCGTATGCGGGGGTGATCCTGAGGACGCAAGAGAGGCGCAGGAGGCCATAAGGTATTCCCCGCGTATGCGGGGGTGATCCCTGCTCCGGCATTATCCTCCTGCCCACAGTCGTGTATTCCCCGCGTATGCGGGGGTGATCCTGAGGAGGATGTACGTAGAATGTATATGTCTTCGTATTCCCCGCGTATGCGGGGGTGATCCTACTTTTTCCAACTTTTTAAAACTTTTATTTTAGTATTCCCCGCGTATGCGGGGGTGATCCCAAGGTCTGTAAATACCTCACGAGTTTCCATGTGTATTCCCCGCGTATGCGGGGGTGATCCTGGTATAGAGAGAATGGTGGTCTGTATGACACCGTATTCCCCGCGTATGCGGGGGTGATCCTGGTCAGGCGCAAGGGATTATATTGACGGGCGGGTATTCCCCGCGTATGCGGGGGTGATCCTGTAGTGGGGCTTGGCTGGACGCTTCAGGCACGGTATTCCCCGCGTATGCGGGGGTGATCCCGAGCGGTTTTACAATATCCTGAACGGGCGTATGTATTCCCCGCGTATGCGGGGGTGATCCTGTCATAAAAACCGTAATCGAAACTATTGGAAAGTATTCCCCGCGTATGCGGGGGTGATCCCCAAACGGGAAATCTCAACCAGGCATGGACCAAGTATTCCCCGCGTATGCGGGGGTGATCCTAGGAATGGCCGCAGGTGGTGGCGACGATGAGTGTATTCCCCGCGTATGCGGGGGTGATCCTCCATAGCGCAGGGCGCAGTGGATGGACAGACAGTATTCCCCGCGTATGCGGGGGTGATCCTTGTAGAGGGAAACTTGGAACCCGGAGGTCATGGTATTCCCCGCGTATGCGGGGGTGATCCCGTGTAGCTACTCCCCCGAAGCGCTCTTTTCTGGTATTCCCCGCGTATGCGGGGGTGATCCTGTCAGTAGAGATACTATACACTCATGGAGTGTGTATTCCCCGCGTATGCGGGGGTGATCCTCATGCGATATGTATTGCCTTTTCTATCTGAAAGTATTCCCCGCGTATGCGGGGGTGATCCTTACAGCAGGCATCCACAGGAAATAACATTTTTGTATTCCCCGCGTATGCGGGGGTGATCCTTACAGCAGGCATCCACAGGAAATAACATTTTTGTATTCCCCGCGTATGCGGGGGTGATCCTTTGATCCACTGCATTTCCGCCATATTTACCACGTATTCCCCGCGTATGCGGGGGTGATCCCGGGAGCACTGTAGCAGGAGTAGATGACACAAAGTATTCCCCGCGTATGCGGGGGTGATCCTCACAACATCGTCTATGCAGGTAAAGCATTCGAGTATTCCCCGCATATGCGGGGGTGATCCTCGCCCGTATACGCCACAAACTCACTTAGCTGTGTATTCCCCGCGTATGCGGGGGTGATCCCGGAAAGAGCAAAACTACTCTACCTCGAAATCTGTATTCCCCGCGTATGCGGGGGTGATCCTGAACAGGAAAGGGATGTTCTTTTCTACCGGTAGTATTCCCCGCGTATGTGGGGGTGATTGTCCATCAGCTAGAACAGCGCAGTGTAACAGAGCGTATTCTTCACATATGTGGGAGTGACCCTAAAGAATATGGTAAGTGCCAGATAAGATAATGGATAGAAAAATAACCGCTACATGTGGCAGGCCATACCGTATGATGCAATCGTAAAAAAAATATAGAATTTGAACAGGAGAGTATTCATGAATAAAGATGAAATCTACGAGTATCTGAGAAATAAGAATATCTGGTTTGAAACCACAGAACACAAAGCAGTCTATAATATGGAAGAACTTTCAGAGATAAACCTGCCATATCCGGAGGCAGATGCCAAGAATCTTTTTGTGCGGGATGATAAAAAGCGTAATTATTATCTGATAACAGTCAAGGGCGATAAGCGTGTGGATTTGAAAGCGTTCCGGCGGAAATACGAAACACGTCCCCTGTCATTTGCGTCAGGGGACGACCTGATGAAAATCATGGGTCTGATTCCCGGTGCGGTAACTCCTCTTGGCATTTTAAATGATGCGGAGCACAAAGTGCAGTTTTTCTTAGATGAGGGATTCCTAAGTTCTCCTGGCCTGGTGGGTGTTCATCCAAATGATAACACGGCGACAGTGTGGCTGAAGGTAGAAGATTTGATGTCCATTGTGAAAGAACATGGCAATGTGGTCCAAATGATACAGTTTTGAGAAAGAACATGATGAAAGAGGACATCAATCGCTTCAAGCGTAAATATCAAATTTTCAGGAGGCGGCTATTGAGATGAAATTCGAAATCATACGGTTGACAGACCGGCCCCAGATGGCAGAGTCAGCGGCCCAGTGGTTCCACGAGAAATGGGGTGTTCCCCGGGTGGCAAATGAAGAGAGCATAGAGGAGTGTTTGGCTGATAAAAGCGCGGTTCCGCAATGGTATCTGGCGCTGGAGAATGAGAGAATTGTGGGCGGGGCATCAATACAGCAAAACATTTGGCAAATACGTATGCTCTTGAGTATAACTGTTATGCTCGCAGATGGCAGCATAATAAAGGAAAAAAGGACCGCGTACTGATTTGATTTATCAGATTTACAAGGGAAAAAATAGCCGCCAACTTCTGCGAATAGTTGACGGCGTGTCTATCTCAAAAAGAAATGTTCCTTTACATATGAAGCCACATCCACAGAAACCATATTGACAAAAGATTCACACATGGGCGCATCCGGGTCAAGTTCTTTTGCAACAGCTTGTGGGTCAATATCTGTTAATTTCGACGGTTTGGGTATATTGTCACCGTCCATTTGGCAAGTATGAAGATAGCCCGCTAAACATTCGATGGCCATTTCCGTGGATTCTTCGAGGGTATCGCCGCATGTAGATAGCCAGTTAAATCAGGGAACACTACAGAATAGCCGTTGTCTTCGTGAAAGAAACAGGCTGGATACATTGATAACATTTAATACACCTCCTTGTATAATAATGATGCAGCCAATCAAGACTGCTTGGTTAATAAATT
>CAJURF010000003.1 GCA_910588825.1 uncultured Lachnospiraceae bacterium
TACTGCTCACTCCGTTCTCCCCAGCTCTGCTGGGGGCTTAATGGATGTTCAGTTAATGGCTAATTTACCCAAAGCCCCTCTGCGTATGCTCTGGTCATTTCGGCTTCGCCATTAAAAACTGCCGTATGGATACCAGCAATAGCATAATAATATCCCGAAGGCACTATAACCTCTAGTACTTTCCAAAAATAACTGCCATTGCTTTTCTCAAAAGACCATTCCCGATAGTTTTCATAGTTTATCCCATCTTTACTGCGGTATAAATATAAATCTACAAACAACGAATCACAAACTCTATGAGCCGCAGTCTCACCTGAAATCCGGACTTTCATTGAATCAAGTTTGGTCAACGTTACCGCACCATAGTTTAAATAATTACCTCTGGTTAAAACAGTACTTTTATCTGAGATTTCTGTAATATCTTCATTTAAAGATGTACCATTGGGCGCACCGTAAATTAAAGTACCAGACGTGAAAACTGTAACTAAGGCCGTAACCAGCACTAAAAACAAAGCCAATTTCTTATAAAATTTATGCCTCATTGATTCTTCTCTTTCTATGATACTTACGCTACACAATTAATACGTCAGAAAAATAAAATAATAACTTCTTAATAACTAATACTTTTAAGGATTTTTATAAATTCACTTTTCTTTACTTTTCCAGTCAACTGATAGTTTCCATTTTGATATTCCCATTGTGCTGTCAAAACGTCCTCCTCATCTTTATTATCTCTTGTTTTCATAACATGTATAATGATTGTCTCTCTCTTAAGTTTTAATTCTGCTATTTCTTTTCCTCGAAAATCCAGACCAACAGTATCTGTTTTATTTCTATTAACCATTTTTAAATTTATAACATTATCACTATATTGATATTCAATAGCTGCAACTGCATTTTCAGGTTCAATATTATATGCATCATCTACATCCAATTGTAACCCATACTCAAAATAGGGAACTAAAACATCTAATTGGCTTTCTATTTCCTCTCCAATTTTTTCTTGTCTTTTTTTCTTTACAATATTATTACTATCCGCCTCACTACCTACATCTGCCCCCGCCTCATCCCCAATCAAATACTGCATCTTATACATAAAATACGATCGATTTGCTTCACTGGTCATACTTGCCAAGAAGACGCCCGTAACCACCACACAAAAAAGAGCCGCACACTTTCCAACTCTCTGCCTGGTTATTCCCCGCCTTTTTTCTTGTACTTCACTTTTTGTTTCCTGTTCCTCCTTTTCCTTAATACGGGATTGAATACGTTGGTATAGTTCTTGGCTGTCTATTTTGTTGGGGTCGAAAGAACCGTCATCACTAAGGCTGTCCTCTATTCCCTTCGTCTCCCGGTCATATTCCGCTTTTATCCATTCATCTAGTTTATCAAATTTAAAATTTTTCCTCATTTTCGTCCCATCTCTTTTATACATTCTTTTGAATAAGTTCACATTATAAATATAACATAAACAAATTATAATAGCAAAATAATTTTTGTCGGGAATATCTTAAAAAATCCAACACTGATGATTGGCATTGAAATAGATAAGACCTATACCAGGAAAACCGCCATACAGAGTACACCCCATACGGCGGTAAATAAAGTTCTTTTTTCAAACAGACCGCTGTGTGACCCAATGCGGCATAAGATCAGTACCGGGACATCATCTCCAATACAATAATAAGGAACTGTAAGAAATAACTCTTTAATAAGCAATACTTTTTAAAATTTTAAGAAATTCTTCCTTTTCAACCTTTCCACTCAGCTGATAATAACCTTCTTTATATTCCCACTGCGCCGCTAATGTCGCTTGTTTATCTTCCAGTCCTTTTATTTCTGATACTGTCATTTTAACTGTATCGTTCATCAAAGACAATTCTTTTATTCCCTTTCCTTGAAAGTCTATGCCTGAAATATCCGTTCGATTTCTGTTAAACATCCGTAAATTAACAATAATATTATCATATTTATACTCAATAGTTGCAATCGAATCACCATATTGTATATTATATACCTCATTTGTGCGCAATTCCAGCATATATTGAAAATCAGGAACCAAAATACCCAATTTATCCTCGATATCCTGACTGATTTCCCCTGCCTTTTTCCACTCTACAATATCTTTCCCATCTTCCTCATTACCTTCATCTACCACCACCTCATTCCCAACCAAATACTGCATCTTATACATAAAATACGATCGATTTGCCTCACTGGTCATACTTGCCAAGAAAACACCTGTAACTGCCGTGCAAAAGAAAGCCGCACACTTTCCAACTCTCTGCCTGGTTATTACCTTCCTTTTTCCTTGAACTTCGCTTTTTATCTCCTGCTCCTCTTTTTCTCTAATCCGGGATTGGATACATTGGAATAGTTCTTCACTGTCTTTTTTGTCCGGGTCAAAAGAACCGTCATTACTAAGACTGTCCTCTATGTTCTTTGTCTCCCGGTCATATTCCCCATTTATCCATTCGTTTAGGTTATCAAATTTAAGGTTTTTCCCCATTTTCATTCCGTTTCTTTTATACATTCTTCTTGGATAAGTTCCTTACAAATATACCATAAAAAAATAAGGAGCGCATCCAACACGGTTTTGAGCTCTGTTTTCTTATTTGTCCAAACCTGCGGCGCTGGGAAATAGTCGCTCATTTCTCTATTCCTCTGCACTTACAGAGACTTTATTTTTCCGGCAGCCCTTTCCAGCTGACTCAATTGACTTTCTCTTTGCGCAGCGTAAAAGCCAGCCTTTGATACGCTCCTGATCCATACTTTCTATCTTCTCGCTCAATTCTATAAAAACTTCCTGGCAGACATGATGTGCCAGATCATAGTCCTGCAGTATATCGTATGCGAGATGAATAACCATATGATGGTATTCCATATAGGTAGACTTAAACTTTTCACTTTTCATCTTTTGTCCTCTTCCTGATTCTCATCACTGCCCTTTTCTGTAAAAATTCTGACATTCCTATCCAGCGCTTCTATTTGTATTATAGCATCTGCTGTGATGGGGACACAACTGCAAATATTATGATTTTCACAACGCTCACAAAGTACGCTTCTGTCTCAAAATATATCTGGAAGCTCCTCTTATTACAACTCATTACAAATTTAAGATATTTCACCACAATCGGATTGTTCTTTTTCCTCATATCTGGTATTCTGATAAGAAAACACGGTGATAAATGTGATAAAATTTGCAATTTGCGACGACGAGCCCTTTATGACGAGAGAAATCTCTCACCATCTTTCCCTATATATGGAAGAAAAAAATATAACTTCTTATTGTGTCAACAGTTTTCCCGACGGCCGTTCTCTTTTGGACAGCACTTGCGATTTTGATTTGATTTTTCTGGATATTCAGATGCGGCAGCCGGACGGAATGGAAACCGCCCGGGCTCTGCGGGAGCGAAAGAATCACAGTCTGCTGGTTTTTGTGACGATTCTGAAAGAATATGTCTATGATGCCTTCGAAGTGGAAGCATTCGACTATCTTCTCAAACCCCTGGACAGCATCCATTTTAATCGGACCATGGACCGGGCAGTCAGGACCCTGGCACAGAGGACAGCCAAAAATATCGTCATTCAGAAAGGAATTTCCTGCCAAGTAATCCCACTGTCACAAATTATATATTGTGAAGTACAGGGCCGGAAAATCTATATTCACCAAAATAATGGGAAAGTCGTGGATTATTATAATAAGCTGGAGGATCTGGAGCAGCACGTGGACGGGCGTTTCTTCAAATGCCACAGGAGCTATCTGGTCAATCTGGATTATGTCCGTGGATGCCATGCCGGTCAGATCTCTTTATCACAAGGGGGCGAAATTCCTGTATCCAGATTGCGGGAACGTGATTTGACACAGGCGCTTCTGCGCCACATGAAGGAAAGGGGATTCTGATATGGATTATTTTACTGTGTGTTTGAACGGACTCTGCCTTGCAGTGCAGAGCGCCATGCATCTTTTCTTTGTCAGCCGCTTTACCGGAAAAAAGGAAAAATTATGGCATTTTGCCGCATACCTTTTCCTTCTTTTTGCTCTTGAATGGATTGCTGGCAGGCTTTCCATCTTCTGGGTAGCCGTCATTGGCGCGGAACTGCTGATCTTGTACGGGATGAACCGCCTTGCCCTGGGAAACCGCCGGTCTGTATCCTGGACCGCCTCCATTCTCGCTGTCTCAGTCCTGCAGCTTTCCTCCGGTATTGTCAACTCGGCGGAGGCACTGTTATTCCCCCATTTTATCGGAAGGCCGCTGCTATACCTGCTGGTACTTCTGGCAGTAGCCTCCGCTTTTGGCATCAGCGCCGTCTGTTACATCACTATTTTAAAACTTGTATCTCTGGAAAATGACTGTCAGGCGTCTGCCCTTGGACTGCTGTTATTCCCGGTCATGTTCTTTTTTACCGCGGAACTGTACATTGTGCAGACATCTTATACCCAGTTTTCTTCCACCCTTTCCCTGTCAGAATCCGGGAAACATTTTGCCCTGCTGTTCCTGCAGTCCCTGGGGCTGGGTGCACTTTTCTGTACTTTGTATGCCTACAGACGCATCTGCCATGGATTTCAGGCCCAGACCATATTGGCTTCTCTGGCACAGGCTGCCCAGGCACAAAAGGTATATATATCAGAAGCACAGATTCGCTATGAACAGACCAAAGCATTCCGCCATGATATCAGAAACCACCTGACCATTTTAAGCGGCCTGCTGAACAGCGGAAAATCAAAAGAGGCCAAAGACTATCTTCAGAAACTGGAAATAACCTCGTCCTCCTTATCCTTTTCCTATCAGACCGGTAATCCTGTGGTAGATATTCTGCTGAGTGAAAAAATGGGGCTGGCGCAGGCAAAAGAGATAGCAGTGGAAATCTCCCTGGTTTTACCAACCCCCTGTATGATTGATGACCTTGACCTGTGCATTATTTTCGCAAATGCCCTGGACAACGCTGTCAGCGCCTGTCAATCCACCGGCGGCACCATGTCTATTTGCATCAGCGGGAAACGGCAGGGTGATTTCTATCTGCTGGAATTTGATAATACCTGCCAAAAGGGGCCTCTTCCCCCCATGGGAACCGGACTTTCCAACATCAAAGCAGTGGCTGAAAAGTATCATGGAGCTGTGCTGACAGAGAAAAAAGAACAGCATTTTTCTCTCAATGTATTGTTAAACATCTCATTACATCCACAGAGCATTTCAATTCAAAAGCCTTGAAAATTCTGCTAAGGATCGGTAAACTGAAATTACAGCAGCGGCAGCGGTATGATTGCTCAACAGCAGAATTTTTGTAAAACATACTGCTGACTGTAAAAAGAACAGCAGACTATGATTTTTTTCAGAATTGGAGGAGAAGCAAATGAAACCTATTTCTAATATGATTTCCGGTACAACACCCCCGCCTGCAGCCATTGATCATGTAAAAGAACCATCGAAAGTCCATCAGCCAGAAGACGAATCCAAAGACCGCCCTTTAACCCCCGTGACAGACGAATATATCCCTGAGAAAAAGGAAGACCCTGCCGGACGCTACTGGCTGGGAAAAGACGAAGACGGTAAACCTAAAATCTATTTTGATGACCCTGAACGGACATCAGATGCTTCAAAGGCCGGCAATGCGGACAAAAAAGCATCAGGCCCACAGGAGAAGGCATCTAATGATAAAACAGTAGAAAAATGTACCTGTAATACAGATAAAGTTGACCGGGAAATTGAAAAATTAAAGAAAAAACAAAAGGAACTAAAATCACAGTTGAATTCTGAAACAGATGAGACAAAAATACAGGAACTGAAGAAAAAGCTGTCACAAGTTGAAAATGAACTGCGCCAGAAAGATAACGATACATACAGGAGGCAGAACGCTGAATATACGTATTCTTAAATTCTGCTCTGAAACTGTATGAAAATAAACATGAGCTGTTATGTGAATATGTCATAACAGCTCATGTTTATTTTTATTCCACTTCCACCCAGATATTGCCTCCTGCATCTGACTTCAGACAGGCATCTACGAACCGAAGTCCGGCAATTCCGTCATCAATTGTAGGGTACCGGAAATCTCCTGCGCTTTCTCCTGTTTTCTTTTCCAGCAGGTGCAGACAGTATCCGCGGTAAATATTTCCAAACGCCTCATGGAATCCCTCCGGATGACCCACCGGAAGACGGCACTGTTCCCTGCATGCATCATAATTATAAAGGTTATTTGCCAGAAGGATCTGCGTGGGCTGGGTCAATGGAGCATATCTAAGTTCCATCTGCCGCTGGTGTGTCCACTCCAGACTGCCCTGATCTCCAAACACCCTGATTTTAACCCCGCAGTCATTTCCTGCTGCCACCTGTGATGCCCATATATGCCCCGGAATCTGATTTTCAAATTCCAAAAACGCATCAAGATCATGTTCCAATATAGAACCTTTGATATGATTCAAGCGCGCCAATACCCGTTTGGGATGAAGCCCTGTCATCTGCTTAATCAAAGCCTCCAGATGAGTCCCGATATCCGCACAGCAGGCAGATGGCCCGGCCTGTTTCGGGTCAAGGCGCCATACAGACGAAGCATCCGGATTGAGTGCAGCATCTTTCAGCACCCAGTCCTGAGGATATTCCGCCTCGATTTTCAAAATCTGTCCAATCTTTCCCGCATCAATCATTTCCCGTGCCTGGCGGATTACTGCATAAGATGCATATGTATAGGTTACTCCGAACTGCAGATCATTTTTATCGGCAATATGTTTTAATTCAGCGCCTTCCTTGGCTGTCAATGCAATGGGTTTGTCACAGACAACATGAAAACCTGCTTCCAGATAATATTTTGCGATTTCATAATGGGTATTGATGGGGGTCACAATCACTACAAAATCAATTTTGTTTTCCCTCTGGGCTTCCTTGTCTGCCATTTCCTTCCAGCTGGAGTAAATGCGGGAAGGGTCTTTCACATTCCACGCTTCCGCTGTCTCCTGGTTTTTATCTGTGTTCCGGGAAAAGCATCCAGCCGCCAGTTCCGCCAGATCGTCCATCTGTGCCCCTTTCCTGTGAACATTTCCGATAAAGGCTCCGTTGCCTCCGCCTACCATGCCAAATTGCAATTTCATAGATTTTATCTTCTCCTTTTTACAGTTTTTTAGCCAATGAAAAAACTCCCGTTTCACAATCAGTATTTAAATTTTAATTAAACTTATTGGATATGTTTAACTATATTTAATCATATTTTGTATATTATGTCAATATTCTTCTGTAATTCTGTGTAATTTTTGGCTTAAATATATAATTTTATCTTATGCAGAAAAGTAGAATTTGTAATTTGTTTATTAAACAACTGTCTTGTATTTTGTAATGAGTAACGCTATAATAGGATTATTACACCATCTCTCATAGAAGGAGAATATCATGAACGTCAGAGAAATCGCCCAGGCCGCCAATGTTTCACCAGCCACTGTTTCTCTTGTGTTAAACGGCAGACCAGGGGTCAAAACAGACACACGCCAGCGGGTGGCACAGCTGTTATTAGAAAATGGATATGAAATCCGTCAGACAAGAAGTTCCAGAGAGACTGTGCGTCTTATGTTCCTGCGCTATTGCGGCGCAAAACATGAACAGTTCGACCCACGCTATGATTTTTTTGTTGAAATTATGAATGGAATCGAATACCAGGCCGCCGAATATGGCTTTCAGCTCAGTATTGCCAATGCAGACGTATCTTCTTTGGACAGCACCATACGCCATGCTGCTAAAACTTTTTCCGGCATTCTGTTGTTTGGGAGTGAACTTGAACAGGAGTCAGTCCCTGTCTTATTGCAATCTCACTGTCCACTGATCACCATAGACGCACATTTTCCTTCCTGCCCCATTCACTGTGTCAATATCGACAACGAAGGCGGGATATTTCAGGCGGTTCAGCATCTTCATAAACTTGGACATACAAAAATAGGATATCTGACAAGCACCGCCGGAAACGGAGCAATTCCCACCCGTTTCCAGTCGTTTCAGTCCGCACTGCGGCAATACGGCTTATCCTATTTTCCAGAATATATGTTCAAACTCCCGCCTCATTTAAAGCTTGCTGAAAATCAAATGCAGAAAATTTTAGACACCCGCCCACCGCTGCCCACCGCTTTTGCCGCCGCCAACGATTCTCTCACACTGGGAGCAATGCAGGCATTGCAGCAGTCCGGCTGGCGTATTCCGGAAGATATCTCGCTCATCGGCTTTGATGACGCTTATCTGACATCCATGTCCAATCCTCCACTGACATCTGTCAGTGTACCGAAAGAAATGATCGGGCGTACCGCCGTCAGGCAGATGAAGCACCTGCTGGACTGCCCTGGCGATTCCACTATCTATAAAATCCAGCTTTTTACCAAACTGATTGTACGGCAGTCGTCTGACACTCCCTCCTGTTAGGAACTGTATAAAAAACAGCCCCGGACAACATATCTCGTGTTGTTCGGGGCTGTAAACTTACACCCATATCTCAGCCCTGCTCCCGCCAGTCTTATCCTTGGTGACTACAATCTGCCTGTCAATCCTCTCCTTCAGCTCTCCCACATGGGAGATAATCCCCACAAGGCGGTTTCCGTCTGTGAGGCTGGCCAGGGCGGTATATGCCTGCTGAAGTGCATCCGGGTCCAGGGAACCGAAGCCTTCGTCCACAAACATGGTCTCCATCTGTATTCCCCCGGCAGACGACTGGACTTCATCTGACAGTCCCAGCGCCAGGGACAAAGACGCGATAAAAGATTCCCCGCCGGACAATGTTTTCACACTGCGCTCAGTGCCATTATAATGGTCAATCACCCCAAGGTCCAGTCCGCTCTGGCTCTTGCTGCTGCCAGGCACCTCCCTGCGTTTCAATTCATACTGCCCGCCGGACATGATCATAAGTCTCAGATTGGCCCGCCTGATCACCCGGTCAAAATAATTCATCTGAATATACGTCTCCAGCATGATCTTGCTTTTCCCTGCAAGGTCTCCATTCACAGTGCAGGACAAAGTGTTCAGCCACTGATACCGGTTTTCCAGGCTTTCCAGCTCTTTGGATTTTTTCTGTAAACTGTCGTAAATGTTCTCGTTGGCAGTCCGTCTTGCATGGATTCGTTTCTGCCTGTCCAAAATCTCTTTTTTCCTGCCTGCCAGCTGGGATTGTTTCTCCAGCTCCTTTGATTTATCAATGGTCTCTGCCTCTTCCAAGCTCTTCTCCAGAGACTGGGCCTGGCCTCTCAGGTCATCTGCGGCGCTTTTGTATTGTTTGAATGCGTTTTCTGCCTCTTTCCAAGCCTGTTTCAGTGTTTCCAGTTCCTCTGACAGCTTCTGCAGACTGGCTTTTGCTTCTTTTACGCCAGTAAAACGAAGTTTCTCAGCCAGTTCTTTCGTCTGAGCAGTCTGAAGTTTCTCCTGCGCCTCATGGGATGCAATCCGCTGTGTCAAAGCTCTGTGTCCCTCTTCCAGCTGTTTTAAGGCATCTTCTTCTGCCGGAATTTTCTGTTCCAGTTCTTCTCTTCGCTTTACGCGGGCATTTTCTTCTTCGATCTGCTCCTCCAGTGCCGCAATCATTTTCCTCAGAGCCAGAAGCAGCGTCTCTCCCTTTGAGTCCTCCGGCATATCTTTCCACTTTTGCGCATGTTTCCCGTCTTCCAGCTGGATGTGCAGGGAATACAGCTGAGTTTCTGCCTCGATTTTTGCGTCACTGCATTTTTTATGGTGTTTTCCTGCATCTTCATAGGCTCTCAGCAGTTTGTCCATCTCTTGGTTCAGCTTTTTCTTATTTTCCTCAGCCTCTGCCGCTCCCGAAAAGGTTAAACTCTCCTCCAGTGACCGGACCTGTTCTGCCAGGGAATCTCTCTGGCTTTGTGAAGCAGCAATGACTTCTTTCAGCTGTGCAGTCTGATTCTCCAGCTGCTTTTCTTTTTCCTCCTGTTCCGGAATCTGCCCATCCAGTTCTTCTTTTTGCAGGGCTCTTTTTTCTTCGCCGTCAATCTGCTTTTTCAATTCCCCGATTTTTTTCCTGGATGCAGACAGCAGCTTTCCCATTTCCGATTCTTCAGGCAGAGATTCCCCGAGACCCATGAATGTTTCCGCCATCTCCCGCAGCTGTTCCTCCTGCTCAGAAAGTTTTCCTCTGATTTCTCCGGCTTTTTTGCTGGCGCTCTCCGCTGTCTCCCGGGCTTTTTCATAATCATGTTTTGCCTGCTCCAGCGCTTCTTCTGTGGGCACTTCCTCCAAAATATCAGCCAGACAGGGATGATGCTCAGAACCGCAGACAGGACAGGCTTGTCCTTCCTTCAGCCCAGAGGCCAGAATCCCCGCCTGTCCATCCAGAAAGGCACGGCTCATTCTGGAGTAAGTCTGTTCCAATCTTTCTGCCTGTTCCTGTGCCTCCCCATATGCCTGCTGTCTCTCCCTCAGCTCTTCTCTTTGAGAGTCATATTTTTTCAGAGCCTTTCTGAGAGACTCCAGACTTTTCTTTTTTGCCTCCTCCTGTTCTTTCAGGCGGAGAAGCATTTCCTTCTGTTCCCCGGCACGAGCCAGCAAAGCATGTTCTTCTCTCAGTGTCTTCAGATTCTCCCGTATGGTGTCCAGCTCCTGCTGCTTTTTCGTTTCATCCTTCTTTTGCTTCCTGCCGTTCTTCTCCAGCTCCTGCTGCTTTTTGCACATTTCCTCCAGGCGGCTGTATTTGGGCAGCTCCTCTTCCAGCAGGGTCAGCTGTTTTTGAATTTCTTTCCGCCGGGATTCTCTTCCTTCTTCCTCCTGGAGTGCCTCTTTTGCCTGTTCTAATAATTTCTCTGCCTCCTGACAGCCCTTTTCGGCCTCTTGGAGTTTTCGATTCAGTTCTTCATATTCCTTTGCGTTTTCCTTTTGGCGGAGCAGCCGTTCTCTTAGCTCTCCCGCATGAGCCAGGGAAGCCCTCTCCTCTTTTTGTCTTTCAAGCTCCTCTCGTCCCTGCTCCAGTTTTTTCAGCTTCTCCCCAGCGTCCTTTCTGTCTTTTTCCAGCGTCCTGGCCAGCTTCCTAAGCTCCTGGTCCAGTTTTTCCAGACGGTCATATTCCGGCAGTTCTTCCTCCAGCATGGCCTGCTGTCTCTGGATTTCTTCCTGACGGGCTTTTTTCCCTTCTTCCAGCTGAAGTGCCTGCTGGGCCTGCTCCAGCTTCCGGGCATTTTCGTTTTCCTGCTCTTTGATTTCCTCCAGGCTTCTTTTCGTTTTCTCGTATTCTTCTGCTTTGACGATGCTGCTGTTTACTTTTTTCAAATTCTCCTCCAGTTCAGTCATCGCCTGATCTGTCTCGTCCTCTGCCGCGGCATCCTTCTGGCACAAAGTTTCCAACAGCTCCATAACCTCTGCCATGGGAAGCTCCCCGTCTCTGGCCTTTTCCACTTTTGGCATACAGTCCTCGTTCTCATCACAGGCTATCTGGCTGATATACTGCTGCACGCTGTTTCTGGCGTTCTGGCACTGCCCGTACACTTCTTTTCTCTGGTCCTTGATTTTCAACTGCAGAGTCTGGTAGTACCTGGTCTGAAACAATTCCCGGAAAATTTTCTGCCGTTCCATGGTATCTGCCAGAAGCAGCTTCATAAAATCCCCCTGTGCCAGCATGACGATCTGGGAAAACTGCCTTCTGTCCACCCCCAGGATCTCCCGCACAGCTGTATCCACTTCCCTTTTCTTCGTAATGACTTTCCCATCTGGGCCAATCAGCTCTACATTTGCCAGTTCTTTGGTGATTTTATTTCCTCTCTTTGCCGGGCGCTGGTATTCGGGATTTCTTTTGATCTGATACTCTTTTCCCCCATGGGAAAAGGTCAGCTCCACCTCTGTGGGGGTATCAGAAGACGCATATTTGGAACGGAGCATGGAGGGCTCCCGGTTTTCCCCGCTGGCATCTCCGTAGAGGGCAAATGTAATGGCATCAAAAATGGTGGTTTTGCCCGCCCCGGTATCTCCGGCTATCAGATACAGCCCGCACTCTCCCAGACGCTCCATGGAAAGCTCCACTCTTCCCGCATAGGGTCCAAACGCTGACATCACCAGTTTTAACGGCCTCATATTTTCTCCTCCCATATTTTCTCAATCAGGCCTGACGCAAATGCAATCTGTTCTTCGCTCATATCCTGATGATTCTGCTGTCTGTAAAATTCCTCCAGAAGTTCCAGGGGCGTCTTCCCCCTTCTATCCTCTTCCTCAGTAATCTCTGTGCTCCCCTGGGTGCGCTTATTGTCATAATCCAGCTTCATCAGATTGGGATAAATGACCCGCAGCTTTGCCATGGCATCCAGAATATCATCTTCATCCGTAAGGGTGATATGAATGTAATCTTCCAATGCCGTCCCTGCATAATTTTCTCTGCTGGCCAGTTCCTCATAAGTTCCCTTCAGTTCCCTCATATCACGCTGGGGAATCAGCTCTCTGGTCCGAATCTGCAGATTCCCCTTTTCCATGAGTTCTGCAATGGTGGCGGATTTGCAGTGGGCTGCCTCAGAAAAAGAATACTTCAGCGGCGTGCCGCAATAGCGCACACTGTCCCTGCCTATATGCTGAGGCCCGTGGATATGCCCCAGGGCCACATAGTCAAAGGCATCAAACACCGACACATCCACATTGTCTATACCGCCCACAGAAATTTCCTCCGACTCAGAACGCTTCGCCCCTGTCACAAACTGATGGGCTATGAGAACATTCCGCTGGCTTTCGTCCACCTCCATATGAGAGACTGCTGTACGAAGGGCGTCTGTATAGGACTCCGCAGGCTCGTCCGGAAACGCCCTGCGCACATGCACCGGCTTGATAAAGGGAAGCAGGAAGATATTCACCGTTCCATATGTATCCTCCAGGGAAATGGGCTCCACACAGCCGTCATAGACAGGGGAAATATAAATGCCGCTGTGGCTGATCAGTTCCGAGGCAAATGCCAGCCGCTCCGGAGAATCATGATTCCCGCTGATTACAAACACCCGCTGATGCCTTTGTGCCATCTGGTTGAGAAAATCATTAAAAAGTCCTACCGCCTCCACAGAGGGCACCGATTTATCATACACATCCCCTGCGATGAAAATACCGTCCGGTTTCTCGTCCTCTGTGATTTCTATGATTTGATCCAATATGTGTTTCTGGTCTTCTGCCATGGAAATTTCATTTACCCGCTTTCCAAGATGAAGATCTGATAAATGTAGAAATTTCACTGATTATGCCACCACCTTTATCATATTCTGGACATATGCTTTTCTATAAACTCCTCAAAAGCCGTGGGAAACCCACGGCTTTTCTAATTTATGCCTATATGCTGTATAAAATATGTAAATGACTGTTACGCCCTCATCTCAGGTTTTCCCGTATGACCTGATCATAATCTTGTATTTGCTTTACTATATTATATATATTCTTTTCTTCTTCAACATCAAACAAATATTTTGTCATAATCTTAGGTAATACGATAAAAACCGTCATCATAGCCGCCATTGACGATATGATAGTTACCACTGTTTCCAAATATCCTGCTTCGATTTTTCCGTTGGCTGCCCACCATAGAACAGCACAAAATACAACAAATATCCCAACCAGAGTCCCCATGGATACAAGCAGAAATATAACTCTGAATACCAATTTTATCCAAAGCACTTTTTTAGTATTTGAAACATAAGCATCCAGAACTTCACTGTATTTCTTATTCCGCTCTTTCATCCTTATACGGTCATCGTTTTGCAATTCGTCATCACTGCTAATATCCGAATACACGTTTTTCACAAACTGATGAAATAATTTTTCTGCATCCATTGAAAATCCCTCATACCTGCAGTGATAATTCAGCTATTCTCCGTTTAACCGCCTCGTGGGACACCTGAAATATACTAGATAAATTATCAACAGTCAGATATAAATTATTTTCCACAACTGCCTGCTTAAATTTTTCTCTAAAAATCCCTTCCGGCATCAATAAATTTGCAGCAAAATAATTTGCACGCCTCTCGCTTTCTGATTCATCCTCTTTTGTATTGTATGCGTTGTAATAGGTAATACTATTTGAAACATCAAAGTCAAATAAATAATGGGCTAACTCATGTGCCATAGTAAATCTCTGGTGTCCAATATTATCTTTAGAATTTATAGCTATTACCTTGTCCGATTTGAATTCCTTTTTTAAAGCGTCATCAATTGCCACTATTCCTGAGATCTCATCTTCCATTTTCCCTGATACAACTTGGAATTCCAATGATTTCATAATAGCAACAATAGGAACAGGAACCTTTTTGATACCAAGACCGCCTAATATTATCTTAGTGACACTGGGCATATCTTCAAGAACATATCTTTTTTCATGATTTTCACCCTGTATATTTTTACATATTTCTTTCATCTTTTGCATTTGTCTATCCATAATCATCCCCTGCCATAATTTTCCCACGCCCATACAACACCTCCGCAGAAAATATTGTAAGGGAAATCTATGAAAAATTTTGTTGTATCTAGGTATAATTATAACAAAACTGTATTTTTTTGCAACTTTTTTTGACTTTTTCCGCCTATAGCAGCCTATCTGAACATCACCGTTCCAGCATATATCTCTGAAAAATCAACGCATTTTTCACATCCCGGTCAAGTGCTTCTTCTGAAGTATCCTCTACAATCTCTCTCCAGACCTTAATATCTCTGCCCACGGTTCCGCCTGGAATCACAAAAGGTTCCATCACCACGGCCCCGTCATATCCAATATCTTTTAAGGCATCGTGAATCTCTCTCCACGGCGTCCTGCCCTGTCCGGGGACCATCCGGTTGCACTCCCCAGTGTGGAAATGGCCCAGCAGATCTCCCGCCGTCCGGATGGCATCTCCGATGCTCAGCTCCTCAATATTCATATGGAAGGTATCCAGCATCACTTTTACATTTACGGCCGCAGGTTCCAGCTGGCGGACAGCCTTCACAAACGCTGTCCCTTCTTTCGATGTATTCAGCACATGATTCTCAAACCGGTTCAGAACCTCCATGCCGATGGTCTTTACCCCATAGTCCAGACCTATTTTTGCTAATTTCGCAATGCCTTCCACGCCCCGCTCCCAGTCGCCTTTTTTATCTACCGGTCTGCTGTAGTCAATGGGCCAGCAGGAATAAATGGCCCCGCCGATTAAATCAGCGTCGATTTTCTCCATCCGGCAGAACAGATCTTTATAAAATTCCAGACCATGAGCCCGCACATCCGGGTCAGCGGAAGCAATATTATTTTTCGGGTCCGGCCCATATCCCACTGTGAGACGGATATTATGCTCCTGGGCACATTTTTTCAAACTGCTCAATTTCTCATCCGTATACTGTGGCAGCGGCCCGGCGGCGATTTCCAAAATATCAAATCCCAGACCGGCGGCCTTTTTCACATAATGCTGATAATCCCCGTCCCATTCTCTCTCCCAGTATGCGTAATAAATTCCATGCTGCATATTTTTCTCCTCCTTGTTTCCTATCCATATTCTCGAAGTCTCTTTGTTCCTGATTTTGTGAGATGATTTTTGTCATTTCTACATAAATTTATGAGGCGTGCAAAGTGTGTCCGTTGATTAGATCTATGTCAATTATATCTTCACAGCTGTTTTTTGTCAATTTGTCTGCCCATATAGGAAAACTCCGGGACAGAACATCCCGGAGTTTTTCTTTAAACCCTTTCTATATCTTTTAATATTTGATTTATCTTTTCACACATTTTTCTTTCATCTGCAAAGAGAACTATACAAGCCAATTCCAGTTTTACAACCGGGTGTATACTTTCTATCACACTGCATTCATTACCCACAGCCGACACCATGGCAGATCTTGGCTCATCTGTCACATATCCTTTGATATGCCCCGCCAGCCATCCATTCTTATCCACCCAGACGGCAAGTTCCTTCAGCGCTTTCTTCACGGCTGTCTGCACTTTTTCATATAATATTGGAAACTCTCTTACTGCGCTGAAAATCACCGCTTCCCCGTGATAAGAAATATGTATTCCCAACAGCTCTTTCTCCCCTTCATGCACATGCCCGTGATCATGGCTGCAGCAATGCTCATGGCCTTCTGAATGTAATAGTGATTCTGAATGTTCACACATGGCCAGCCTCCCATCTTTTCATCTGTTCTTCCCAAAATGCTGCACCCAGATTATCTTTTATAGATTTCTCACAAATTTGGGCTGTCACATGCAGTTCTTGCAAAGATTCCCGTATCTGAAGCAGCTGATGGCCAGTAACCAAGTCAATTTTATTGATGATAATCAGATTCGCTTTTTTTATCTGTGCTGCGGCAAACTGCGGCATGGCTTTCACAAGACGTGTCCAGCGGCCGGCGTCAATCAGCGTGAGAATTACGGCATCTATCTGTAATTCCGTATAAAGCGTCTTCCAGACAGAATCCGGGTATGCCAGACCAGTGGTTTCTATAAGCAGCCATTGGGGATTGTACTCTTCTTTGATGCCCTGCACCTGCTCCACAAGCTGAGCGGAACTGGAACAGCAGATACAGCCGGACAGCATTTCTCTGACCTTAAAACCGGTTCTGGATAACAGACGGTTATCAATCCCGGTATTGCTGATCTCATTTTCTAAAATCACAGCCGGAATCTGCGCAGATGTGCTGTCCCCTGCATTTTTATTTCCCAGATATTGAGCCAGCTGCATAAGCGCCGTAGTCTTTCCTGAACCCAGAAACCCTCCAATAATCAGTACTTTCATACTATTTTCCCATTGCGCTGTAGAATGATTTTCCGTACTTTCCGGCTTCCTCAAAAATCGGCATCATGGATTTCATGATTTCTTCTGGGTCTGTGCTGTCCACTAACCGGAAACCAAAGAACACATAACTCCCATACGGTGCATACGCGTCTATAGCTCTGTGTACCTCCGCTTTGATTTCCTCCAGGGAGGCACTGGACTGAGCCGGTTTCCCATTGGTATCGTAACCGCCGATTACGGTTATCTTATCCCCATATTTACGGAGAATTCCTTCAATATCATTCACTGGCTGGGCTGAACTCCATGCCACATTGCCCTCATCAATAAAGTCCGGAATAATTTCCTCACAGTTTCCACAGCAATGGACAGCCGGGAGAATCCCCATTTCCCTGATTGCCTGATTCACTTTCGTATGGCTCGGCTTAATCAGTTCCCGATATACATCCGGCGCCATAAATAAACCTCTCTCTGTCGCCACATCATCAAAAGAAGTAATCATGTCCGGCTTAAAGTAATGAGCCGCCCGCTCCGCCAGACGAATCTTGTAATCCGCCACTGCATCGAAAAATGCCAGACAAGCTTCCGGGTCTTCAATCATCGCACAAAGAGCATTTTCAAACCCCATCAAATGGGTCAGACGCAGAAACGACCAGTTCCAGCACTGATATTCCACCAGCTGAATTTCCGGATTTCCCGCAGCCAGCTGTGCTTTTGCCGCGCTTTCCCAATCATATGCGTCCAAGTCCGGAAATACGACTTTGTCTTCCCACTCAGCAACATCTTCAAATTGACACTGATTGGGAGCCGGTGTTCCCTGCCCTCCAGAGGACCTGGTTGCTATCCATTCTACTCCGAATCCGTCTTTTCCCCCTCCCAGCGGACCGTTCTCAAAAGTCTCCTCTGCGCCTCCGCACATAATCATCTCCGCCTGTGAAGGAACCCATTCTGGTTTCTTATGTTCCAGAGCCAAAAATAAATTTTCTTTGCTTGTAATCATTTCTCATTTTCCTCTCTATCTTTCCCATCTTGTCACGACTGATGTCCGCCTGCACCCTTTGCTGCCAGGAAACAGAACACGGATGAAATCACAACGCACAGTGCACCCAGTACAAAATAAGTAATCAAATTTCCTTTTCCCAGAGGCACAATAATATAAGTAGGTATCACAACGGCTCCAATCAATTCCATTGTAACCGCAAGTCCGCCTGCAGTGCCCGCATACCGGGCGCCGATTTCCGGAAACATAACCGGCAGGGCCATCATAACCGCTATAACCCCTGAGCGCAGAAACCCATTGATAAAAGAGCCCGCGTAAATGAGTGCGGCTGTCCCCACAGGGATCACCGACATACCCAGGGCTGCCAGCAATCCTGCCCCCAAAAGAAAAACCGCTGTCCTCTTACTTCCTAAAACAAAAGGCGGCATAAAAATGGACCCCAAAATCGCCCCGATCATCAGAGCGGTCCCGAAAGTTCCGGCATATGCTTCACTATACACATGCTTATGCTATAAAAACTATATCACGGTCTTATCCATTTGGGAATGCGACAGATGTTGACAAATAGCTGGGGAATTGATACAATTTGTACGAATAGGCAAAGAGTGAAAAACATCCGTATTTTTAATAAAATTTGCTGTACAGAGGACACATGATATGCATCACACAATGACTTTTGATATATTTTGTCTCAAGCTGGAAGAAACGTACTCTTTGGTTCCATGCCGCGGCTACACGGCAGGAAGACGTCTGAAAAGCATCTGCCTGCCCGGCAGCGCTGACATAAACAGGGATTACCTGCATCTTTTATCATGGAATGACTATGTAAAAAGAGCTGATGCGTACACTGGATGTGCCATACTGCTTTTTCGCATACCCGCCCATGTACCAATGCCCGAAGGCAACATCGCTGCTCTTTTCCAGCCAGTTGATGAAAATGAATTGATTAACCACGCTGTTTCTATTTTTGCGGAATTTGAAGAATGGCACGAAAGGCTCCATGAAGCCGCTGAAAAACATCAGCTGCCAGAAGAAATGCTGAAAAGTCTCGCCAAATACATGGAGATGGAAATTGCCATAGCGGCCGGAAAAAATGCTTTTGACTTCATCACACTTCAAAAAGAAGAAAACGATCCCCTGGGGATTTACGACACCCCACCGGAAGAAATGATGGCTTTGCTGAATTCACAGCAGGAATTCCCGGAAAGCTTCCTTACTCATCATGCAGCGCCCTATCCCGGTCTCTACAACGGACTGCTGTATTACTACAATTTTTTCCTGGAAGACAGATATCTGGCACGCCTTTTAGGAATTTTTCCAGACGGAACATTTGCTTCCGGAAAACTGCGGCTGTTCCAATATATTGCTGAATACGCGGAAAAACTGTATATCTTTCATTACAAAAACAAACAGCGCCAGCGAAAAAGCCGGCAGTTTCTTTTCGCAATGGAGAATCTCCTGCAGGGCGGAGAGATCCAGCCGCCCATTCTGCAGAAGATACTGGACAGCTGCAGCTGGAATACCGAACACTTCTATCAAGTATTAAAAATCCACCAGGAAAACCTGACGAAGAATTCAGACTCTCTGGATTTTCTCTGTATTTCTATTGAAGAACAGTTTCCTTCCTGCTGTGCGCTTCGGATAGAAGAAAATGTTTTCTGTATCAGAAATATATCTATTGAAAAGAATCCCCAGGATTTCACTCAGATTCTGGCCATTTTTCTCAGAGAAAACCTGTGCAGAGCCGGTATAAGCAATGAACATAAAAATATCTTCCGCCTGTCCATGCTGGCAGATGAGGCAGAAGATGCTCTGTATTACGGACTGCAGAACCACCCCATGCTCTGGTCTTATCATTTCAGTGATTATATCCTGCAATACTTAAAAGCTGCAATGACTGCCAAATATCCCCCCATAGAACTAGAGCACAGTTCCATAAATATCCTGCGGGTACATGACCAAAAATATAACACATGCCTGGTGGAAACTCTGCGTGTATTCACCTGGCAGAAATTCAGTGCATCCGCTGCTGCCAATACTATGTATATTCACAGATCGACTTTTTTGCACAGACTGCGGAGAATCCAGGAGCTGACCAATCTAAACTTTGAAAATGAACAGACCAGACAGTGGCTGGCCTTGTCCTTCTTTCTCCAGCCACAAAAGAGTCAGGTGGAAAATACGTAGACAACAGCAGAACCAGCTGGCTTCTGCCAGTGCCGCGCTGGCTTTAACCGGCGCTGCCGCCGCACCGCCTCATTCAGCAGTTATTGATTACAGTTACTAAACAGCCATTCAGGAGATTTGTAGAAATGAACAGAAAAAAACAGAAAACAGTTCAAAAAGAAAATTACATTTTACTGTGCGAAAGGCGCTGGTTTTATCTGGTGCTCACTGGAGTGGCAGGATTCTTTGGGGCTTTCACCTATCTGCTCCGGGGAAATATCTTCTGTAATGCACAAACCGGAAATATTGTCCTGATGGGCATGGCTTTGGGAGCAGGCCAGTGGCAGGAGGCCCTGTATTATCTCATACCCATTTCTGCCTACACAGCAGGGGCGTTCCTCTCTGAACTGCTTCCAAATCCAGTGAAACACCATCTGCAGATACGCTGGGATACCCTGCTGATTGCCATAGAGATGGCAGTGGTATTATTTCTGGGATTTCTGCCGGAATCAGCGCCTGTACAGATCTCCCAGATTGCCATCAACTTTATCGCCTCCATGCAGTACAATACCTTCCGCCAGTCCGAGGGCGTCCCCATGGCCACCACCTTTGTCACCAACCATATCCGGCAGGTGGGCGTAGGACTTGCCCACGAGGCAAAGAGCCTGTACACAGGCCATAAATCCGATCATAAAAAGCTCTTTGCCCACTCCGAAATACTTGTCTCTTTCCTGTTCGGCACCACCATGGGCACAGTTTTCTGCCGCCTGCTGCTGGGAAAGGCCATCTGGATCACCCTGCTCCCCCTGGGATTCATCTTCGCCGCGCTGATGCATGCTGACCTGACCACCGAAAAAGAACTAAAAGAAAAGAAACCTGCCGGACATTGAATGTTATCTGTGATTCACTGCCTGTTCCAGCCGTTTAAGGGCCTCTGCAAGCACCGGACGGGGACAGGCAATATTCACCCGCTGAAAGCCTTCTCCCTCCGGTCCAAACACAGTTCCCCCATTGAACCATACTCGGGCCTGGTTCACAATCATTTCTTCCAGTTTTTCTTCCCCGAGCCCCAGATTCCTGAAATCCAGCCATGCCAGATAGGTGCCCTCCAGCACTCCCGGCGTAATCTGCGGCATTTTTACCTCCAGATACTCTTTCAGAAACAGATAATTTCCCCAGATATATTCCTTCAACTCTTCCAGCCACTCTCTGCCTTCCTCATAAGCGGCCTGGCAGGCGGCAAGCCCCATGGCATTGAGCTCACTGTATCCGGACGACCAGCTCTCCTGCCGGAATTTTTCCCTCAGCTGCGGGTCTGCGATCATCACGTTTGCCGCCTGGAGTCCGGCCAGATTAAAGGTCTTGCTGGGGGCTGTACAGGTAATTGTGATTTCCTGGTAAGCCGGGGATAAGGATGCGAATACTCTGTGTCGAAATCCCTGCCATACAAAATCACTGTGAATCTCATCACTGGCCACAAGGACTTTGTACTTCAGGCAGATATCCCCCATTCTTTTAAGCTCCCATTCTTTCCATACTCTGCCCACCGGATTATGGGGACTGCACAGAATAAAAAGCTTCACCTGATGCTCTACGATTTTCTTTTCAAAATCATCAAAATCAATCTCATAGTACCCGTTTACCAGTTTCAGCGGATTATTCACCAGATTCCTGCGATTTGTCTCCACCACAGAGCTGAATGGATGGTACACTGGACGCTGAATCAAAACACTGTCCCCTTCTTTCGTGAAAGCCCGCACAGCCATGGCAAGAGCCGCCACCACTCCCGGCATTTTTACTATCCATTCTCCCTGGATGTCCCATGCAAAACGATGTTGATACCAGTTTTTCACCGCCTGTACATAGTCTTCTTTATGATCCGTATACCCAAAAATCCCATGCTGTACCAGCTGCTCCAGCCGTTTTAAAATCGGCGGCGCCGTCTGAAAATCCATGTCTGCAACCCACAGGGGCAGAGCGTCCGCTGGTTTCCCATATTCCTCTGCAAAATCATACTTCAGGCTGTTTGTGCCTTTCCGCTGGATTACTTTGTCAAAATCAAACTTCATAGCCCCCTATGCCTCCTTCCTTTTGCCAAATCTCCCATTTACTCTAAGCAGAATCCTTTTCGAATATCCTCCAGCCCCTTTTCATCAATAGGGACAATTTTACCCAGATTTTTCGACATGATAATGGACATGGCGCTGTACTCCGTAACCTCCAATCGGTCAAAGGCATTCAGCATACTCTCTCCCGTTACAATCAGACAGTCATTCTCCACCATTACCACCGGTGTACTCTTATTGAATGCCCGGGCAATTTCTTCTGGTTCTGCCAGAAATGCCGGACCGGGAATCCGTGGAATATCCCGCATCATAATATAACTCTCCGGTATGGTTTTAGAATCTAAAGGCTCATCTGTGACGGCAAAAGCCATGGTATGCTGGGGCTGGCACATGATCACGCTGTGTACTTCAGGGTGTTTCCGGTAAATGGCCTGATGCACCGCTGTCATCCAGCCTAAATCCCTGCCCGCTTCTTTTTTGCCGTCTTCCACTGCCGCCAGAACCCCGGGATTTAAATACAGCCGGTCTTTGTGCATAGGGGTGATCACGAAGCGTCTCTCATTCACCCTGCGGGAAAAGGACCCCTGCACACAGGTGATCAGCCCCTGGCGATATGCCCTGGCCGCAAAAGAACAGACTTCTTCCCTTGCCGCCTGTTCCTCTGCAGAATATTCCCCAGGCTCAAAAGTCCCCATCTCAACCGAATCCCTGCACTGCTTCAGCACTTCTGTTCCCAGTCCATGGGGCGTTCCTATCATTTCCCCGTGAATCTGCGTCCTGGCGGAGTATTCCATAGTCTCAAATTTTCCAAAAGCCTCCTGCAGACTCTTGGCCCCCACCACAACGCCATGGTTTTCCAGCATGACTACCTGATGTCCTTCCCGGAAGACTTCTGCAATCCGATCCCCCAGCTCATGGCTGCCTGTCATGGCATACGGAGCCATTCCCGCTTTACCGCACTTTAAATATACCTGCGGCATCAGCGTGGTATCGGGAATCCTTCTGACAATGGAAAATGCCACCAGGGCAGACGGGTGCGCATGAAGAACTGCTTTTAACTCTTTCCTGGTCTCATAGATTTTCAAATGAAACGGATATTCACTGCTCGGCTTATGCCTGCCGATGAAAGTTCCATCCGGCTTTATACAGACCATATCCTCTTTCGTCAGGGTGCCTTTGTCAATGGCGCCCGGGGTGATCCACACATCACCATTTTCATCTTTGATGGACAGATTACCGCCAGACGTTGTTGTGAGACGGCAGTCGTAAATCCTTCTCATAATCTGGGCCAGCTGCTCTGCCGGATGCTGCATGTTTTTGTTCATAAATGATACTCCTTTGCTGATGAAGTATAAACTTGCGACAAATGTCTTGTCAATAGGAAACACTTTTCAAATACCATATAGAAAAATATAAATTTCAATGATATAATAGTGTATAAAAATTACTATGTCTAGAACAGGAGTTACATTGTGAGTGAAGAAAGGGGAAAAATAAACTATACTGTTGCATGTGTCAGCGAATTTGCAAAAAAATATGGTCTTAATCTAACGGAATCATTTCAATTTTTGTTCCAATATAAAGCAATCGAATTTTTAAAAGAAAACTATGATATCGAACATACATTATCTCTTGATGATGCCCTGGAAGATATGATGACCATCTGCCAAAAAAACGGAGGAACACTCGCAACCGTGGTGAATAAAATGATCTTCAAAAAGACTACCAGTCAATATTCATTCCATACAGAAAAAGCACTACGTTTATTAAAGAAAGCAGGTATTTTATAGTGACAAAAAAGGAACAGCTTATCGAATATAATATTCAGGATATCATCGAGTATATAGTCATGGACTTACAAATTGAATACGACAAAGCCATGTTAATCTTTTACAATTCCCAGACATTTAACAAACTTACTGATGTCGAAACAGGATTATATCGGGAAAGTTCGGCATATGTTTATGGTCTTTTTCAAGACGAAAGAAACTTTGGCAGGCTGATTCAGGCGGAAATATAATTTACTTCTTCGATTCAGGTGAATGTTTCTTATCAATATACTTCCTGCCATAACGTTTCTTCAGCTCACCTTTGAGATACTCATACCTCTGCCGCTTTTCTTCCTTTGCAAAATGCACCTCCCTAAGCTGTTCCGGATTATCCTCATAGTTTAACACTTCATCCCCGAACTGCTCACTGGTCAGGTCAAACACACATCCGTCCACTGTGTTATAGCAATGGTAGTTTCCTCCGGGGCGGAGTATTCCATAGACTTTCCCGCCGAAGATATCCTGCACCAAAAACGCGGTGATAGAACACTGTCCCAGAGTCCGGTTTTCCATGCTCCAATCCCCGCGCATCCTGGGCGCGCAGGTATATTCACACCAGATAGAAGAAAGCGCATCATATAAGTCTTGAGGTGTCTGGATTCCCTCATATTCCTCTGTTATGGCTGGGACAAGTGCATGCTCCCAGCCGTAAAAACTATAGTTCATCTTTTCACTCATCTCCTATTCCCGATCCCAGATATCCCGCCAGTCCTTGGCGCCTTCCCATAAGAACACCTGGCCTTTCAGAAGCCGGAAATTCCTGTCCGCCTTTCTCAAGGTTTCCATTTCTTCATCTGTCAGAAAGTCCTCTGTGGTACATTTCAGATTTCCCACGTACTCATTTTCAAATACGGAAAACGGAATGGGAACCTGCCCTCTCTGCACAGCCCATTTCACACAGATTACCGCCGGATGGCAGTTATGCGCCTTTGCAATCTCCAAAAGCTCCGGCATCTCAAATGTAACCAGGTCACCAGGAGCTGTGTCACGCTCAGGACGGCACGGAGAACCCAGCGGACTGTAGGCAATTGGAAGAATCCCGTGGGCTTTGCAGTAATCAAAAAGTTTCGGCTGCTGGAAGGTGGGATTGATCTCCACCTCCAGAACCACCGGTTTAATCCGGCACAGAGGCAGAATCTGTTCCATCTTCGTGATGGTCACATTGGACATACCCAGTCCTCTCACCAGCCCCATATCCACCAGTTTCTCCATCTGTCTCCAGACTGTCATGTATTCCTCCAGAGAAAACGGCACATGGCTGGGGTCCCTGCCTTCCAGATGCGCTCCCGGTTCATGATGATTGGGAAACGGCCAGTGAACCATATAAATGTCTGCATAATCAATCTGAAGGTCCCGCAGGCTCTGTGCACATGCCACCAGCACATCCCCCTGCCCATGCATATTGTTCCACACCTTTGTCATAATTGTGAGATCCTGGCGCTGTACCAGCCCTTCTTTAAACGCCCGGGCATAAACCTTCCCGATCTCCTTCTCATTTCCATAAGCCGCCGCCCCGTCAAAGAGACGATAACCTGCCTGAATAGCCCCGTACACGGCCTCTGAAACCTGATCGGAATCATACTTGTCATTTCCAAACGTTCCCATTCCAATCCCAGGAATTACCATACCATTGCTTAACTTTCTCTGTGGAACCAGAGCCGGATTCACTCTCTCCATAACTATACTCCTTCCAAAAAATTTAACTCTGTCAAACTTGCGATTCCATTTGATAATAATCTTTCAGCCCCTGATAACCAGCCTCAAACAGACGCTTCTGCCTGTCATATACTTCCTTCTTTCCAGGATCAGGCTCAAATGTCCTTTCCCGTTTCACAAATTGATCTACAACAGAAAAATCATCAAAGGCTCCCACACCTACACCTGCAATGACCGCCGCGGCAATGGAAGCAGCGCTTTCCACATGGTCCAGCCGATGAAGGGTGACACCCAACACGTCCGCCAGAATCTGTGCCAGCACATCTCCTTTCGCTCCCCCGCCTGTGAGCACCAGGTCTGTAACCTGTCCTTTCTCCCGCTGGGCTCTCAGAATCAGGTCCAGATTCATGGCAACACCCTCCAGCACTGCCCTCACATAATCACATTTTTCATGCTCCATTTTTATGCCCAGAAAGCTCCCCGAAGTGTCCGGATTCCATCTGGGGCTGCGCTCACCCAGCAGATAGGGGAGAAATACCAGCCCTTTGGCTCCTGCAGGAGACTCCATTACCATCTGGTTCATTACCTCATAAACCGATTGCCCCTGTTGTACCGCCTTCCTTTCTTCCTCTTGGCAGAGGGCATTTCTGATATAAGAATAAGAACTGCCTGCTGCCTGCATAGTCCCGCAGGGCATGTATTTCCCCTGAATCACATGTCCAAAGCAGATCAGGGTCTTATTCTTGTCCAGAAATACCTGATCAGATGTCCCTGCAATCCACGCCGATGTGCCAAAAGAAAGAAACATCTGCCCATTCTTAATACTTCCCGCACCCAGAGCGGAGCAGGGGCCATCCCCGCCGCCGCACACCACCTTCGTGTTTTTGCTAAGCCCCAGATCCCTGGCCGCACTTTCTCTCAAAGTCCCAATCACATCACAAGACGCATGAAGTTTTGGCAGCTTTTCCCGCTGGATATTAGCGGCATCCAGTATTTCCTGGGACCACTGTCCCTTTTTTAAGTCAAATGCGTCGGTACCGGACGCCTCCGAATAGTCTGTCACAAACTCACCAGTGAGACGGCAGATAATATAGTCCTTTGCCAGAAGCATTTTATAAGTCTTTTGGTAAATCTCCGGCTCATGGTCCCGGACCCACATCAGCTTCTCAATGCTGTAGCTGGCGCTGACACGATGGCCGTTTAATTCATACATCCGGTCAAATCCCACCTTGTCTTCCAGCTGCCCAGCCTGCTCCTGAGCCCGAAGATCCGCCCAGATCATAGCAGGCCGCAGCGCCCTTCCTTCCCGATCCACCACAATACACGCCTGCATCTGAGAAGAAAAAGAAATCCCCAGCACATCCTCCGGTGCAATTCCCTCAATAATTTTTCTTGTGGCCCCGCAGACCGCATTCCACCAGTCCTCGGGATTCTGCTGGGCACAATTCTTGCCAAAAAAGTGCACATCATAGGGCACCGTATGGCTTCTGATCAACCTGCCTTCTGTTGAAAAAAGTGATGCCTTATTACTGGACGTCCCCAGATCATGCGCAATTAAATATTTTCCCACGTCAGCCCTTCCTTCTTTACAGCCATTTGTCCTTTATCTCCTTTTCTAATATCTCAAACAATAGAAGATATGTTTCCTTAGTCTTTTCAATAATCGCGGCAGCCACCTCTTCATTATAAGAATGGGAAACTTCATTGCGTCTGTCAAGAAGTTCCAGCCACCCTTTTTCATCTTGTATCATTCCTGCCTTATATGCCAATTTTATAATCATTTTAGGAGAACCGGTTCTGCCCTCATGGTAACCATGACTTTCCAAAACACTTTTCATTGCTTTCCATGCCTGTTCAAAACAAATGGAAAACAAGTTCACAAGTCCTGTCTCAGTCACCACATCATATGGCGCTGAATAATTTCTGCAGAGCTTTAAATTCTCAAGAGCAGATGAAAAATTCTCAAATTTTTTCATACAATATAATACCTTCTTTTTCTATGGAATCTGACAATGTTTTTGGGACAGGGCCATCCAGGTCCACCACATCGAACATTAAAAGTGTACGGATTTCATCGTCTACTGCCAGACGAAATTCTGTGATATCCCCCCCAGAAACAGCCAGGTCAATATCACTGCGTTCTTTATTATCCCCCCGGGCCCTGGACCCAAACAAAATCACCTTACGAATCTTACACTTTTGTGCGAATCCTATAATCTCCTCCCTGATGCCTGCGTCCAAATTCATTTACTCCACTCCTAACTTTTTATGATGTACTCTCCAAATCTCTCCTGCGAAATCCGGCACAAAGAGATTCCGATAGTACATTTACGGAATCACAAGATACTTTCCCTTTGCTCTCAGCGCAGGATCACTCAGCACATCTTCCAGCTGTTCCAGCGTGATGGTTTTGCACACCATTGACTGTACATCCAGCCGTCCGGAATCAATCAGCTGCAGCGCTCTTTGCTGGGTGCAGGGATTGATGTAAGAGCCCATAATCGTCAATTCCTTTTGAAAAACCTCAAAGGGCTTCAGACTGATTTGCGCATCCGGTTTCGTCAGCCCATACAGCATCACTTTTCCCCGTTTTCCCGCCAGCTCCACTGCCTGCTCCATGGTCCCTGGAAGTCCGGCACATTCAATAACTGTATGAATCCATGTCATTCCCGCCTGCTTTAGACTCCTTTTCACATCCTCCTTCAACGGGTCAATACAGATATCCGCTCCCAGCTTCCTGCCCATCCTGCGCTTTTTCTCTGATGGCTCTAAAAGTGCAGTCCTGGAAGCTCCTGCCAGCCTTGCCAGCTGGAGCATCAGCAGTCCGATCATACCTCCGCCGATGACCACCACCTGTTCCCCAGGTGTGATCTGGCACAAGTCAATGCCGTGGAGACAGCAGGCCGCAGGCTCTGCCATGGCTCCCTGTTCAAAAGTGGTATGCTCTCCCAGAGCGTATACCTGGCTTTCCCTCACCACGCAGTATTCTGCGAATCCCCCATCCACTGTGGTGCCATATCCTGTCATATGTTCACAGAAATGCACCTGCCCGTCCCTGCAGTAACTGCAGCAGCCGCAGTAAGCATTGGGGTCGATGCACACCCGGTTTCCAATGTGGAATTTCTGCACCTCACACCCAGTCTTGGTAATCACCCCGGAGAACTCATGTCCCAGTATCGTGGGGGGATTTACCTCCGCCGCACCCTTGTCTCCCTCATAAATATGTACATCGGTTCCGCATACACCGCAGGCTTTTATCTGTATCAGCACTTCTTTCGGCCCTGGGGTGGGAACATGAACCTCCTCCACCCGCAGGTGGTGTTTCCCATAAAAAACTGCACTTTTCATCCGTCATTTCCTCCGCCCTGCATAAAAAAATTGATACCGTGTCACATGCAAAGTTAATTCTTAACAATTCCTATAGGAACTATTCTGTAATTCATTCTACTATAAGAAACTCGATTTGTAAATATATAAAATATTTTTACTTTCGTACGAAACTTATTTATTGACATAACAACATCCTTGTGCTAGTATATCATATGATTAAAGCGTCATTTAACGGGCTGATCATCATACCAAAATACAGGAGGATGCTCATGAAAGTCATGAAAGAACGGCACACTGCACTTCTTGAATACGTTACAAAACACGGAAAGACCGAAGTCGCTGTCCTGGCCGAGTATCTTCATACCTCAAAAGTAACTGTGCGCAAAGATCTGGAATACTTATCAGAACGGGGAATTATAAAAAGGGAACGGGGCTATGCAGTGCCCAACAGCCCTGGAGATATTAATTACAGAATGGCCTTTCATCTGGACACCAAACAGAGAATCGCCAAAGCGGCAGCCGCATGTGTTCAGGACGGTGAGACCCTGATGATCGAATCCGGTTCCACCTGTGCTCTGTTTGCCGAAGAACTGGCAAAGACAAAACAAAACATCACGATCATAACAAATTCCATGTACCTTGCAGGATACATAAGCTCATACACCAACATTCAGCTGATCCTCCTGGGCGGAACGCTGCAGCCACACGGCCAGTCACTGGTTGGCCCGCTGACCAAAAGCGCCGCTGCATCCTTTCATGTGGACAAGATTTTCACCGGAACAGACGGCTATTCCCGCACCTATGGTTTTACAGGAGAAGACTTGATACGTTCCGATACTTTAAGTGCCTTGATTGCCTCTGCTGACCACACTTATGTGCTGGCAGGCTCTGAAAAGTTCACCCAGCCAGGTTCCGTTTACTTTCTGAAACTGGAGGATGTATACCAGATTATCACAGACGACAAAATTGCACCATCTGAAAAAGATTTCCTGGAAAAACAGGGAATCACCGTAACCATCGCCTGAAATATACAAATCAATAAAAACGCACTGACTATTTTAGGAGGTTTTCAATGAAATACTTATTAGACACAGCCAGCCTTGCTGACATCACACGTTTCTGCGATATTTTTCCCATTGCGGGAGTAACATCCAACCCTTCTATTGTAAAAAAAGAAGGGAAAATCAACTTTTTCGCCCACATGAATGAAATCCGTTCCATCATCGGCCCAGAACGTCCTCTCCATATACAGGTAACAGCCCTGGATACCGAAGGGATGATCCGGGACGCTGACACTCTTCTCACAAAAATAGACGCGGATGTCTATGTAAAAGTTCCGGTAACTTTAGAAGGCATCCGCGCCATCAAAAAGCTCAAAGCTCAAAACGTCCATGTAACCGGCACTGCCATTTACAGCAGCCAGCAGGGTTTTCTGGCCATGGAGGCAGGCGCCGACTGTATAGCGCCCTATTTCAACCGCATGGAAAATATGGGGCTGAATTCAGAGGAGATCATCGCTGCACTGGCAGAGATGATTCAGCTTTATCACTATCCCACCGAAATCCTGGCAGCCAGCTTCAAAAATGCCGGACAGATAGACCGGGCTTTCCTTGCCGGCGCCCATACAGCCACCATGGACCCCTCCATCTTAGAAGCAGCTCTCACACAGCCTCATATCACCAATGCAGTAGACGCTTTTGATGCAGACTGGAAATGTATTTTCGGTGAAAAAACATTGGCGGATTTATAAAAACCAGTGCGGCAAAGCATAAATAGATCAATCACTAAACAACGGAGTCGATAAATACCGGTCACCCGAATCGGGAAGCAGGGCAACAATGGTTTTACCTGTATTCTCCGGCCTGCCTGCAAGGACAGACGCCGCTTTCAGCGCTGCGCCGGAAGAAATCCCCACTAAAATCCCCTCGCTGACTGCAAATGCCTTCCCTTCTGCAAATGCATCGTCATCCTCGACGGTGATAATCTCATCATAGATATCCGTATTCAACACTTCCGGGACGAACCCTGCCCCGATTCCCTGGATTTTATGGGGGCCGGCTTCTCCCCTGGAGAGTACAGGACTTCCTGACGGTTCCACTGCCACAATCTGGATGTTTGGATTTTTTTCTTTAAGATACTCACCAACACCGGTAATTGTACCGCCGGTCCCCACACATGCCACAAAGATATCCATGCGGCCCCCTGTCTGTTCCCATATTTCCGGCCCTGTTGACTCCCTATGTACGGCAGAATTTGCAGGGTTCACAAATTGCCCTAAAATCACCGCCCCGGGAATTTCCTCCGCCAATTCTTCCGCCTTTGCAATGGCGCCTTTCATCCCTTTTGCCCCTTCTGTGAGAACAATCTCCGCCCCATAGGCTTTCAGAAGATTTCTCCGCTCCACACTCATGGTATCCGGCATGGTGAAAATGGCCCGGCATCCTTTCGCCGCCGCCACTGAGGCAATGCCGATTCCCGTATTCCCACTGGTGGGCTCAATAATAACGGCTCCCTCTTTTAAAATACCTTTCCTCTGTGCATCCTCAATCATGGCCAGCGCAGTCCGGTCCTTCACAGAACCTGCCGGATTCAGATATTCCAGTTTCGCAAGGATCACAGTATTTGTGATACCTGCCTTCCTGGTATATCCATTCAGTTTCAACATGGGCGTCCTTCCGATCAATTCTAATGCGCTCTCTTTTATCTGTGTCATTGGCAATCCCTCCATATGCAATCTATATTCAGTTATTTTTCTATAGTTTCTTATACCCGCGAGCCAAATGATTTGCCAGCAAGTCTTCACTATTTCAAGCAAAACAGCAAATCATTTGGCAAATACGTATGCTCTTGAGTATAGATTATTCTCGGAAAATCCACCTGAAAGCATATACTAAAGATTTTCCAAAATTTCTTTATCTATTCTAAACCACCTCTTTATAAAAAGTAAACCATAATTTTTAAGCATACGGCAATATGGTTTTCACTATTATGCACAATATATCATCTGCCAGATATGAAACGCGGGAATTTTTCTGTACAAACTTCCAAAAAACTTGACATTTCTATCGAAAAATTATTATAATTATAACAAAAATTCAGGAGGTACTTGCTATGTTAACTGCAAAACAGAATCTGCAGGAAGTAATACGCGGAGGAAACCCAGAACGTTACGTCAACCAATATGAGGCTATCCAGCTTATGTTCCACCCTTATATTATGCATTCCAATGCGCTGCTGGCGCCGGGACAGGAAAACGTGGTAAACGCCTGGGGCGTCACAAATTCTTTCCCTCAGGGAACACCTGGCGCATTCCCGGTACATACCCCGGAAAAAATCGTAGTCAAAGACATTGAGCACTGGCGTGATTATGTTCATGCCCCCTCTCTGAAATTTTCTCAGGAGGAATGGGACAATTTCAAAGCACAGTACGACGCGGTGGACGGGACGCAGAGCTATAAAGCATCCTTTATCGCTCCTGGTATTTTCGAACAGACCCACCATCTCTGTGAAATACAAAATGCTTTGATGTATTACATCACCAACCCGGATGAGATGCACGACCTGATCAAATATCTGACAGAGTGGGAGCTGGAACTGGCTGAAGGAATCTGCTCAAACCTGCATCCCGACGCAATTCTGCACCACGATGACTGGGGTGGTGAAAAGAGTACTTTCATGAGCCCGGATATGTTTGCAGAATTTTTCCTGGATTCCTACAAAGAAATTTATAAGTATTATCATGACCACGGAGTGGAACTGATTGTCCACCACGCTGACAGCTATGCCGCAACACTGGTTCCCTATATGATTGAAATGGGCATTGATATCTGGCAGGGCTGCATGGAATCCAACAACGTACCGGAGCTGATCAAAAAATATGGCGGCCAGATTTCATTCATGGGCGACATTGACAACAAATCTATGGATTTCGAAGGCTGGACTCGTGAAGACTGCGCAAAGGCAGCACGTAAAGCCGTAGAAGAATGCGGAACCAAATACTTTATCCCCTGTATCACCCAGGGAGGACCCGGCTCCACATATCCCGGCGCCTATGCTGTGCTGGCTGAAGAAATCGACAAACTCAGCGTAGAGAAATTCGGCATCAAACCTGAGGATATCACCCGCCTGCCGCTGCAGGTTATTTTCTAAGAAAGTCCTGTATGAAAGAATCCTGCTGTGCAGGATTCTTCCGCCTGCGGCGGGCCGTCACCGGTGCTAAAACCGAATAAATGGACTTCCAGTAAGCTGCAGCCCTGCCGCATCCGCCAGCTGATACATCCCTTCCGTTGCAATGGTGGCAATGCTCTCCTCATGATTAAAATCCGTGGCACTGCTGTCAAATAACAGGTTGGCCTGAGCCGGAAATTCCTCATCTGCATCCCAGAAATTCAACCGTACCGGAATACATTCAAATGCTTTTAAAAGAAATCCCGACGCTGACACCCGCTCTCCCCGCAGACTTTTCACTGCCCGCTCCAGAAGTTCTTCCTTTCCGGAAAATGTCAGGGCAATAGGCTGTAAAATACCTTTCTTGAACGCCGCCTCAAAGGGTGAAGCGCCTTTCAATTCCTGATAGGGAACCCATTTCCCAGTATGTACCCCATTCTGTGCCGCATGCCAGAAAAGTGTATAAATATTCATCTTAGGCATGGCATCCACCGGTTTATTGTCCGAAGACACACAGATTCTCCCATCCTTCCTGTCAACTGTAAACAACCTTCCGAAATGCCACAATTCCAGCTTTTCTTCCGTTAAATGAATCTCCGGAAGCCGCCTGCATATATCCTCCTGGTCCATTGTCAGAAACGTCTTCCTCCACTCTTCACATTGTCTCTCATAGTTAGAAGTATACTCCATGTTCCCTGTGACCTCCTCTCTCTTATATGTACTCTCGGAATCTCTCCTGCATCTTGACAATCCATAGACGCTCATTTCATAATCAGCGTTTTGTCTCATTACCTCAATTATAAAACGTTTCCACAGCCTGCGCAATAAATTCTGCCGCAAAGTCTCTAGAGCGTGTCTTAAAAATGCTTTTTGTCCGATGTGCGTCACACTTGGTGGGAGATTTGTGCCAGATGAAGGGCGCATAGCGGGCTATGTAACCTGAATTTGGCACAAATATCACGCAAAGCGGGGCGTGCAGATGGCAGGAATGATTTTTCAGACACGCTCCAGTGCTTCGTCATCATAAAGCCGATATCCCGCCTGGCTTTTATCCGCAGGCAGCAGCAGACCAATATCGTATTTCCTCCCTGCTATTGACAATATTACTTTAAACTATGACGCAGCGTGAATGTCAACAGTTTTTTCTTTTTTGATTTGCAAAATAAATATTTGCATTTTCCATTTGACAATTGTATGCGAATCGAGTATAATGTGATTATTCAATCCAACTTCACACTTTACATACCACCAGGAACGTCCTATTACGATAAGGAAGTGATAATTATGGCATTAACCGGAGAAGATTTAGCGGAAATCTCTAAATTATTGGATGTGAAATTTGAGTCAGAACTGGCTCCCATAAAAAAGGACATCAAAAACATCAAACACGCTCTAGAAACCGATAAAAAAATCCAGCTTTCAGCAGAAAATTACGTTCCGGCAGCTTCCCGTTTTGAAGAAGCCTCATGTAAGATTAATTCCATGCAGTCTGACATCAATCTTCTGAAAAAAATAGTCACAGAACATTCAGAAAAAATCAGAAAATTAGCGTAGGTTTTGAATCTTTCATAAAATGTAAAGCTGTGAAGTTCTCTTATATGTGTCTCATAATCTCGTTTACTGTTTGAAATTTCGTTTTTTCGCAGTTCCCAATTATAGAATATCCGGTTTTAAATAGCAAATTTCATTTTATGCTGATGCGCGTTTAAAAATTTACGAGGAAAAATCATGACAAACAGAGAAAAACTTCCAGCCTGCAGGCTGCTGCCGCTGATTTGTATCATTGTACTATCCTTAACAGCCTGCAGAGCTAAAGAGCTCAGAAACAGTACACTGAAAAAGGATTCTTACACCGTGGGAGTCGTGACAAAGTCAAGTACCAGTGAGTACTGGATGACAGTACAGCGGGGTATGGAGGCTGCTGCCGAGGAATTGGAAATGGATCTTATTTTTTTATCCCCCGATTCCGAAACGAACGAAGAAGCCCAGGTAAAGATGGTGCGGACACTGCTCAAAAGGAACGTAGATGTCATCGCTGTCTCCCCCATTGATTCTTACGAAAAGCCCGAATACTATGATATGGCCAGGGAAAAAGGGATTCCCATTGTCTCTTATGATACAGGTTTTTCCGGACTGGAAGTTCCCTATATAGGAATCGACAATGAACAGGCAGGCCGCAAACTGGCACAGTATCTGGCAGAAGAAATGAACCACGAAGGAGAAGTGGGAATTGTCAGCGGCAGCCTGAAACAGATGAGCCACCGTCAGAGACTGGAGGGGTTCCTGGCATACATGGACACAGAACCTAAAATCCGTGTGGCCTTCACAGAGAGCGGATACAGCAATCTGCGCATGACAGAAAAGAAAGTCCGAAAAATCCGCAGAAAATATCCTTTGGTACAGGGGATTATGGCAACCAGCGCAGTGACGGCAATTGGAATCACGGAAAGCATCCCAAAAGATCAGGTTAAAGTCGTATCAATCGATATACAGGAAGATGCCATGGACGCTGTCCGTGACGGAACCATAAGCGCCCTGATCGCACAGTCCGGATACGAGATCGGTTATGAAACCATTCAATATATCCATGAGATTTTAACGGGAACTGTAGAAAATTCCGGTCAAATTCTGGATGCAGAACTTTTGACTAAACAAAATATAGAAACTTATAAAGACAGGAGCCCTCAGGAATGAAAAGTATCCGAAGCAAAGTATTCACTGCCATTTTACTGATTACCTTGTTTACATCATTGGCGGTAACCTTCCTCTTTTACCGCAAATCCGCACGGATGATTGAGGAAAATTACAGTAGTACACTTCATTCTAAAAATGTACGAACTGTAGAAAACCTGGATGAAATGCTGCGGAATATCTATCATATTAACATCAATGCTTCCTGCAGTCCACAGCTGCGGACAAACCTGCAGGCGTACCTCTCACATCCAGACGACGCTATCCTGGAACACTGTTCTGAACAGTTGAAAATTTTCAGCAGACAAAATACTTCCATCAGCTCCATCTACCTTTTGATCCCAGAATACCGGGCCTTAGCCGCATCTGAAGATTACCCTGCCTGCAAAAAAGACATTGACGAAGCTGATATCAAAGCAATCATCCAGACAGCTGACAAAAATGCAGGCCCAGTACTGCTGGACGACCTGGCACATGAAGATTCTGTTACTCTTTCCTTTGTGGAGACTGTCACAGACAAAAACCAAAATACAATCGGATACATTTTGTCCAATATAGATACACATTCCCTGTATTACCATTACATAGCCGGAATTGATGATGGTATGGTGAAGGAAGCCGTTCTGCTGAATCGGGAAAACAGAGTGATCGCCTCACTGGAACAATCCCCCGTTGGAAATCTCTACGTCAGAGCAGAAACATACCAGCCATGGATGGCAGAAAAAGAGCGGACCGGAATTGACAGGGAAAACTTGTACAGCTTCTATGAAGCCCCATTTTCCCAATGCCGCCTGTTTATCATCGCAGAAAAATCAGCTGTATTGGAAAATCTGATAGAAACACGGAGATATTTTTTCGGAGTCCTGATCATTTTTCTGATTTTGTCACTGCTCCCTGCCTTCTATCTTACCAACGCCATCTACAGACCCCTGGGCCGGCTTACCTGTGCCATGCATAAAGTTACCCAGGGTGACCTGGATACCCGGGCAGAAATTGTCTCAAAAGACGAGATCGGTATCCTGGCAGCCGATTTTAATCAGATGCTCTTCCGGATTGAAGAACTGATCCACCAGCTTCTGGGGGAAGAAAAGCAGCGCAAGGACGCTGAACTGGAAGCACTCCAGTACCAGATCACGCCCCATTTTATGTATAACACATTAAACGCAATCAAATGTTCTGCCATCCTGAAAGGTGAACAGGAACTGGGACAGATAATCGGAGGGTTCATTGAACTGCTCCAGGCATGTATCAATAAAAAAGGTGCCTTTTTAACTGTGGCAGAAGATATCCACATCCTGGAAAACTATATCCGCCTCCAGGAATTCCGATATGGCAGCCACTTCCATGTGCAATACCAGATTGCCCCTGAGACAAGAGAGTGCCTGATTCCCAGACTTGTACTGCAGCCACTGGTGGAAAATGCGCTTCTTCACGGCATTGATATCAAGACCAGGGACAGCCGGCTGGTGATCATTTCTGAAGCAGCTGACGACATCTTATATTTGAAAGTAAAAGACAACGGAAGAGGCATGACCCAGGAACAAATTGATACCCTGCTCAACAGCAAGACTCCCAAGACAAAAGGATTAACAGCAGTGGGAATTCCCAATGTGCGCGACAGGCTGAGATTATATTACGGTGACCGCGCAGGAATTACATACGAAAGCGGTAAAGATGGGACAACAGCAGTCATCTGTCTCCCCCTGTCCCGTTCCGAATTCTAAGCGTCTGATAATTTGTGCCGGTTATTCCTGAATGATTTCCAAAAATAATACAACTTTGATAAACCCTGTCGAATCCTGTCAAAATAAAAAACTGTCAAACCTAAAGAAAATACCCTCTCCAGCAAAAAGCTCCTTTTTGTATAATATAACTATAAATACAGAAAGGAGATTCAAATTATGTGGTTAACTGTAATTGAGTTTGTCTTATTTACAGTATTTGTAGCAATCCTTTCCTGGTACAAAACAAGAAATGAAGACTTATCTTCCAAGGAAGGATATTTTCTGGCAGGGCGGGGGCTTCCGGGCATTGTAATCGCCGGCTCTTTGATGATGACCAATCTGTCAGCAGAACAATTGGTAGGCACCAATGGCCAGGCGTTTTCCGGCTCCATGAGCACCATGGCATGGGAGGCCACCTCCGGTTTCGCACTGCTGGTTCTTGCTTTTGTGATTCTTCCCCGCTTCTTAAAAGGAGGCGTGGCAACCATCCCGGAATTTTATCAAATGCGTTATGATACCTTTACTATGCGGATGTTCTCCTGCATGTTCTTAATTGCCTATGTGGTTACCATGCTGCCCACGATTTTGTATTCCGGCTCTGTGGCCCTTGTGAAAATTTTTAATGTGGAGGAGATCTTTGGCCTCAATTACTTCTGGGCAATTCTGATTGTCTGTTTTTCTACTGGTATCATCGGTATGGCATACTCTGTATTCGGAGGCTTGAAAGCAGTGGCCTATTCAGATACCATCAACGGTGTGGGCCTGATCATCGGCGGCTTTGCCGTACCCATCCTGGGCATCCTTGCCCTTGGAAAACTGGCTGGAGGCGACGGCAGTTTCGGAGCCGGTCTGCACTACCTGCTGACCAGCACACCGGAAAAAATGAATGCATGGGCTCCCCCCACATCAGTGGCTCCTTATGTGCCATGGCCCTTGCTGTTTACGGGCATGTTCGTAAATAACATGTTTTACTGGGCTACTAACCAGTCCATCATCCAGCGTTCTCTTGGCGGAAAAAACCTTGCAGAAGCACAAAAAGGTGCCATCTGGGCAGGCTTCTTCAAATGCCTGGACGTATTTGTAATCGTTCTCCCGGGGATTATCGCCTACCAGCTGCTGACTGCCCAAAGTTCCATTGACACTTCTGTAGGTTCCGCCGGCGACCAGGCATATCCCCTGCTGGTGATGGAAGTAATGCCCACAGTAATCATGGGATTTTTCGCGGCAGTTATGTTCGGTGCGATCCTGTCCTCTTTTAACTCTGTGCTGAATTCCTCATCCACAATTTTTGCGCTGGATTTCTGGCAGCCCATCTGGGGAAAAGATGCTGATGCGGAAAAAGCCGTGAAAGTAGGGAAAAATTTTGGTCTGATCGTCGGTCTTGTAGCAATCATCATATCACCTTTTGTCATGTACTTTGGCACAGGTATTATGAACTTTATCAACGAATGCTGGGGATTCTTCTCCATGCCCATTCTGCTGGCCGTACTGTTCGGCCTGCTGAGCAAAAAGGCACCGTCCATTGCACCGAAAATTACCGTCCCTGTACATATTATAATCTATGGTGCTACCAAAGTGATTCCATTTTGTCAGAAATGGCATTACCTATACTGGGTGTTCCTGTGTTTTGTCATTGAATCTTTGATTTATCTGGCCTGTATTAAGATATGCCCCCGTGAAACTGAATGGGAAATGCCGGATGCAAAAGTTATGGATATGACACCATGGAAAACCGGAAAGCTCTGGGCCGGGGTAGGTGTGGCAGTGATTATTGTCATGTATGTGATCTGCTCACCTCTGGTTCTGGGCGCTTGAAAGCCGCCTTTTTAGCACCGCTGTATCTTGTACGCTTTTGAAGATTATGCTATGATGTCCCCATGAACAAACACAATGAGAGGGGGCTGAATCCATATGCCCGAGGAAACGGAAATGATTCAGACTATTATTGTAGATGATGATTTTCTGGTACGCAACTATCTAAAGCAGCTGAATGCATGGGAAAAAGCCGGATATCAAATCACCGCAGATGCACGGGACGGGGAAGAAGCTCTGGAAATTGCGGACCGGCTGAAACCGGATGTGATTTTCACAGATATCTCCATGCCCCTGGTAAACGGCATCGAGTTCATTCAGAAAATACGTAAAAAAAATAAAACCGTCTATATTGCCGCACTCAGCTGCCATGATGATTTCGAATACGTAAAAGAAGCCATGAGACAGGGTGCCGACGAATACGTACTAAAACATTCCCTGGATGAAGACAGCCTATACGAAATGCTGCTGACCATCCGCAGACAACTGCAAAGCCGAAAGGAAAAGGCCAAAGAAGATAACCACACACAGCGCCTTATTGAAATGGGCCGGCATTCTCTGAAATATTATTATTTTAACAGCCTATTAGCGGGAAACCTTCGTCCCGAAGAGAGAGAACAGCGTAGAAAGGAAGCCGGTATCCAGGGAAAATACATAAACAGCGCTGTAATCAATCTATTGATTCCCAAATGGACAGAATTGAAAAACAGCCTCTCTGAAATGGAATTAGAACAATACAGCCAGGACTTTCTGCAAAAGCTGTCGAAAGAAGTAAAAATCCAGAAAGATAATTCCTCATATACAGAATGTATCTATCTGGGAGAGGGGATCTTCTGCTGTTTCGCGGATATGTCAGAACTTCGCCGCAGCAGTTTGATGAAACAAAAACTCACCAGCCTGGCCACGGCATGTCTTCGCTGCTGTGAAAAAGAAATTTATTCTTTCAGTATCGGCGTGAGCAGTATCTGTTTTGGCAGCGAAGGAATCCGTCAGGCATACCAACAGGCAAGAGAAATGATTAAAATCGGCTTTTATGTGAAAAAGAGCATCTTATATTATGAAGAATACCCTGAAGCCGGGAAAACGCTTCCCCAGGAGGCTGAGTCACTCCTGAATCACGCACCGTCCTATTTGAAACATCAGCAGTATGCCCTTATAAAAGAAGAATTCCTAAAGGTCATAGATGCAGCAAAAAGACAATATACAGACAGCCGGCTGCTTCTTCACTGGCTGAAATCGCTGGACAGCCGGCTTCACGTGGAGCGCACTTCAGAACAATACGCCCAGATCGTACAAATCGAACAGCTTATGGACATCTGCAAAGAATATCAGGGCCAGCTTATCTCCATCAGAAAATCGGCACTCCCCGAAAATACCAGCCAGGGCGTGCGGCTGGCAGTTCACTATCTGCACTCTCATTACCGGGAACAGGTGGGATTGACAGAAACCGCGGCAGCAGCAGGACTCAATCCTTCTTACCTAAGTTATATTTTTAAACAGGAACTGGGGATTGGGTTTTCTGCTTATCTTCTAGACTTGAGGATGAAATATGCCATGGAATTGCTGCAAAACACCAATGAAAAGATGAAAGATGTGGCATCTATGGCAGGATTTAATGATTATCACTATTTTTCAAAAGCTTTTAAAAAGGTGACAGGGGTCAGTCCTGCTAATTATCGGAAATCATCTTCTGGTTAAAGTGATTCTGCGTACGAATATGGCGCTTATTTGTGCATATTGTATGATTTTCGTTTTGATATTTATATTATTTTACTAAATCCAAAAGCATTTTTGGAAAAAAACCGTCGTTTTATAACTGGATTTTCTGATTGAATCATGTTATCCTGTCACTGTTAAGATAGATATTAAGAGCAGATGGATAGGAAGTGATCATAATGTTGCGTAAAATATTTCAGGGACTTGTCAACGCCCGTTTTCAGGCATTGAGCAGTATGAACTATGAACTGCAGCGCCGCTGTACCACCAGATAAAGAAAATTGCTTTCTGCCAGAGGAAGGAGGTATCCACTCATGGCAGTTTATACAAAAACAAAAGATTACCACACAAAAGCCCATATGGGCATGATCGACGTTACAAAAGATTTCCAGGCGGCAGTCACAGAAGCCTGTGAAAAGCATCATATCAGCGCCGGAATTATCACAGGTTTCACCACCGGAGGTGTGGCCGGACTCACAACACTTGAATTTGAACCTGGAATGGTGACGAAAGATCTAAAGGAAGCTATGGACGTTTTTTCTCCTTACCGCGATAAAGACGGCCGTGTTATCCATTATAAGCACCATGACACCTGGCACGATGACAACGGCTCCAGCCATATTAAATCTGCACTTCTCTCGCCGTTTATTACCATCCCATTCGTGGATGGCCGCATTACAATCGGACCCTGGCAGAATCTGACCTTGGTTGAGTGTGATACCAGAGACCGGCATCGGGAGATTGTTTTTCAGGTTATGGGAGAATAATCACCAGTGTAATTTTGTAAATCTTCGGCCTCCGTTGATAAGTTATGTCTAAGTAACTGCATGACTGGTCAGCGAAGGCCGCTGTTGTTATAATATGCTGGAAAGATTCAGTCCCCGTACCACCTCCCGCACTTTCAACACCATAGATGGCGCCATGGATAATTCATCCACCCCCATCCTAAGAAAGACTTCTGTCAACGCCAAATCTGCGGCCAGTTCACCGCAGATTCCCACCCATATCCCACGTTTATGGGCATTTTCCACCACCATCTGAATCATTCTCAAAATTGCCTTGTGATGGGGCTGATAAAAATCTTCCAGTTTTCCGTTCTGTCTGTCCACTGCCAGGGTATACTGGGTCAGGTCATTGGTCCCGATACTGAAAAAATCCACCAGTTCTGCCAGTTCATCGCTGACCATCACAGCTGCCGGAGTCTCTATCATAATCCCCTGCTCAGGGAGCCGGCATGGAATCTGGTTATCTTCCAATTCTTTCTGTACTTCCTGCACAAGTTCCTGTATCTTTCTTACTTCTTCCACTGAGATAATCATAGGATACATGATAGAAAGATTTCCATAGACTGCCGCCCGCAGCAGTGCTCTCAGCTGTGTCTTGAAAATATCCGTCTGTTTCAGACAGATACGGATTCCCCGATAACCCATGGCCGGATTTTCCTCTTTCTCAAGCTTAAAATAATCTGCCTGTTTATCGGCACCCATATCCAAAGTCCGGATGATGACCTTTCTCCCATCCATGGCCTGGACTGCCTGGCGGTACACCTGAAACTGTTCTTCCTCTGTGGGAAAATCCAGCCTGTCCATATACAAAAATTCACTGCGGAACAGCCCAACCCCTTCTGCATCGTTCTCCAATGCCGCCTCCATATGGCTCATATGGGCAATGTTGGCACACAGAGAAATCCTCTTTCCATCCAGCGTGATACTTTCTTTTCCTTTCAATTTCTGGAGAAGCCGCTTTTTCTCCCTCTCAGTCTGTATTTTGGCTTCTGCCCGTTCACGCACTTCTTCTGACGGCTCAAATATCACCTGGCCGCATTCTCCATCCACCACCGCCGTCATTCCCTCACGTAACCCTTCCAAATTCACATGCACTCCTGTCAGAGCGGGAATCCCCATCATTCTCGCCAAAATTGCCGTATGAGAGGCAGCCGAGCCGTGTACAGTCACAAATGCCAGGACTTTTCCCCTGTCCATCTGCATGGTCTCACTGGGGCTTAGATCCTCTGCCACAAGAACCGACGGCTCTGTCAAATCCGGCCTCCGGCTTTCCCCGCCCATGAGATTTTCCACCAGACGGCTGGAAATATCCCTGATATCTGCGGATCTGGCTTTCATGTAATCATCATCCATATCAGCAAACATCCGTGAAAATCTCTCTCCAACGGTCCACACTGCATACTCCGCATTCACTTTTTCCGTGCGGATTGTATGGCCAATTGTTTCCAGGTATTCCTCATCTTTTAATATCATTAAATGTGCTTCAAAAATAGAAGCACTGGATTTTCCCATTTCCTGTTCTGCCCTGTGGCAGAGCATTTGAATCTGTCCCTCAGCCTGCTCCAGTGCCTTTTTCAATCTGGCCGTTTCTGCCTCAGAATCCGCCGCCTTCTTCTCCACATGCCGGACCTGGGGTTTCCACACCACTACAGGACCAAGAGCAGTTCCCTTACTCACAGACTTTCCCTCTATCTTTAACATTTCCACCTCACCAACATTCACCTTTCCCGTACTGCACAGGCAATGGATAAGTCCACCCGGCTGTAGGGGATTAGCACCGACTGCAGCGCATGGTAAAGGTCTGATTTACCCGGCCACACAGTCCCGATTGGCTGGTTATTCCGGTCCAGCTGGTGAAACCAGGAGCCATTCACATGGTCGAGAACTTTTTCGTCCAGATACTCCATAAACTCTGCATACGCCTCTGCATAACATACCTTTTTCGTCACACGGTAAAGCACTGCAGATGTATTGACTGCCTCAGCCAGCGTCCAGTGCATTCTGTCGTGGACACAGGGATTTCCCTTCCAGTCCGTTGTATAGACAATCCCCGGTGCTCCGTCTGCATTCCAGGCATCCTCAACTGCCCGGTGAAACAGATTCTCAGCAGCTTCTATATAAGGCTGTGCATTCTGAACATCTTCCCGATACGTGGACAATGCCCATTGAGTAATCAGACGCGCCCACTCAATTCCGTGCCCCGGCGTTGCCCCGTATGGTTTAAACGGGTCATGGGGTTTTTCTATATTCTTTTCCAGATCCGGTTCCCAGTCTTTTGTAAAATGCTCCGGAATCCTCCACCCATTCTCCCCGGCCCATTTAAGGACGCGGCGGATAATACGTCCAGCCCTGTCCCTGTACTGCTCTTTCCCAATGACATCTGCAACGGCCAGAAAAGCCTCCACTGTATGCATGTTGGCATTGATTCCCCGGTAATCATCCAATATGGTAAATTCTGTATTCCATGTATCACAGGCAAGCCCCTGCTCCTCATCCCAGAAACGCCTGTCGTACAATTCCAATGCCTCCTCCAGCAGTTCCTGTGCCCCGGGTCTTCCTGCCAGATGAGCAGAACACGCAGCCAGAATTACAAATGCGTGAGCGTAACACTGCTTGCCCGGAAGAACTTTATTGTCCGGCGTAAGCCCTGCATACCACCCTCCGTTCTCTTTATCTTTCAACTCATTGCCAAGCCCTTTTAAAGCGGCATCTGCCAGCCCCTCGCTGCCTTCATGGCCCAGAAGAACTCCTATGCTGTATACATGGGCCATACGGCAGGTAATCCATGTCTCCCGGCTGCGGTTCGTCCAGGGTGCCCCGTCATCTCCCAAATACCAGGAGCTTCCACCTGGCGACGGAAAACCATGTCCAAACTTCAGCAGCCCACTGCCAATTTCCTGTAAAAAAATCTGATTCGCCTTTGTGTCTATCTGATATTTTTCTTTCATAAAAATGCCCACCTTCCAATTATATTTTCCGCTCCACAATCTTCCCCAGATATATGCCTGTCAAAATCAGGGAATAGACTGCCAGATTTCCCCAGTGGCTCAGAGCTGCAGACACAGAGATTACATTGAGAGCCAGCATGACCAGCATCATCGTCCTGGCCTTCTTCTTCGTCTCTTTGTTCCAGGAGCTGGCTTTAAACATCCTGGAAAACACCACCCACAATACCCCCCAGACCAGGGGCATTGCTATGCGGTAAATAAGAAGAGGCACAAAATTCTCCCGGCCTGCCAGACTGGCAAGAATGCCTGGGTCAGCACAGGCCATCAAATTAATTACCCATAAAATAATTTTGCTCTTTTGATTCATCCCAAATCCTTCCCTTTATAGGACTCTATAAAATCCCGTTCAGATATTTTTTGAAACCACAGGTGTTTCCCATATAATGTTCCATCGGCATTCTTCCGGATAAAATAAAAGCCGGAATACCCAGGTACGCCCTCCCCACAGAGTACTGCACCTGTACTCAACCGCCAGAATTCCACAAAAATATTTCTTCTCCCTGGAATGTATCTGTATGTGGTCCAGGGTATAAATTTCCCCGTCTTCTCCTTTGAACTTTAACATTTTGGGAAGCGGTTCCCCATTGCTGGTAAACCACACACCGCACGCCACAGGCTCCTGGCACCCCTGTACCTTTCCCACATCCGGATGCTCTGCGTGAATCCCAATTCCCATTCCCATCACATACATCTCCCCCTAGAGCGTGTCTATTCTATTTTCTGTCTGCTATAATCTACTGTCCGTTTCTCCCGTGAAATCCCTCCAGATAAATGGTCAATGGCTCCCTCCAGAAATACAGCCCGTTTCACGGCGTCAATGCCATATTTTCTACGGATAACATCAATTGTCTTATCCAGTTTTTCCAATTTTTCATAGTTTCCATTGTCAAACAGATTCATCTGGCGGGGTTCAGCCCCATCCCGTATCCTCTGAGTGTGAATTCCCAGATGACGCAGAGGCGTCTTCTTATCCCACAGCTGGTCAAAGAGCTGACATGCATATTGATAAAGCTCCCATGTGATATTGGTGGGATTAGGCATAACCATCTGATGGCTGGAATAATGAAAATCATAGCTTTTAATCCCCACTGCAATCACTTCTGCTTTCACTTTGTGGCTGCGCAGTCTTGACCCTACAGTCTCTGCCAGTGCCAAAAGTACTTTCCTGGCTGTCCCCCTGTCTTTCACATCAAACGCAACAGTGGTAGAATTCCCAAATCCTTTGTTGACAGGTGCTTCTGCCCTCACCTCTGCACTATCCCGTCCATTTGCAAAATTCCATATCTGTTCTCCGTGTTTGTGCAGGATCGGTTTCAAGAACGCAGGATCCGCTGCTGCCAGTTCTCCAATTGTGCTGATTCCCAGCATCTCCAGCTTGCGCCTGGCTGCTCTGCCCACAAAAAACAACTGGGATATAGGCAGCGGCCACATTTTCTCCTGAATTTCCCATGGAAACAGACTATGGGTATAATTGGGCTTGCGAAATTCTGACGCCATTTTCGCCAGAAGTTTGTTGGACGCAACTCCAATGTTTACCGTAAACCCCAGCTCCCGCTCAATCCGTCCCCGTATTTCATCTGCGGTTTCCAAAGGTTTTCCAAATAAATGCAGTGTTTCTGTCATATCCATATAACACTCATCAATACTGTAAGGCTCCACATCCGGTGTATACTCTTTCAAGATTTCCTGGAATGCACGAGAACACCGCTGATACAGACTATAATTGGGCGGCACCATATACAGCTGAGGACATTTCACTCTTGCCTGTCCAATGGTCTCCCCTGTACAGACACCATATTTTTTCGCGGGATGGCTTTTCGCCAATATAATTCCATGCCTGGATTCGGCATCGCCTGCCACAGCAGAAGGAATCTGCCGCAGGTCCACAGATGCCCCCAGATGATGGAGCCGATATGCCGCTTCCCACGACAAAAACGCGCTATTGACGTCTACATGAAAAATAATCCGTTCCAAACATCTGTTCGCCTCCTTTTCCCTATATTATATACAAACATATATTCTTATGCAAGAAGAAAATTTTTCCGCTTTATTAAACTCAACTATTTCCAAACCATGCATATGATAAAAAAGAAAGGCATAAAAGACATTCATAAGGAGTTATAAAATTGCCAGAATATAAAATTATGTTAGATGCCGGACATGGAGGCGCGCAATTGCGCCGCAAGCCTTGCATTTAAGAAAACATTTTGTTAAAATAAACCAAAAAATTGCCATAGGCAACGACTTCTTGAAGCACTCAATCACACAAAGGAGGTACTGAAAAATGGTATCACAAATTTTGGCGGTTGTTATTTTCGTAGTTATGTTTTTTCTCATTATCACGGAAAAATTCGAACGCCACATTGTAACATTATCCTGTGGTCTGTTGACACTGACTGTTGTATTCGGAGCCTGCATGCAGAGTATGACCGCAGTTACAAAGACCCTTGCCCTCCACCGTATATTCGCTCTGGACTTCTGGTATCATGCAGGTGAGACAGCCGAGTCTTCCAGCGGGATTAACTGGGCCACTATCATCTTCATCGCAAGTATGATGATCATGGTAGAAGGAATGGCAAGGGCAGGCTTTTTTAGATGGCTCTGTATACAAATCGCCAACCTAGTCCATTACAAAACCATCCCCATATTTATCACATTTATGGTCATGTCGGCTATCCTGGCCATGTTTATTGACAGCATTACCGTCATTTTGTTTCTCGCCGCGGTAACTGTTGAACTGGCACAAGTGTTAAAATTTGACCCTGTGCCCATGATCCTTGCAGAAATTTTCTGTGCGAATCTGGGCGGCTCTGCTACCATGTGCGGTGACCCGCCCAATATTATTATTGGAACCGCCCTGGGATATTCTTTTGGGGATTTTATTACAAATACAGGACTCATTGCAGGCATTTCACTGGTGGTTACAGTGATTTATTTTTACTTTTGTTTTCGGAAAGAACTCCTGGACAGTTCCGGAAAATCAATCCCTGTCACCAATTATCCAGACCCAAAGGAAGCTGTCACTGATAAAAAGGGATTTATCATAAGCTGCATCATTTTTCTGTGCGCTGTGTTTCTTCTTATCACTCATGCTCAGACAGGACTTACCGTTGCGTTTATAGGCCTTGTCATTGCGCTGGCCACTTTACTGACATCCGCCAAATACATTCCTGACCTGATGAAAAAAGTTGACTACAAAACCCTTTTGTTTTTTATCGGTCTGTTTATTGTTGTGGGCGGATTAGAAGAAACAGGCATTTTAACCGCAACCGCCAGTTTTATTGAAAATATCAGCGGAGGAAATGTAAAATTAATGACCGCGATTATTATATGGGTCTCTGCCATAGCAAGCGCGTTTGTAGATAACATTCCTTTCGCGGCAACTATGATACCTATTATCAAAAGCCTGTCCGTCAGCCAGAACACCAGTCTGTCCGTACTGGCATGGGCATTGTCAATGGGTACAGATATCGGCGGAAGTGCCACACCTATCGGAGCTTCCGCAAATGTGGTGGGTACTTCTGTAGCTGCAAAACATGGACATCCTATTGGCTGGGGAGAATACTGCTGGAAAACAGCACCGGCAGCTTTACTTGTACTGCTGATTTCTACCATATGTATCTTTATAAGGTATTTTTAAAGGGGGAGCTTTATGCCACAACAATTAATTATTTCCATAGGCCGCGAATATGGAAGCGGCGGCCATGAAATCGCTGAAGAACTAGCCGAAAGATTCGGACTGCATTTTTATGACAAAAACTTGTTAAAAGAGATTGCCACAGAAAAAAATGTAGACGTAAACCGATTAGAAAAATACGATGAACTTCCCCGGTCCGTCTCAAGAAAAGTACGGGGCTTCAGCAATTCACCTGAAGAAAACACAGCCAATATGCAGTTCGAATATCTGCGCAAAATGGCTGAAAACGGAAAATCGTTCGTCATTGTAGGCCGCTGTTCAGAAACTGTACTGCGTGATTATTCCTGCATGATTTCTATTTTTATTCTGGCAGATCTGTCATACAAAATAGACCGGATTTCTTCCCAGCAGGGTATCTCCAGAGAAAAAGCAGAAATCTTAATCAACCGCCAGAATAAAAAGAGGAAGGATTATCATAATTATTACTGTCTGAAAAAATGGGGGCATTCTCAAAACTACGATATTTCCATCAACAGCAGCCGCCTGGGTATTGAACGGACTGCTAATATACTGGCTGGCTACATCCAGGAAAGAATGAGCATATCTATTCCGCGCTGATAACTGCCAGGACATGGCGGCGCAGACCCGGGCGCTGTCTCCAACGACAGACAGGAAAAAGACGATACCCTGCGGCTGGCCCTGGCTGTGGGAAATATCCTGAAGAACAGTGGAGTGGACGTGGAGTACACCCGTACAACCGATATTTATCAAACCCCTTTTCAGAAAGCTACCATTGCCAATCAGTCTGGCGCGGACTATTTTGTGTCTTTTCACCGCAATTCCAGCCCGATACCAGGCCAGTATACAGGTGTGGAAACACTGGTGTATGACAAATCCGGGATTAAATACGATATGGCAGAAAATATCGCAGGTGCTTTAGGCGAACTGGGCTTCCAGAATCTGGGGGTAAAAGAGCGGCCGGGGCTGGTGGTCCTGCGCAGGACCACCATGCCTTCTGTGCTGGTTGAAGCCGGTTTCCTGAACAATGAAAAGGACAATGCCATGTTCGACGAAAAATTCGATGAGATCGCCCAGGCCATCGCCAGTGCCATTTTGGGAACACTGGGAGAAGAAGATGTGACCACTCCCACCTATTACCGGGTACAGGCCGGTGCGTTTAAGAACAGACAATATGCTGACCAGCTTTTATATGAATTGCTGGACCAGGGGTATCCTGCATTTTTACTGGACCAGGACGGATATTATAAGGTGCAGGTAGGCGCCTACCTGCAGCTGGGAAACGCCATCGCCATGGAACAGCGGCTGAGAGACGCCGGATACAGTACATTAATTACCACCAAATAAAATCACCGTCAAAATTCCCTGACAAAACGGCCAGATAATCTGATACCGGCACACAGCTTTAGATTCTCCGGCCGTTTTGCTAAAAGGATGCCTGCCTATTTCCAGCTTTTTATCACAGACAAAATATCATCTTCATAATTCCCTGAAAATTCCTCCTGCCTTCCCCCATCTCTCACATTGCTCTCTGCCCCTTCCCCATCGGGAAATTCCCATACATGATACTGAATACCCCGATATTCAAAGTCAACGCTTCCACACCCGTCTTCTTCCGTGTACTGGCTCTTCCAGCCCTTAGACTGTATATATTTCTGTAACTTTTCTAATCTCATTTCTTCCTCCAAAACATATCACAAATATTTCGTAAAATACAAAATCACCACCCCCGCCTGCAATACACACAACAGCGGAATTCCCACAGAAAACAGCTTATGCCTGGTCTTATGGCGAAACACATACATGCCTGCCAGTGCTCCCAGACTCCCGCCAAACAGAGCAGCAGCCAGAAGCCTGCGCTCCGGTATACGCCAGCGCTGTCTTTTCGCGCGGCTTTTATCAATCCCAAACATACCAAAAGCCGCCAGATTTATCACAGCCAGATAGACTTCCAAAATTTCCATAAACATAGGCTAACTCTTCTTCACAAACGTGTGCGCGCACTTTGGACAGCGCACCTCCACCTTTCCCTTTCCCCTGGGAATGCGCACTTTCTGCCCGCAGCCAGGGCATTTGTAAATATGATACTCTTTCCTCTGTTCCAGCTGCCTCTTCTCCCTGCGAAGCCTGATCAAAACCTTCTCCTTGATCTCCAGATAGCGCTGGTTCTCCACTGCCCGGGTATACACTTTCCTTGAAAACATGCGGTAATAGGCCCACCCCAATAAAATGACAGCGGCCAGACACAGCTGTGGCTTCCAGATGACGGACAGCCCCAGAACAATCAGAGAAAGCGTCATTAAAAAGCGGTTAAACTGGTCATTTCCATACCGGCCTTGCATAAAACGGTAAAATTTTTCCCTCAATTGCAATCCCTCCCACTCCCTGATACTGCTATATTACTATTTTCTCACCTCTGATACAAGCAAATAAAAATAAAAAATATATAAATATATTTTCTTTCTTGCCGATTCCACCAGACAATAGTATAATATTTACTGTCCGCTGTATGGCCGGCAACTATATACCATTGTTTCAATCAACCAATATCAGCGTGTAAAGTCACCGCACACCCTCCAGAAAGGCTGCAATCATATGAGCATCAAAATTCCAATTGAGACCTCTGCCAGACACATGCATATCTGCAGAGAAGATTTTGAAAAACTTTTCGGGACCGGTTCTGAACTTACCTTTCAAAAAGAGTTAAGCCAGCCGGGCCAATTTGTGGCAAAAGAACGGGTCACTGTAATCGGCCCTAAAGGACAATTCGAAAATATAGCCCTGCTGGGGCCGCTGCGCCCAGAGACACAGGTGGAAATTTCCCTTACAGATGCCAGAAAGCTGGGGATTCCTGCCGTCATCCGCCAATCGGGGGATATTGATGGCACGCCGGGCTGTACGCTCTCCGGCCCAAATAGTACCATTGATATCAGCCAGGGAGTCATTGTTGCAAAAAGGCACATTCACATGACACCTACCCAGGCTTATAAAATGCATGTAAAAGATAATGAATCCGTATTCGTCCTGACCAAAAGTTACGAAAGAGCTTTGATCTACGCAGATGTAATCGTCCGGGTACATAAAAATTTTTCCCTGTCCATGCACGTGGACACAGACGAAGCCAACGCCTTCGCCAATGACCAGGAACCTTACGGAGTAATCATCAAATTATTTGACAGCGACACCTATGATGTCAACGAATGGATTGATGAAATACTCTCTGGCATCCAGCGGTAACCTGCCCTTTTCTTCTCACAATTTACTGTCATATGCACAGTCATTTCTTAATAAATTATAAAGTTTACAATTCTGTTTGTAAACAGACTATATGCGTGTTATGATATGATCTATTGAAAAATATATTATTTATAGAACATGTTGAAAAGTCTGGAGCGCGTCTTAAAATTGTCTTCCGTGGAAAGTGCAGACCACGGCAGCAGCCTTTAAGACACGTTCAGAGAAGAAGGTGGACAGATTGAATTTTATCAAGAAGTATAAACACGGTTTCATCATTATCATATATGGTATTTTCTACATGGCCGGCTTCCGGTATTTGGAAAACCATATTCAGCATAACTACCATATTGTCCATGCCGTTCTGGATGATTATATTCCGTTTTGCGAATATTTTATTATCCCTTACCTATTATGGTTTCCGTTTCTGTTTTCCACTGTGGTTTATTTTATCTTTTTCAACCCGGATAAGCAGGAATACTATCAATATATCAAAAATTTGTGTATGGGCATGACTGTGTTTCTGGCAGTCTCTTACCTTTACCCCAACGGCCACCAGCTGCGGCCGGAAGTTTTCGCCCGGGATAATTTTTGTGTGGACCTGGTGAAAATACTCTACTCAACAGACACCTGCACCAACATACTGCCCAGCATCCATGTATTCAACTCTCTGGCTGCCTATATGGCGGTTTCCCAGTGTCAGGCTCTAAGAAAGCATACCTGGGTAAAAGCAGGAACTCTGTTTCTTGTAATCACCATCATTCTGTCAACAATGCTCCTGAAACAGCATTCCGTTGTGGACGTTATCCTGGGCTCTGCCATGGCAGGTATGGGGTATCTGTTCTTTTATCAGTACCCGGCCAGAAAATACGCCCGGCAGGTGCCTGCAAGATTTTCTTATAAGTAAAAGATAACAGTCCCAGGCGCGGCTGATTTACTGCCGCTGCCTGGGACTGTTAAAAAATACTTGAGTCAATTAAATCCGTAAAACTTCTGATAGATTTTATAAAGGGTTGTGGACATGCTTCTTCCCCCTTTTCCCGGCAGATTTACTGCGCCTCCCACAATTCCATGGCGCACGTTCTTGTAGAGGCTTTTATCTGTATCTTTCAAATATTTCCACAGCTCTGCCTTTTTCTCAAGGTTTTCTTCTTTCTTGGAGCGTATCAGCATCACACTGGATACTGCTGTTATGATTGTGAGATACCGCTCCATATATTTTCTCAGCTGTCTGGATTTCACCGGAGTATTTGCCATCACATCGATCATCCGCTTATTTACCCTAATCTGCTGGTCAATGCGCTGAATCATCACTGACTCATGAACCGACTGGTCTTCTCTCCCAATAAAATACCGATAAAAATTCACATCCAGATAATAAAGGGTGGACACATAGGGCAGGGGTTCGAACACAAACAGATTATCCACATAAAACGTATGCTCCGGCAGCTGCAGGCCGCATGCTTTTAACAATTCTGTCCTGTAGATTACTGAATGCATCAGTATATACTTTCCAGTGCGCATATGTCTCACCTGATTCCAGCCGAAGATTTCATTCTGGGGAAAACATTTCCTGTACTGCATAACCTTTTTGTGGGCCGCACCCTTCTTATCATAGACAAAATTGCTGATGAGCATATCCAGCGTCTGCGGGCCGCGGATTAATTCTTCCAGGGTGTTTAACACCATCTGATACGCTTCCGGGTTCAACCAGTCGTCGCTGTCCACCACCTTAAAATAGAGTCCCTGTGCATTAGCAAGCCCGGTATTCACCGCCTTTCCGTGCCCTCCGTTTTCCTGATGGATTGTCCGGACAATATTGGGATATTCTCTGGCGTAGGCATCGGCGATTGCCCCTGTATTGTCTGTAGAACCGTCATCCACAATGAGGATTTCCACATCTTCCCCTCCTGCTAACAGCGAGTCTACACATTTTTTCATATATTCCTGTGAATTATAGCAGGGCACCGTAATACTCAATATTTTCATAGCTTCCTCCTGTAATCGTCTCCATGATCATCCCCCTTTACAAATCCGGCAAAAGCGTCAAATGCCGAAGGTATCGCATATGTTCTCCGGATTTCTTCCTGTTCTGCAAATATCATTTTCCCCTGATGCCCATCTTCCAGCTGTTGTATCCGTATCTGATACCCCAGCATCCGCCATTCCACATGAGAAAAAATATGTCTCGCTTCCCCCAGGGATCGGATATAAAGCGGCACCAGTTTTTGGGACTGTACCCACTTCAGCGCCTCATCTTCCGTCAGGTGTGTCAATACGTTGGGAAGTTCATATAATCCCGCCAAAAGCCCTCTGGATGGACGTTTCCTAATGGCCGCACGGCTGCCATCCTGAATAACCAGAACTGTACGCTCCTCAATTCTGCGGGATTTACCTGTAGATTTTATGGGAAGGCTATCCACTGTCCCATGAAGCCCTGCCAGACAGATCTCTTTCAGCGGGCACTGGGAACATTTCGCCTGTCCGTTGGGGATACACACCAGCGCTCCCAGCTCCATAAGGGCCTGGTTATAATCTCCCGGACGTTCTTTTGGTATCATCTCCTGAATTTCCTGTTCTATACGGCGCCTCACAGACTGTTTTGCAATATCTTCCCTGCTCTCTGTCACACGGGACACCACCCGCAGTACATTTCCATCCACTGCCGGCACCGGAATCCCATAAGCAATAGAGGCAATAGCACCCGCTGTATAATTTCCAATTCCCGCAAGTCCTCTCAGCGCCTCATAGTCTGCCGGAAGAAGCCCCTGGTAATGCTCCATCACCTGCCTGGCAGCTTTCTGCATATTGCGCACCCGGTTGTAATAGCCCAGCCCCTCCCACAATTTCATCAGCTTCTCCTGAGGGCACTGCGCCAGCGCCTCCACTGTGGGCAGTTCCGATAAAAATCTTGCAAAATAAGGCTTCACCGCCTCCACCCGGGTCTGCTGGCACATGATCTCTGACACCCAGATCTCATAGGGGTTTTTATTTTCCCGCCAGGGCAGAGAGCGTTTATTCTCATCGTACCAGTCCAGCAGCGGTTTCTCCACTTCCTGTAACAGACTCAATTTTTTATCCTCGCTTTTTCCACTGTTTCTTATGATACCAGCCACACAGTGAACAGTATCATCCTTATTTTAGTACGTGTTTCACAGAAAATCAACAGTTGCTTTTCCCCTGTGCTTCATTTAAAATGAAATTCAGAAAACAAAGGAGAATTTAGACATGGACAGTATCATATTTGATGTAGACGGCACACTCTGGGATTCCACGGAAATTGTGGCTGATGCCTGGACGAAAGCAGTCCGCCGTCTGTACGACCCCCAGATGACCATCACCGCCCCCCAGCTGCGCGGCCTGTTCGGCAGACTGCTGCCGGATATTGCTGCCAGCCTGTTTCCCAGAGAGACAACGGCACGTCAAATGGAGTTGATTGATTTGTGCTGTGAAGAAGAACACAGGGTACTCTTGGAGACACCCCAGCCGCCCATTTATCCTCATCTGGAGAGTACCTTACAGATTTTATCTGAGAAATACCGGTTATTTATTGTGAGCAACTGCCAGGCTGGATATATTGAGGTATTCTTAAAATGCACCGGTTTTTCACGCTATTTCCAGGGACACCTTTGCCCGGGGGACACGGGAAAGCCCAAGGGAGAAAATATTCTGGAAATCATCCGCCGCTTTGATTTGAAATCCCCTGTATATGTGGGGGATACCGCTGGAGACTTCCAGGCTTCCAGGCAAGCGGGCATTCCCTTTGTGCACGCCGCCTATGGCTATGGGCAGACAGATGGACCAGACTATACCATTTCCCAGTTCTCAGACCTGGCTGGTATTTTTTGAATAAAAAATCTGCAGGAATGAAACCTTTCCATTCCTGCAGATTTTTACAATCAATTAAACACCACAATAGGTGTCTCTGTATCAATAATCTCATACAGCTCTGCCGCCTTGCTCACAGGAAGGTTAATACAGCCATGGGAACCATTATACGTATAGACATCCCCCCCAAAGCTGGCCTGCCAGTTGGCGTCGTGGAATCCAACCCCGCCGTTAAAGGGCATCCAGTACTGCACCGGAGTCTCATACTCGTATTCTCCGTTTTCCTGTTTTTCCCCTCTCAAAATCTCATCCAATTTCTTATAATACAAATGACATACCCCTGTGGGCGTGGCCTTATCGGGAGTGGGTTTCCCGGACACAATCTCAGATTCAAAGATTAACATTCCTTCTCTGTAATAATACATATGCTGGCTGGTCAAGTCCACTTCGATATAAGTTTTGCCGATATCATCAGGGCCCGCCTGCAGAGCAGTACTCACATAATTGGGTTCCCTGGACACAACCTGCCCGCTTCTGATTTCTTCCAGCAGCTGTACCGCCTCCGCATACTGGTCAATCTGCCATCCGTAATTTCCCCCAGCCACATTGATCGTACGGCCTGATGTGGTGGTAAACGGCCTGCTGGCGCCTAATGTATCATGGCGTGCTGCCAGATCTGCCACATAAGCATACACATTTCCTTCCAGCACGGATTCGTCAATCTCTGTACCAGCTCCCTCTCCGGCAGTAATCCAATTGCGGATCACATCGCCGTTTAAAACCTCCGTCTGATCCCCAAATGTATAGGTGATACTGGCCTTCGCGTAGCTGTTTAAATGCTCCAGTTCCTGTACCAGCTGTTCATTATCCTTCAGCACAGCTGCTGTCTGGTACACATCTTCTTTCTCCAGATCCACACTTGATAAACTTTCCTCCACGCATCTGCATAGGATTTCCAGTGTCTTCTCTGCGTCTACTGCAGTTCCCACCGTCTCTGGTACGATTACAAACTGATTTTCCTGGTATTCCAGGTGCGCATCCACTGGGGCTGTCTGTCTGTCCGGCTGCATAAAGTCTAATTGATTCATCTGCTCCCGGACCTTCTCCCTGTTGTAAGAAATACTCTCCCCCACTGTATAACTCCGCTCGGAGAAGAAGGAATTCACCCAGTTCATGGGTTTTTGCTGAGCCATTACTTTCTCCACACCGTCATAGGGCTGATATTTATACTCAATGGACTCTGCTGTGATCACCTGAGGCTCCGCCTCTCTGGCATACACAGTCAGGGAATAATCTTCCACTCTTCTGCGGATTTTCTCCTCAGCCTCTTCCGCCGTCATACCGGAACAGTCAATGTGGTTGATATTTGTCCCTGGCAGAAATTTATCCTGATAATAGTTTCCCACACCGGCATACACACCTACCGTGCCTGCCAGCAGAACACCGATTACAATAGCCGCCGCTGCCAGTCCCTTCCTGCTCTTTCTCTCCGGCGGAACTTCTATATTCAGGTACTCCGAACGGCGTTTCCGCTGTTTGGGTTTCTTCCCATTCTGCCCTCTGCCGTTGTCATCTGCTGTCCGCCTCCGGGGTTCTTCCGGCACTTTTTCTTTCTCCTGCCCCTTTTTAGCTTCTTCTTTTACTGGCTGCTCCTGTGCCTGCCTGCTGCTTTCGAGGGCTTTTTCAGGTTCCTGCTCCTGTGCCCTTTTTTCAGACTTTCCAGATGTTTCCTCCTGCTGCTCATGGTTAACATAAGTTTCGTCCAATCGTATGCCTTTTGCCCGGGCCACCTTAACAGTCCCTGCAGTCTTTGCTCTTGGCATTTTTTCCGCCAGACTGATATGATCAATGGGCTCATCTCCCAATGTATCAGATACAATCTTCTGCATGGCCCGCTCAATCTTACTTTCGAAACTTTCTCCTGATTTATTTTCACTTTTATCTTTTTCTGCCGCGGCTGCTGCCTGTAACTGAGCCAGGGCTTTCTTTACTTCCTGGGCCGGCAGCTCCACCGTTTCATGGATATTGGCACTGCTGTCCACAGTTTTTTCTTTTTTGGACGTTGCTTTCTTACCGCTCATGAATTTTGAACTTCTCCTTAACCATTCACATACACCGAAACAACCACCAGCTTATACTGGTGGTTTGAACTCATAAGTTTCTGTAGTGGATTTATTATAACACACTTCTCAGCAAATGTACCCCTTATTTAACCCCATCGGCAAAATTTAAAACAAATGTCACACTTTATGGAAATTCCTTAACGTTATCTTCACAAGGACCATGTTTTTACGAGTCTGATTCTTCTTCACTCTCCTTCTCCCGCATATCCTCCAGACTATAGTTCAGAGCCTCTGCACTGGAGGCGGCCACAGTGTAAACCACCTGTTCCTCTCCCTCCACCTGCAGATAGTATTCCTCACCTGTGAGATTCCCGATTTTTACTGTAGTCTTTGTTCCATCCTCCTCATTTAATGTGACTATATATGCCGGCTTCTTCAGGCCGTAATCTTCCAGGGCATCAATATCCTCCAGTTTCCTGGATGCTGTAAGACTGGAAAAGGTATTGGCTATCCGGTCAGGATATGTCTGGTCCAGATCGGCCTTTTTGTCTTCTGTACATATCCATTTATCCTTTTTCTTTTTAAAGTGCAGTTTTTCCTGTTCCAGTGTCTGGTAGGAAAAAGACTGGATTTCTCCCAGATCTGTCACTTTTATCACACTTTTCTCCTGAGCGGCCTGTTCTTCCTTTGCGGCTTTCTTATTTTGAAATACAAGGATTCCATACCCTGCTGCCAGCACTGCCAGAAGAACAGACAAAATTACTATCTGTCTTTTCTTCATATCTGCCGCCTATGCCTTTCTCCGCCGCATCCAGGTTACGAAGCCCACACCCAGAACCACTAATGGAATTCCAAAAATCACCAGCAGGCTGAACAGCCCCGGATACTGTACGGTATTGTAAGCAACTTCCAGACTCTTTGGCTCAATGGATACAGCAGTATCTTCTCCAAAATTGGCTCCCACCGCATTCATAAACAGTGTAAGGTTCTCCAGCGTGGTGAAGGTATCTGTCACATTGGCATCAATCATGGTGTTGGTACCCATCACCGTAAGCCTGCTCTTTTGTTCTTCTGCATCCTGGCCGGAATCGTCTGTTTCTTTTTCTTTGTCGTCTTCTTCTGTCTGATTGCCGGAAACATTATTGGAAGATATGCTCTCCTCTGCCACCGCACCCAGCACATAAGTTCCCTGCTGCTCATCCTGTTCGTCTACCACCAGAACTCCAGAAGAAGAAGTACTCATGAAAGGTGTTGTGGTAATGGTATCTCTCTTTGGATCTGTCTGATTGAATCCCTGAGAATTAATCAACAGCACCATCTCTGAGGACATTCCGCCGGACAGCTCCTCACCCAGAGACAGAGCCGGGAAGATGTAAAAAGGATTCTGCTGATAGCTCCGCTCCATATCCGCAATATAGCCGGAGGCTTTTTCCAGACCGTATTCCTGGAAAACAGCATTCAGATTAGGGGTATCTTCCCCGGCTTCTGCCGGCAGAAGAACCATGACTCTGCCCCCCTGGTGGAGATAATCCAAGATTCCCTGCTGTTCATCTTCCGTCACATCTGACACCGCGCCATTAATGAGAAACAGCTCACAATCATCCGGAATCTGCGGGTTCATCAGCAGATTCCACTCTGCCATAGTATAATTGGCCTTTTCCATCAAATCCTGCACAGAGGATGAAAATTCTGTCTCTCCGTGGCCTGTGGAATAATACACCTGTTTGCTCCTACTGCTGGTAACATAATTCACCGCAGCTGTCAGCTGTCCTTCCCCGTCAAAGGCCGTCTCCTGCATGGAACCTGTTGTGTAATAGGACATCTGGTCATAGGTGATAATATCCCCGAATGAAACCACCCGCTGCCTGTCAGTGTCTTTGCAGGCCACAACCAAAGTATCCGCCTGGGTCTCATACTCAGTCAGAGCCGAGGGATGCAGAACAGGGTCGATCCACTCCAGAGAAATGTCTGAAGAAAGCCCTGCATACCTCTCCACAAAATTACGGATTCTCTGGTCCACCTTATCTTTTTCCGCCAGGACAGTGATGGACACAGGATGTTCCAGTTCTCTGATCAGTTCCCGGCTGGTTTCCGAAATTTCATAAATTTTCGTGTCACTTAAATCAATATTGCGTATTGTCTCCGGAAGCTGTCCCACAATCAGATTGGCCACAATCACAATGGCTGTTACCAGCGCAATGGCTCCCAGACTGTACGCCCCGTATCTGGAAGTCATACTGTGGAATATATCTTTTAATTTTACTTTCATGTCTGCCTGCTCCTCCTAACTCCACCGTCTTCTCTGAATAATCTGTATGGTCAAAAACACAAACAGCGCAATGGCAGATATCCCCAGAAACAGACTGCCAAAATCCAGAAGATGATTATTCAGCACACTGTTAAATCCATTGGAAAGTGACAGCTTTCCCATCACGTCTGACAACAGGCCTTCCAGCCAGGACGGACGCAGAAAGTAAACAGCCGCCCCTGCTGCTGCCCCAAGAACCTCCAGAACAGCTCCCAGAATCCAATTTTTCGTCATCTGATACACCGCAAATGCCAGAAGAGTCCAGAGCAGCAGCACACCTGCCAGATTGCCGCCTGCAGAGGAAGGCAGGAAATCCATCAGCCCGTTCCACAGATACAGCACCAGCAGAACTCCAAACGTGCTAATCGCCGCTATGATCTGGCTCTCTGTGAGAGACGACAGAAACATTCCCACAGCAATATAGACACATCCCAGCAGGAAATAAGCCAGAATCGCGCAGTAATCCACTTTAAAATATGCATTCCCCGAAGCTTTAATCACCAGAGGGAATAAGCAGAAAATCAAATTGGGAACGGCGAAAATACTCACCATAGCCAGGTATTTCCCCCACACAATCTGCCCTAATGTGACCGGAGCCGTGAGCAGAAGCTGGTCAGTCTTGCTGCGCCTCTCCTCCGAAAAACTCTTCATAGTCAAAACAGGAATGGCAATCAATAAGATGAACAATCCCCCTGAGAGAGCATAAGAAAAATACGGATAGCCCATGTTCAGATTGTACACCATAAAATAGATCCCAACAAAAGCCGTTAAAAAGGCAATAAACACATAGCCGATCATGGAATAGAAATACGACCTAAGCTCTCTTTTATAAATCCCCGTCATGGTCTGTGTCCTCCTTATTCTCCGAAATTTCCCCTGAAGAGGCTGTTACCTCCTGCACATCCCCGCCATTGTCCTGAGTCAATTCAAGGAATACATCCTCCAGCGTTGCCTTTGACATCTGCATGCGCAAAATGGGACAATGGCTTTCGGCAAATGCGTAAAACACCTGCTCACGGATGTCACGATGGCCTGCTGTCTGAATGTGCACGCCGGTCATTTTGTCTTTCTGTTCTTCGTATTTTACTTCTTCCACATAGGGGATCTGGCTTAATATATCCTCTGCCTGGCGGCGGGAGCCTTTCACTTCCAGCTCCAGTGTCTCCTCCCCTTTCATCAGACGTTCCAGGTGGTCCGGAGTATCGCTGGCAACCAGCTTCCCCCTTGATATGATCATAATATAATCACAGACCTCCCGCACCTCTGCCAGAATATGGGAACTCAGGATTACCGTATGGTCTTTCGCCAATTCCCGGATCAACTGGCGGATTTCTATAATCTGCATGGGGTCCAGGCCCACCGTGGGCTCATCCAGTATAATAATCTCGGGAAATCCTAAAACTGCCTGTGCCAGCCCCACCCGCTGTTTGTACCCTTTCGATAGATTGCGGATGAGACGGTTCTGCACATCTGTAAGTTTTACCAGCTCCATCACCTGGTCCACCTGGGAGCCAATCTCCGCCCGCTTCACTTTTTTCAGCTCTGCGGCGAATGCCAGGTATTCTTTCACTGTCATATCTGTGTAGAGAGGCGGGATCTCCGGCAGATAGCCGATGTATTTCTTGGCTTCTTCCGGTTCTTTCAGCATATTTCGGCCGTTGACAATCACTTCCCCCTCTGTCGCGCCCAGATATCCGGTCATAATGTTCATGGTCGTGGATTTCCCTGCCCCGTTGGGACCCAGAAAACCGTAGATTTTCCCTTTTTCCACCACAAAACTCAGGTGATCCACAGCCAGATGGCTGCCGTATTTTTTCACCAGATTTCTGACTTCAATCAATCCTCCATACCTCCTAATATAATATGCAGATTTTATCATATTAGAAAAATGTGTTTATTCTGTGATTCTTCTGTGTGAAAACAGAGAAAAGGTGCAGAGCCCTTATGTTTTCCACAGGACTGTGCACCTTCTCCTTACGAACGGTCAGCCTTTTTCAGTTTCTCTGCAGGCCAACGGAGGCTGCTGGTATAATTTCCGCTCAATCTGTCTGCGTTTGCGCCGCAGAAGTTTAAGAGTTTCCTCTGCATTTTCACTTTCTGCCACAACCTCAATATCTTCCAGAAGCGATAACTGGTCGAACAAAATACCGTTGTATTCTTTTTCATTTATTGGCATGTTCCACCTCCTCTGCCGTTTTTACGTTTTATACGGGAGACAATGCCGCTTTTCCCACGGATCTCCTCCAGAGCTTCTCTGTATATTTTTGACACCGCCCCTGGATTTCTGTGCAGCATGCGCAGAGAGCGCACATACCGTCTGCTTTTTACCATGCCCGCCTTCTCCTGCTGCACCTTCAGAATTTCCTGGAATCCGCCCATTTCTTCACTCAATCTGGCAATCTCTTCTTTGAGCCCCTGAGCTGTCTCTGCGGATTTCTTTTTTGCCCGTTCCAGATAAACATTGATTGTCTCAGACAATTCCGGAGCCCATTTTTCTACCGATAAATATTCATCGGCCTTTTTCCACAGTTCTCCAGCCTTTTTCCTGCCTTCCTGCACATCTGCATCAATGACAGCAATGATTACATCCATACGTTTCTGAATTCGTCTCAGCTCCTGGCTGCTCTCCGTAAGTTTTTCAATCATTTCCCGCAAATCCATGGCTTCATTGAAGGACTGGGTGGCATCTGCGGCAAACATAACCGTGATAAAAAAGGCCAGAATCTCCGCCGTTCCCAGTTCCATTCCCAGCACCAGCCGCTCCACAGGCATATGAATCACATGAATCAGCAGCACCGAGAAAGCCCCCCAGGCCAGAGACGATATCAGACAGATGTAGCCGTGGAGATTCATGGGCTTTTCTGAATAATCCCAATAACGGACTTTAAAGAGTTTTTCCATTGCCGCCCCGGTCACATACTCCAGCACCGTTGCCGCTGCCATCCCCAGAAAATATACCAGCACCAGGTGCTCCCGCACAGGAATCACCACCAGCAATACGGTTACCGCGCCGAATCCGTAGATGGGAATCAGCGGCCCGTGGAGGAATCCTCGGTTTACCCATTTTCGTTTTTTCACTGACACATAACAGGATTCCCATATCCAGCCAAAAAAGCAGTAGATAAAAAAGAAGAGAAGCCACTGTGCCAAATAATAATCGTACATTCTTATCTATTTTCTACATCCATAATCAAGTCTACCCTGCGCTGATGTCTTCCACCTTCAAATTCTGTGTTCAGCCAGGTTTCCACAATCATTTTTGCCAGTTCCATGCCCACAATACGCGCCCCAAATGCAAGTACATTGGCGTCGTTGTGGAGTCTGGACAGACGGGCGGTGGCAGGTTCGCTGCAGACTACAGCCCGGATGCCGTGCACCTTATTTGCCGCCAGAGAAATGCCCACACCGGTGCCGCAGATTAAGATTCCCTTATCCACTTCCCCGGCCGCCACGGCGCGGGCCACTTTTTCTCCGTACACCGGGTAGTCACAGCTGGCTTTTTCATCTGTGCCGTAATTCACAGCCTGATGGCCCATGGACTCCAAAAATTCTATGATTTCATGCTTCATCTCCACGCCTGCGTGGTCATTTCCAATTCCGATTTTCATAATGTCCTCCTCTAAATTGAACTATTCAAATATGCTTCCTGTTCCGGTGTCAGTATATCGATGGATTTGCCAAGGAAATCCAGTTTGCGCATGGCCACATCCCGGTCCACTTCCTCCGGCACATCAATGAGCCTCTGGTTCAGCTGTCCCTGATGTTCCACCAGGTATTTTGCAGACAGTGCCTGGATAGCAAAACTCATATCCATTATTTCCGCCGGGTGTCCGTCTCCCGCAGCCAGGTTTACCAGCCTTCCCTCTGCTAATACGCACAGCCAGCGTCCGTTCCCCATCTGGTAGCCCATGATGTTATTGCGCATCTCACGCTTGTCCACTGCAATCTCCCGCAGTCTGGCCATATCGATCTCACAGTCAAAGTGTCCTGCATTACACAGAATGGCCCCGTCTTTCATCTGGGCAAAGTCTTCTTCATCGATTACCTTTTCGCATCCGGTGACAGTGATAAAGAAATCTCCCACTTTCGCGGCCTCTTTCATGGGCATCACGTCGAATCCGTCCATAACCGCCTCAATGGCTTTCACCGGGTCAATCTCTGTCACAATAACTCTGGCGCCCAGACCCTTGGCACGCATGGCTGTTCCTTTGCCGCACCAGCCATACCCGGCTACCACCACAATCTTCCCTGCCACAATCAGATTGGTGGTGCGGTTGATTCCGTCCCAGACTGACTGTCCGGTGCCATACCGGTTATCAAACAAATGTTTGCAGTCTGCATTGTTGACCATTACCATGGGGAACTGAAGCTGTCCTGCCGCATCCATGGCTTTCAGCCGGATAATTCCCGTGGTAGTCTCCTCGCAGCCTCCGATTACCTGGGGAATCAGCTCTGTAAATTCTGTATGCATCATATGAACCAGGTCCCCGCCGTCATCAATGATAATGTTGGGGCCAGGCTTTAACACACTGCGGATATGGGCATTGTATTCCTCCGGGGTGCTGTCATACCAGGCATGGACCTGAAGCCCTGCCTTTACCAGCGCAGCCGCCACATCATCCTGTGTGGAGAGGGGATTGCTTCCGGTAATATACATCTGCGCGCCTCCCGCTGCCAGAACTTTACAAAGGTAAGCAGTCTTTGCTTCCAGATGTACTGACAGGGCAATCTTCTTCCCTGCAAAGGGTTTTGTCTGTGCAAATTCTTCCTCTAATGTCCGCAGAAGGTCGCAGTTTCTTTTCACCCACTGAATCTTCCGCTCTCCGGACTCTGCCAGCTGAATATCTCTGATTTCACTTTCCATAACATTCTCCTTTTTTATTTCATGTACTAATTTCCATAGTAAACAGCCATACACTCGTAAGCTGCAAGTGTGATGGTATCCTGGTTTTCCTCCCGGTTATAATTGGAAATCAACATCCTTCCATTTCTGCCTTTTAAGTCATCAGGACTCTCAAATACAACCTCCCGGTCGGTAAAATTGCAGACTGTGAGAAGTTTTTCTTCTCCATAAGTACGTATATAAGCGTATATCTCCTCACTCTCCGGAAGCAGCAGCTCATAATCTCCGTACACAATAATATCATACTGCCTGCGCAGGGCAATTAATTTCTGATAATAGCAAAATACTGAATCCGGCCTGCCCATCTGCTCTTTGGCATTAATCTCTTTATAGTTAGGATTCACGCCAATCCAGGGAGTCCCTGTGGTAAACCCGGCCTGCCCGCTGTCGTCCCACTGCATGGGGGTCCGGGCATTGTCACGCCCTTTATAACAAATGTATTGGAACATTTCATCCGGGGAAATGATGCCTTTTTCCGTAAATTCCTGGTAGGCATGGATACTTTCAATATCCCTGAATTCATCCAGTGAGGCAAAGGGATAATTGGTCATTCCCAGTTCCTCACCCTGGAAAATATAAGGCGTACCCTGAAGCATATGGAGACATGTACCCAGCATTTTCGCTGACACTTCCCGATACTCAGGGCTGTCATTTCCCATACGGGAGAGCATCCGGGGCTGGTCGTGATTACACCAATACAGACTGTTCCATGCCTTCCCGTAGAGCTGTGTCTGCCATTTACTCATGACAGCTTTCAGCTGGGACAGCTTAATTTTCTTCAGGTTCCACTTAAATGTCTCCCCGCCGTCCAAGTCCATATGCTCAAACTGGAAAACCATATTCAATTCATGGCCAGAGGAAGACGCATATTTTTTTGCCTCTTCCACCGTAACACCGGAGCATTCTCCCACCGTAATCAGATCATATCTGGACAACACTTCCCGGTTCATTTCCTGCAGGAATTCATGTACTCTGGGACCGTTGGCGCAATAGGGACCGAAATCCCCATAGCCGCTTTTTCCCACTGGCCCGTCCGGAAGCCCCGGAACCTTCGATATGAGACTGATCACATCCATGCGGAAACCGTCAATGCCCTTATCACACCACCAGCGCATCATCTCAAACACTTTTTTTCTGACAGAATCATTCTCCCAGTTCAAATCTGGCTGTTTTTTAGAAAACAAATGAAGATAGTACTGTTCTGTCTTCTCATCATACTCCCAGGCGGAACCGCCGAAACAGGCTCCCCAGTTGTTGGGCGCTCCCCCGCTTTTTCCGTCTCTCCAGATATAAAAATCACGATATGGATTGTCTTTTGACCTGCGGCTTTCCACAAACCAAGGGTGTTCATCTGAAGTGTGATTTACCACCAGGTCCATCATAATTTTAATTCCCAGCGAATGGGCCTTTTCCAGCATACGGTCAAATGATTCCATAGTACCGAATTCACTCATAACCGCTTGATAATCACTGATATCGTATCCCATATCGTCATTGGGGGACTGGTAAACAGGACTCAGCCAGATTACATCAATCCCCAGTTCTTTTAAATACCACAGCTTCGACTCAATCCCGTCGAGATCACCGATTCCGTCCCCATTGCTGTCACAAAAACTCCGGGGGTAAATCTGATATACTACGCTTTTCTTCCACCACTGTTCCTGCATGTTTTCCTCACTATCCGCCAAAACCGGCTTATCTGTTTTACGCTTTCGTCATTTTCAGCCTTCGGCATATTCTGGAAACCTCTGCATACACCCGCTCTTCATCCATAGTGAGCACTTTCCCGTTCTCCATGGTGATCTTACCATCTATAATCACCAGTTCCACTTCTGAGCCGTTGGCAGAGTAGCACAGCCCTGCCAGCAGGTCATTTCCCGGCATCATGGAAGGTGTGTTCAGATTCAAAACCGCCAGATCTGCCTTTTTCCCCACTTGGATGGAACCCGTTTCTTTCTCCATCCCCAGTGCCTTCGCCCCCTGTATGGTGGCCATGCGGAAAATTTCCCGGGCGCTGACACAGTCTGCCTTCTGCCTGTTTCCTTTGTGAATCAGCGCCAGAAGATTCATCTCATGAAACATATTCAGGGCATTATTGCTGGCCGCGCCGTCTGTACCGATGCATACATTGATCCCTTTTGCCAGCATATCCGGCACAGGTGCAAATCCATTTCCCAGCTTCATATTGCTGGCCGGATTGGTGATCACGCTCACCTGGCATTTTCTCAAAATATCCATATCCTCATCATCCACATGGACACAGTGGGCCGCAGCCGCCAGCCCCTCAAACAGACCTGCACGCTGGGCAAGAGCAATGGGGGAAACCCCATACTGTTTCCGGATATTTTCCACCTCGTTCACACTCTCCGATAGATGAATGTGTACTCCCATATGATTCCTGGCCGCCTCCTGGGCCACAATCTTCTGAAAATCCTCGTCACAGCTGTAGGGAGCATGGGGGCCCAGGAAAAATGTAAGCCTGGGACAGTCTTTCCAGGCTTCCTGTTCCTCATAGGCTTCCTTCAGGCGCACCTGCCCCGCCTCATTACCGCCGCTGCCCACCAGTCCCCGGGAAATCACTGCCCGCATACCGGACTCAGACACAGCCCGGGAAGTCTGATGGATGTGCATCTGCATATCAGAAAAACAGGTGGTGCCTGACTTCATCATCTCTAAAATGGCCAGACATGCGCCCCAGTACGCGTCTTCCGGCTCCAGCTTGTCCTCAATGGGTTCGATGTGCCCGAACAGCCAGTCCTCAAAAGTCAAGTCGTCTGCCACATTGCGCATAATTGCCATATAAGAATGGGTATGGGCGTTAATCAGTCCGGGAATAACCAGCCTGCCCTTCCCGTCAATCACCCGTTCTTCACAAAATCCTTTTGGCTCCTCCCCAATTCCCGCAATCCTGTCATCCTGCAGGTAAATATCGGTCTGGCAGACCATATCCTGCCCGTCCCTGGGAAGCACAGCCTGAATATCCTTTAATACAATTCCCATAAATATTCCTCCTGGTAAAAGTTTCAGCAGATTTTATTGTATCACGGCGAAAGCGGAAACACAACATAGCCGGATGCAGACAATTCAAAGTTTTCCATCAGCCCATCTGTCACATATACCTGTTTTTTTTCATCCACAAAAATCCCTTCCGCATGATACTTTTCTAAAAGCTCTGCCCCTTTTTCCATTCCCAGGACGAAACAGGCAGTAGAAAGCCCGTCGCTGATAAGCCCGTCCCGTCCCACTACTGTTGCTGAAATCAGTCCCGCATCTGCCGGATACCCCGTAAAGGGGTCCAGGATATGATGATACCGCCTTTCCTCCTGGATAAAATACTTTTCGTAGTCCCCGGAAGTGGATACATATGTTTCCCCCTCCAGATTGAGTATCCCCAGCAGTTCCTCCTGCCCTCCCCGTGGGTCACGCACTGCTACTTTCCAGGGAGATTGATCCGGCTTGCTGCCCAGGGTAAAGACACTGCCGCCCACTGCAACTACCGCCCCCTGAACCTGGGAATCTTTTTGCAGAAACTCTGCCGCCTCATCACAGCCAATGCCCTTTCCCACAGCCCCCAGATCAATGGCAGCTCCTTCTTCCAGCTCCACCTGAGGCGTACCGTCGTTACTGAGATGTATCTTCTCATAACCGCTTTCCTTCAAATACTGTTTGATTTTCTTCCTGCTGGGAACCTGAGGATTTTCTGCCTCCACATCCCACAGTCTGGTGAGCTGTCCCATGGTGGGATCAAAGGCACCTCCACTGTCCCGGGAAAGCTGCAGAGTTTCTTCCAGATATTCCATGGTTCTGCTGTTCACCGCTGCGGCGCCCTGCCCCGCCTGAAGATTTGCCTTTCCGATATCCGAATCTTCCTCTCTCCAGGAAAGATACTTATCCTCTGTCTGTGTCAAAAGCTCCAAAACCGAAGAAGCAGGATTTTCACCTGTGGTATAAATAGTCTGTGTGACCAGCGTCCCCATGGCTGTGCTGCTTAAATTATAGACTTCCGGCTCCCGGACAGATTCTCCTGAACATCCGCCTGCCATCACACCCATTACCAGGGAAAATACTAATATTGATAATTTTTTCTTCATAAAAATCCGTACTCCTCAAAAAAGCTCTATTGTCTTTTACCTGTACTTATGCTAAACTAACTCATAATTGAATTTTCAAACACGCTCCAGATCGTCAAAAATCCGTTTTCATTGATAAGATAATTGGCGGCCGGTCATCCAATATATTTGTAAGGAAAGGAGATTGACATGAAATTTTTGAAAGGTTTCCTATCTGATAAAAAAGCACTCTGCCTGACTTTGGCCGTACTGGCCGTTTTTTTTGCGGCAGCGGCAGCCATATGGATACAGGCTCGTTCTTCTTCCCAGGGGAAAACAGCAGCGATTTACCAAGACGGCCAGCTTCTGCGCCGCATCCCGCTCACCGATAAATCGGAAGAATCTATAAAGATTAAAAGCAGCAGCGGAGGTTATAACACCATCCAGACTGCCGGTGGAAAAATCGGCATCACCGCCGCCGACTGCCCTGACAAACTGTGCGTAAAGATGGGCATGATTTCGTCCACAGGCTGTCCCATCAGCTGTCTCCCCCATAAACTGGTCATACAAATCGAAGACGCAAAGGAGGAGTCCCCCATAGATGCCACCACAAGATAACCACACACAGAAAACCAATGTAAAAAAAATGACTCTGCTGGCCCTGTACACCACCATCGCCCTGACTATCTTCACCGTGGAATCTCTAATTCCCCCGCCGATACCGCTGCCTGGCGTCAAACTGGGGCTTTCTAACATTGTCACCTTGTGGCTTTTGATGCACACGAAGGCCCGGGACGCCCTGCTGGTGCTGTTGGCGCGGATTGTTCTGTCTTCCTTTTTTGCAGGGCAGATGATTTCCCTGATGTACAGCCTGGCGGGGGGAATTCTCTGCTTTCTGATGATGGCCCTGCTCTTTCGCCTTCTGGGAAATCAATATGTGGTTTTTATCAGCATATTCGGCGCCCTGTTCCACAACCTGGGACAAATCACTGCTGCCATTGCCATCACCCAGCTCCCGTCCATGCTGGCCTACCTTCCGGCTCTGGCCATCAGCGGCATTGTCACCGGAACTTTTACCGGGTTGTGTGCTTTCTATCTGAAACGTCATCTGCCGCCCCGGACTGCCTGGCCGTTATAAAGAACTGTTTTAGAATCCCCCGTACTGCTGTAAAAAAGAAAAAACAGTCCCATAGTAAGCATCCGGGTCTGTATAATTTGACAGCCCATGGCCTGCCCCGGGAACTGTCAGCAGTTCTTTCGGCCCTCCTGCCTGTTCATACAATTCATAGACCATAGATAACGGCACAAAATCGTCTGCCTCTCCATGAATAAACAAGATGGGGAGGCTGCTTTTTTTCACCTGTTCCAGTGCCGAAGCAGTCAGAAGGCTGTAGCCTCCCCGCAGCTGGAATATGATATTTGTCTCATACAAAATGGGAAACGGCCCGGTTCCATACCAATCTTTCAGCTTCTGGCTGAAAATATCCCAGACACTGGTATAAGCACAGTCGGATACCACTGCTTTCACCTGTTTGGGAAGATCTTCCCCGGCTGTCATCAGAGCCGCCGCCCCGCCCATAGACTGGCCATGCAGAACGATCTCCGCCTGGCTGTCTCGGGAAAGAATATACTCAATCCACTGTATCAAATCCAGCCGGTCCGTCCATCCCATACCTATAAAATCCCCCTGGCTTTCCCCATGGCAACGCAGATCCGGTGAGAGCACCCACCAGCCTCTGGTTCCATATTCCGCGCCTATGTACTCCATCTCCTCTTTCTTCCCGGTATAACCATAACCGTGAAGAAGCAATGCCCAGCGGTGCTGTTTCTTACTGCCGGAATAGACGCTGGCCTGCAGCTGATATCCATCTTCAGAAACCAGAGATACTGGCTCCGTCTCCACTTCAGCCAGCCAGACTTCTTTTTTCTCATAGGCCTTCAGCATATTTTCCTGGGTCTGGTCATCCACCACATAAGAAGCCTCCACATCCGCCTCCACACTGGCATAGGCATCGTTATCCCAGATACTCTCCTTGGGCCTGCACAATGCCATATCGATCAAAACATTACTCACCCAGCAGGAAGCCGCTGCTGCTGCCAGACACAGACCGGCCAGGAGGAGTAACATAGCTTTTTTCCATTTCATCTTTCTGTGCTTTTTCATCCTATCTGTTCTCCACCGCGTTTGTAACAAAAGATGGTTCTATTATAAAATGCCATCTATGTAAAAGCAACCATTTCCCAAATGAAAATGATACCAATTACGTGGAGCCGGATATCTTCGTCATCTGCGGCCCTGGCAAATTAAATGATAAAAGATGCACAGGGCCGCCTGACTGGGTAATTGAAGTTATTCATTCACAATCTTATAATACATTCTTGCCGTCAAAATATAAATAGCTGCATACACCAGTGCAAAACACCCAATTGCAGCCAGTGTACAAGTCACAAACAGCCCAGTATTATACAAGCTAAACATCTTCATAATCCGCCGCACCAGAGGAAAGGCAAATCCAATATGCATAACAGCAGTCAGAAGCGGAAGAAAGAAAACCATAAGGATCTGGCTGCTGATGGTTCTGGCCACTTCTCTCTTGCTCATACCCACCTTCTGCATAATTTCAAATTTTTGACGGTCATCGTACCCCTCGGAAATCTGTTTATAATAGATAATCAAAGCCGTAGCCATCAGAAACAGCAGCCCCAGGAGAATCCCCAGGAAAAACAAACTCCCATACAGACTGTAAAAAGATGCCCGGTTGAGCTGTCTGCCATCCACATACACATAAGCCAAATCGGAAACCGCCCCGTTCATCCGGATTCCCAGCTGATTTTCTGCATCCTCAAACTTTTCTGAACTGCCGGATAAATTATATGACTTCTGATATGTGAGCATTTCCTCTTTGGTTGTCTCTCTCTGGATGCTTTTTACTGTCTCCACGCTGTCCATGATCAGGTAATACGTTTTAATCATGGGCTCAGACACCTTGCTCTCTGCAAATAATTCCGGCAGCTCCTCTGCAACTTTCCATTCTCTGCCTGCCAAAGACACTTTTTTCCTTCCATCCATGCCTTTTTTGTTGACAAAAAACAGGATCTGATCCGGGTCCAGGCTCCGTTCTTCTCCCGTGGCAGCATTATAATCTTCCAGCGGAACCAATACCACCCCTGCCATCTGGTCTTCCTCTGCAAGAACCTGCCCCATTTCTTCTGACACAATGTCCATTTGTTCTCCCTGAACCACTGCTGCAAAATTGGCAGTTCTCCAGCTCACAGGATCCTTCATCTGAAGGTTTTCTTCGTCCAGCAGCTGCTTTTCTATTTCCTGAAGCCGGGCCCATTGTTTTTCATCAATATCATAAGCAGATATGGACACTTCTTTTGGATATCTTCCCTTCAGAATCTCCTCCCGTCCAATGTACAGACACACTGTAGTTGCAGTCATCAGCAGGACTCCAGTGGACAAAATGCAGATATTCGCCAGCCCTGCGGCATTTTGTTTCATACGGTAGATCATGCCGGATACCGCTGTAAAATGGCTGGTCTGGTAATAAAACTTTTTACATTTCTGTAATAATTTCAATACTGCCACACTAACTGCTATAAACAGACAGTATGTGCCCGCCATCACCAGCAGTACTGCAATTAAAAAATTTCCCAGAGCGTCCAAGATGGATGTGGTGGTGACGGCAATCCAGTATCCCACTCCCAGACATACTACCCCCGCTGCCGCCAGCAGCCATCTGGTTTTCGGCTCTTTCTCACCCACACTGCTGCCCTTTAGAAGCTCTGCCGGACTGGCCATGTGGACCTGGCGCAGATTATTGAGACAGGACAGAAGAAAAATCACTGCAAAAAGAGCCCCTGTCATGCAGACAGATTCCACTGGCACATAAAACCCCAGCTGCACTGGAAGACACAGCAGCTTCAGCAGTACCAGAAAGATCAGCTTGCTCCCCAGTATCCCCAGCAGAATGCCTCCCGTCAGACTGCATACAGCATTAATCAGTGTCTCCCACATCAGCACCCAGCCGATATGCCTTTTCTCCATACCCAGAATATTATATAACCCCAGCTCCTTTTGCCGGCGTTTCGTGAGAAAACTGTTGGTATATATAAGAAAAATAAAAGAAAAAATGGCGATGACGCATGTGCCCATATTCAGGATGAGCACCAGATTCCCGCCTTCCGGAACCTGTTCCATTCCTGGATTGTGAGCGAGAAAACTCATAAAATAAAACATCGTCACGGAACAGATGCAGGTGAGCAGATAGGGAAGACAGGTCTTACGGTTTTTCTTCAGATTCTGCAGCGCCAGGTTCAGATAAAGTCCTTTATTCATAATGCTCACCACCTGTCGCCAATATGGTCTGGGTATCGGAAATCATCGTGTACATTTCCTCGTTTTTCCTGTGCCCACGGTAAATCTGATGGAACACTTCCCCATCTTTAATAAATAAAACACGTTTCGCCCGGCTGGCCGCCATAACGCTGTGAGTCACCATTAAAATAGTCTGTCCCTTATGGTTAATGTCCTGGAACACAGACAGCAGATCCCCCGCCGCCCGGGAGTCCAAAGCTCCGGTGGGCTCATCTGCCAAAAGCAGCTGGGGCCCAGTGATCAGCGCCCGCGCCACTGCCGCCCGCTGTTTCTGGCCTCCGGATACTTCATAAGGAAATTTTCCCAGTATTTCGTGGATTCTCAGCTGCTGGGCCAGGGGATGCAGCTTGCTTTTCATCGTCTGATAAGACTCCCCGGCCAGCACCAGCGGCAGAAAAATATTGTCTTGAATATTAAACGTATCCAGCAGATTAAAATCCTGAAAGACAAATCCCAGATTCTTTCTCCGGTATGCCGCAAGGTCCTTTTCTTTAATCAGCGATAAACTTTTTCCGTTTAGCAGCACCTTGCCCCTGGTGGGTTTATCCAATGCAGCCAGAATATTCAGCAGCGTAGTCTTACCGGAACCGCTCTCTCCCATAATGGCCACATAATCACCCTCGTCCACCTGAAAACTCACATCCGCGAGAGCCTGCACCTGATTTCCGCCGAAACGGGTGGTATAAATCTTCTGTACATGTTCTACTTCCAACAATGACATGTTTGATTCCTCCTAATCATTCACTTGTTGGGTACAGTATAACAAAGGAGACGGCCTGCTGCCTTAACTATGGCTTACAAATCCTCATAGATGTCTTACAGTTTTGTAAGGAACTATTATAAAAAATTCACCCTGCAAACTTCCCAATAAATTCCTTCACCCTGGCATTGGGCGCCGTGAAGATTTCTTCCGGCGTTCCCTGCTGCTGGATCACCCCCTGCTCCATAAAAATAATCCGGTCGGACAATTCTCTTGCAAACTGCATCTCATGGGTGACAATGATCATCGTCATGTGCTGCCGGGCCAAGTCCCGGATTACCTTCAGCACCTCCCCGGTCAGTTCCGGGTCCAGTGCGGAAGTGGGTTCATCAAAGAATAAAATCTGGGGCTGCAGTGCCAAAGCCCTGGCTATAGATACCCTCTGCTGCTGTCCCCCTGACAGCTGATAGGGATACACGTCCATCTTATCTTCCAGTCCCAGCTGGCGAAGCAGTTCCACTGCCCGTTCCTTCGCTTCCCGTTTTGGGACTTTATCCACACTCACCGGCGCGTCAATCACATTTTTCAGCACTGTATAATGGGGAAACAAATTAAAATTCTGAAATACCAGCCCAAAGTATTTACGAATTCGTTTCAGCTCCAGTTTAGATACGTAGACAGACTTTCCGTCTTTCTCACAGGCCGCTGGCTCTCCCAGATAAATCAAATCCCCTGCGTCCATCCGCTCCAGCATTGTGGCACAGCGCAAAAGAGTGGATTTCCCGGAACCGGAAGGCCCGATGACAGACACCACCTCCCCTTTTTTCACTGACAGGGAAATATCTTTTAATACAACCAGATCACCAAAAACTTTTTTCATGTGATTGATTTCCAATACTTTATCTTGTGCACCATCACTCATTGTACTTAAAATCTCCTCCCGCGTTTTTGCTATCTATAATAATTCAAACGCTTTTCCACATACTCCATGATAAAAGCCACCAGCAGATTAAATATGTAGTAAAAAAGCCCTGCCGCCATCAATGGCAGAATAGACGTTTCCTTGGCCGCAATCTGCTTCGCAGCAGTAAACATCTCCACCTCTGTCAAGACAAAGGCCAGAGACGTATCTTTTACCAAAGTAATCATCTCATTGGTCACAGGGGGCAGAATCCGTTTAATCACCTGGGGCAGAATAATTTTTACAAAAGTCTGCGCCTTGCTGTAACCCAGCACCTCTGCAGCTTCATACTGCCCCTTTGGCATAGATTCAATGCCGGACCGGTAGATCTCCGCAAAATAAGCGGCATAATTCAGCACAAAGGACAAAATCACCGCCACAAACCGGTATCCCGGCGGAATTCTCATGCCGAACACATAGTAAGGCGCAAAATATACCACAATCATCTGGAGCATCAGCGGCGTCCCGCGCATGACAGAAATATAAAACTTGGCAATTCCCCTGACCGGCCCTCTGCCTGACATTCTTCCAAAAGAAAAAATCAGTCCCAGCGGCAGAGAAAACAGCAGCGTCAGAAGAAAAATAGATACGGTTTTCACCATTCCGCTGCCTAAAAGCTGCAGCATTGTTGTCGTATTCATACTACACTTCCTATCCCTTCTCGAATATTTGCATAAAAAAAGCTCAGACACGCTCTAAACCACAAAACTGAAAAAGGGACGGATTTTTCCATCCCTTTCTCAGTTTCATTGAGACTCTTTCCTATCTCTTATTTTCCCAGGCAGACAGCGTCTGTCAGACCATAATCTGCATACTTCTCAGCTATTTCCATGAATGTGCCGTCGTCCACCATCTGCATCAAGGTACTTTCCACCAGATCCTTCAGCTCATCGTTTCCTTTCAAAAAGCCGATGGCATACTGCTCGGTTGCCAGGTATTCCTGGTCATTATCCCCGGTCAGAATGGTGTATCCTTCTCTCTGGCTGATCTGATAATTGGCCACACCGATATCCATGGCCAATGCATCAATAGAACCTGCCTCCAGTTCCATAAACGCCGTATTATAATCTGCAAACTGGTTCAGCGCCGCAAATGAAGCTGCCAGGTCCAGATTCTCCTGGCTCTCCTCGTCTTCTAATGCCGCCAGCGCAGAGGAATCTGCCTGCACACCCACAGTCTTTCCGGCCAGGTCGGCCTTTGTGGAAATTCCGGAATCCTCAGCGACTACAAATACCTGGCTGTTGTCCACATAAGGTACAGACCATGTGTATTCATCTTCCCGTCCGTTCATAGTAAAACCATTCCAAATACAGTCGATGGACCCGGAAGATAATTCCATATCCTTAGTATCCCAGTTAATGGGCTGCTTCACCAGTTCCCACCCCTGGCGCTTGCAGACCTCTGCAGCCAAATCCAGGTCGAATCCCACATACTCGCCGTCCTCATCCATATATCCATACGGAGGAAACTCTGCGTCAAAGCCCACCGTCAGGGTTGTCCTTTCTCCGTCTGCGGTATCCGCCGCTTCATCTGTGCTTTCTGTATCCTCCGCCTCCTGTGTCTCAGCCGGTGCTGTTGTGGGCTCTGCTTCTTTCTTAGAATCTCCCCCGCAGGCAGTCAGGCCAAACACCATCATGCCCGCCACGGCCAATGCCAGTGCCTTTTTCATGATCCTTCTTCCTCCACTTTCTAAAACATATTTTCTATGGTGTGGTTGTACTGATTTATCAATTTACTATGATAAAACATAAAACCAATCAATAAGGATATCCTACCATGGGTTTTGGGCATTGTCAATCTCTAAATGGACAAATCCTGCGCCTCTTTCTTTATTTGGCATAAATACAAATCTTCGCACCCTTTTCCACGTTTTGCAAAATCTGAATCATTTTCTGTTTACTGACCGAAATACACCCTTCCGTATAATTAAAAACTCCTTTACAGTGGAGGAAAATAGCGGAACCTTTTCCTTTCACACATTCCTTATTATAATCCAGGAATATCCCATAATAGTAACTGGGCACATAATCAATCAAGTGCTCTCCGGCACAGTCATGGGGCTTTTTCCGTATATCAATCAGCTGATTGTAATAGCGGTCATCTCCGCACCAGTAGTGATTCTGATTCACTTTCAGATAAGGCAGCTTAGCCCCGGGGTTTTTCAAAATTCCAAAAGCTTTTGTCAGATTATAGGTGCCTGTGGGGGTGATGGGAACCCCTTCCACGGTCTGCCCAATCCCGTTTTTTCCCACATATCCTGCACAGGAGAGAACTTTTTTCCACTTTTTATTTTCTTTTTGATACAGCATCACTTTAGCCTTGGTGCCGCCAGTATATTTCACAAACAGAAGCTGTTTTACCTTCCCATCGTCCCGGTACTGGTTCATCAGATGGTTCCAGATGGAGCGGGTTACAGTCACCTTACAGGTCAGAAGGATATTTCCGATTTTGGCAGTAATCACTGCATTTCCTTCCTTTTTTGCCCTGATGGTACCATTGCTGTTGACAGAGGCAGTCTCCGGCGCATTGCTGGACCATTTCGCCTTCTTAGAAGTCCCGGTAATACTCAGCTTTTTCGTCTGCCCTCTCCCAATGAAAACCTGGGATTCGCTGAGGCTGGCCTTGACTACCCGCACCTTACAGGAAGCCGTACATCCATCCGCCTTTGCCGTAATGGTAACGGTCCCGTATTTTCTCGCCATCACCTTTCCCTTGCCAGTAACTCCCGCAATCTTCCTGTCCGTGCTTTTCCAGGTGACATTTCCGGTTATATATTTTTTCTCCAATGACAGCTTATAAGAACCGCCTTTGTTCATAGACAGCTGCCCTTCCTTTATGCCCAGAGATTTCACAGTCACCTGGCATTTCAGATTCAGGTCATTGACACTGGCTGTGATCACCGCCCTGCCGCCGCTGACCCCGGTGACTTTTCCAGCAGACGTCACCGATGCAATTTTTTTGTCAGAACTGCTCCACAAAACACTGCCGTCCTCTGCCGGGGCCACAGCCAGCACCTTGCTCTTTCCCACGGCAAGGGTCATTTCCTCAGTATTCAGACGGGGAACATCCGGCTTTTGCCCAGATACCGACGCCCAGACCGGCTTCACCGTCAAAAGCCACACTCCTAATAAAACCACCAAAACCAAATACTTTTTAAATTCTCTCATACACTCCTCTTAAATCCAGATAATTAAGAAACTTTCACATAATCAGAGTTTCGTATTTCACAATTATCCATTACCATCAGCAAATCCTCGGCAGCAATTCTCCTCCTGGTAAAGGAAGAAGCGTCTCTGAACCGATTTCTGTCTTCAACGTTACTTTTCCCGGCATGGCGTCTGTCACTTCCCCAATAACTGCTGCATTTTTAGAATACTTTCCTTTTTGCAGTGTCTCCACCAGCGCTGCTGCTTCTTTTTGCGGGGCAAATACCACCAAAGTTCCCTCATTGGCCAGATACAGAGGGTCAAGGCCCAGCATGCTGCACACCCCCTGCACAGCACCTTCCACAGGAATCTTCTCTGCATCCAGCCGGATTCCCACATGGCTCTCCTCAGCAATTTCATAGAGTACAGTACCCACGCCTCCCCTTGTGGCATCCCGGATAACATGAATATCTTTGGTGGTCTTTATCATGGACTCCACTGTCCCCCACAGGGGCGCACAGTCGCTTTTTACATCTGCGTCAATGCCCAGATCTTCCCTGGCCAGTAAAATGGTACATCCGTGGCGCCCAATGTCTCCGGTGACAATCACCGCATCACCCGGTTTGGCAAACGCCCCTGAGGTGTGAACCCCTTCCTGCAGTTTTCCCACCCCTGTGGTGGTGATAAAGATACGATCTACCTGACCTTTTCCCGCTACTTTTGTATCTCCGGCCACAATTTTCACACCGGCCTCTGCCGCTGTTTCTTCCATATAGGAAGCAATTTCTTCCAGTTTCTCCAATGGGAAACCCTCCTCAATAACAAACGAGCAGGTGAGATAGAGAGGTTTTGCCCCCATACATGCCAGGTCATTCACCGTGCCGCAGATACTCAGCTTCCCAATATTTCCCCCATTGAACTCATAGGGAGAGACTATAAATCCATCGGTGCTCATGGCAATTTTCCCGTCGCCCACATCCAGAACAGCCGCATCGTCCGCCGTAAATTCCGGGTTGGAAAAATGGGCCTTAAATACCTGATCGATTAATTCCGCAGTCTGTTTTCCCCCTGCCCCGTGGGCCAGTGTTACTACTTTCCCCATATCACATTCCCTCCTGAATGTTTCCGCCGTACTGGTAATATGCCGAACATGCCCCTTCGTTTGACACCATACATGCCCCAATGGGATGCTGGGGGGTACAGCCTTTTCCAAATACTTTACAGTCAGACGGCCTGCATTTTCCCTGGAGCACTTCCCCACAACGGCATGCTGGATTACTTCTCCCCTCCACTTTTGGGAGACGGAATTTAATCCGGGCATCGTAATTTTTATATTCTTCTCTCAGCCGCTGTCCGGAACCCGGTATCACACCCAGCCCTCTCCACTCGGAGTCACAGCTCTCCATCACTTCTGCGATTACTTTCTGGGCGGCTGGATTTCCTTCCTCTCTCACCACCCTGAGGTAACAATTCTGAAAAAACGGTTTTCCCTCTTTCGATTTTTCCACCACCACTGCCAGAGCCTCCAGCAGTTCTTTCGCAGTAAATCCTGTGACCACCCCGGAAATCCCATCATCTTGGGCCAGTTTCTCACACAGGCTGTTGCCTATAATTGCGTGTACATGCCCTGGGTAGAGAAAGGCATCCGCACTGCCTTTTAACGCCTGGTAAGCGTTTGGCATAGTCTTGTTTGCCACCAGCAGGGAAAAATTCTTCAGCCCGGCCTCCTTTGCCTTTTTCACCGCCAGACAAGACGCCGGTGTGGTGGTTTCAAAGCCCACTGCCAGAAAAACCACCTGTTTCTCAGGATTTCCCTTTGCAAATTCCACTGCATCCAAAGGAGAATACACCACCCGCAGCTGGGCTCCTTCGGCTCTGGCTCCCGCCAGACTCATTTTCGTCCCCGGAACGCGGATCAAATCCCCGAAGGTACAAATCACTGCTCCGTGCTCCAGCGCCAGCATCACCGCCTCGTCAATATAACCCACAGGTGTGACACAGACCGGACAGCCCGGGCCGGAAATCAACTCAATGGATTCTGGCAGAAGACTGCGGATTCCCAGACGGAAAATCTCATGGGTGTGGGTTCCGCAGACTTCCATAATCCGCAGCTTCGGCCCGTCATATGACTGTATGATTTCTTTTGCGCTCATCTTCGTCTCCCTTTTCACATCTCTGTAACGTTATCTTCATCGGTGATCTTGGCAATGGCAATCCCCGCATGGACCATCACATAATCCCCTGGCTCCAGGTCTTCCAGAAGCTCCGCAGACACCTCCCGCTTTGCCCCGGAAGCATCCACAACTGCCATACCATTTTTCATTCCCACTACTTTTGCCGCTAAACCTACACACATTTTCTTATCCTCCTAAAACTTCATAATCTATATATTATTCAAGTACAAATCGTTCCTTCCATAACCAGAGTTTGGGAAAAAGAAACAAATAAGGAGCGAATTCAAAACGGTTTTGAGCTCCGTTTTGTTCCTTTTTCCCAAACTCGTACGTTTTAGAAGCCCCCACCAACTGTTTTACACCTATTCCTTTTGTATCTTTGCCATAGCCGCAACGGCCTGCCCCAGCGCGATACCGCCGTCATTGGGCGGAAGCAGGCTGTGTCTGAGCACACGGAATCCCTCTTTTTTAAGTTTTTCTTCACAAAGTTTCAGCAGAAGCTGGTTCTGGAATACTCCGCCGCTGAGGGCACAGGTGCTTAAGCCTGTCTGTGCAGCAGCCTCCCTGCATCCTGCCAGAATCTGCCGGGCCAAAATCCCATGGAATACATAAGCCAGCCGCTCTGACGGTGTATTTTGCAGTTTTTCTTCTATTATATATTGTACCAGATACTGGGTGGGGAGCACAAACCGCCCCTCCCGCTCCTCCAAAGTGGAAAGTCTCATATCCTTCTCCAGAATCTCAGCCATATCCCTTTCGAGCCTGGCCGCATCTTCTGCCTCCTCATAAGCCTCAGCGGCAAATTCCAGCACCGTGGCCGCTTCCCCCTCAAAGGTGGAAGACAGGCGGATTCCCAGTATAGCGCTTACCCCGTCAAACAGCCGCCCAGCACTGGTGGAATCCACACTGTTGATTCTTTTTGCCGCCATCTGTTCATAGAGTCTGCGCTGTGTCTCATCACACAGCCCCAGCTTTTCTGTGATTTCTGCCCCGCGCTTGGGATATATGTGATTGATCATGGAAACAGCAATCCTCCATCCCTCTCTGGCAGATGCGTCCCCTCCGATTTGCAGGAAAGGGTGAATACTGCCCAGTCTTTTGAAAGAATGTACACAAGCTTCTAGAATCTCTCCTCCCCAGATGGTGCCGTCTGTTCCGTATCCTGTCCCGTCAAAGGATACTCCGATTACAGGGTCCAGATAATCATTTTCCGCCATACAGGACACAATATGGGCGTAATGATGCTGAATCTGCAGCACGGGAATGCCCAGCTCGCCGGCTGTCACAGTGGTATTATAGCGGGGATGCATATCACAGGCCGCCACTGTGGGGGCTGTCTCCAACAAAGTCTCCATGCGGACAATGGATTCCCTCAGCGCTTCCACAGTCCGGATATCCTCCATATCGCCCACATAGGGAGAGGGATAAAACAGCTGGTTTCTCCCAATACAGAAAGTATTTTTCAGCTCGCCTCCCACTGCAATCACCTGGCCTTTATAAGGCTTAGATAACATAAACGGCAGGGGCGCATATCCCCTGGAACGACGGATCATATAAGGTTTCCCCCGATAAAAATCCATCACTGAGTCATCTGCCCGCAGACGGATCGTCCGGTTGTGAGACAGTATCATGTCACAGAAATGGGACAGCTCTTTCAACGCATCCTCATCCGTTCTGCAAATCGGTGCGCCGGACACATTCCCGCTGGTCATCACAAAGCAGTCTGTGGTCATCTCCAGACCGTCATTGTAATCAAACAGCAGCATCTGCACCGGAGCATAGGGGAGCATCACCCCCACTTTGGGATTATCCGGCGCCACAGAGGCTGCCAGCCTGGTTTTCTCCCTTTTTTTCAATAAAATTATGGGCTTTTGGTGGCCGTCCAGCACCTCCTTGGCTTCCCCGGATACCACACATTCCCGCTCCACTGTCTCCAGATTCTTCATCATAACGGCAAAGGGCTTTGCCGGACGGGTTTTCAGCCTGCGGAGCCTTTGAACCGCATCTTCATTGGAAGCATCGCAGCACAGGTGGAATCCGCCGATGCCCTTGACTGCTATGATTTTCCCGTCCATAATGGCCTGGCGCACCAGGGTAAGCGCTTCCCTTCCCCGTTCTTTTTGGCCGTCTTTCTCCAGCAGATATACCTGGGGCCCACAGTCATTGCAGCAGACCGGCTGGGCATCGTACCGCCTGGTCTGAGCATGGGTATACTCATACTCACATTCCGGACACATGGGAAATTCCCCCATACTGGTCCGCACCCGGTCATAGGGCATAGAATCCAATATGGTGAGCCTGGGCCCGCATGCGGTGCAGTTGATAAACGGATGCATATACCTGCGGTCCGACGGGTCGTAAAGCTCCTGCCTGCATTTAGGACAGGTGGCAATGTCCGGCGATACGAAAATATCCCCTTCTTCTTTCTCACTCTCAATAATATCAAACTTCTGATAAGGAATATCCTCACATTCTGCCACATCAATTTTCAACACTGCTGACCGCTCCGGGGGATGCTGCTCCAGATCATCCATAAACGCTTCCATCTGGCTTTTCCTGCCCCGGACGTAGATTTCCACATAGGACCCCTTGTTGGCAACGCTTCCCGTTACCCCCGCCCGGTCTGCAATCCGGCTGACAAAAGGCCGGAAGCCCACGCCCTGGACGATTCCGTATACCCGGACAATCTGCGTATATGTTTTATTTTCCTGAACCATCTATGCACTCCCCCGAAACTGCAAAATGCGCAATGTGGATAAATTCTCCCTGATATTTTCTCAGAGCCCGCCCAAGGAGGCGGTCACCGATAATCACATCATAGTCCCCCTGTTCCACCATCTGGATCAGCTGGCCTTCTGTCTCCAGGTGGAAATCCCCTGGCTCTTTCAGGCTCTCCACCTGAAGGAACCAGGAAGCCGCAGCCACGTCTGCGTCCCCAAAACGGCGGATTTCCTCCCGGATTTCATGGGCCGCTGTCTGCTGGTGGATCACCAGTACCTTTTTCCCCGCCAGCCCGTGAAGTTTCTCTTTGAAGGATTCTTCCAGAAGGGGATACCCCCACTCATATGGGGTGCCGAACCGCTGTTTCAGATATTCTGCCGCTTTCAGCCCTGCCGGTGCGATCACCAGATTTTTTTCAGCTGAACCGGCTTCTCTAATCTCATCCAGACTGCCCCCTGTCCCGTAACAGCATACCTGCTCATATCCTTCCCTCTTAAGACTTTCCCGGATTTTCACGTCCCCGTCTATGAGACTGGTGTCCAGGGGCGTCACCCCCAGCACGCCTATTTTTCCGGGAATCACTTCTGTGGTGTCCCTGGAAAAATTCTGGAACAGCTGCAGGTACACATCCTGCGCCCCCTCATCATACAGCCGGGTTCCCGTGCATTCTACTGTGATAACCGGAAGACCGCACCGCTTCTGGGCCATCCGCTTTAACGCTTTGTAATCTGTGGCAATCACCGCAGGCACCGGAGTACCCACCACTGCCGCAAATGACGCGTCCACCTTCTGGGCCGTGTCTTTTAATTTTTCCACCAGACGGTCATCCCGTCCCAGAATGGCGTCCATATCCCGGAGCCCTGCGCTGAAAATGGCGCTTTTTCTCACAAACCATCTGGGCTCGTCAAATCCACAGATATTTCCGGTGCATCCCCCTGCGTCACAGATAACGATAATCCCCCCCAGGTCATACAGCACAGCACAGACGCCTGACTGATCCGGAGCAAACGGCGATAAATATTTTAACAATCCTTTCATTTTGCCACACCCTCCATTGCCGCTGACAGTTCCTGGAACAAATGCCTCAGGCCGGAATAGCCAAAGGGCTGCCGCTCCTGATTCCACGAAACGTTGACACAGTCCGGATGGTAATATCCGGCATCCATGCCGATGGTCACATCCGCCGGTTTCTCCCCACAGTCATAGTACATCATAGTGGGAGACAGATTCGTGTAAATTCTGGTATCCGGGCTGCACTGGGCAAGTTTCTTAATGTAGATAAAGTTCTCCTCCGAAACCGTGCCGTAAATCTCTGACACATGATGCCCGTAGCGGGTCAGGGCCAGAGCCAGCTCAAAGGAACCTGCATTGAGACATTCTCCGATGGCAAATGTGGTTCCTGGATGGGCCTTCCCGAAGGCTTCCACAGCTTTAGCAGCCTGGTCATAATATTTCTGGTCATCGATTTTCACGCCAAGGGCGCCCCCCAGCAGCTGGTACTGGTTGTGGATTTTATCAATCTGATACAGTCTGGCCAGCTCGATTCCCGGAATGTCCAGCCGTTTTTTGATATCCTCTGCCGCCAGACGGCATTCCGGATTCAAAATCAGGTTGAAATTTGCCTCCGCCATGGACAAGTATTCTTCAAAATCTTTACACCGGGAAATCTCATTGATTTTCTGAATCCCAATCCCATGTAAGATTTCATACAGCTCTGTGTCGTCTAAAAACGGGGCGAATTCTCCCAGGATATTCACAGTGGACGCCTTCTTCTCCCTTTTTTCCAGCAGAGCATAGACGGATTTGCGCACAGCCGTCATGGGCGGCACCCGGCCTTCCCTTGTGAGGGCATACATGTAACAGGGCAGCACCGGAACCCCGGTAAAGTCAGAAGCCTTCCGGCAGACCCGTTCCATATCTGTCCCCAGCAGGGCGTCCACGCAGGTGATGCAGATCATCACGGCTGAAGGTGTCTCCTCAAGAGAATCCACTACCTCTTTCACAGCCTGGGAAATCTTATTCAGATGCCTGCCGGTGACGATGTCTGTGTCATCCATCAGAAGATAGAAGAACCGTTCGCTGTAGCCTCCCAGCTCGCTGAGCATGGTGGTGTTGCGGCCGCAGCACCCTGGCGCCACCAAAAGCATCACCGAGCCGGGGATGGCAAGCCCTGCCCGCTTCACACCGAATCCCTGGGCCCCTGGGGAATTGAATGCCAGTGTGGCCGGGGAGCTGTAGATTAAGTGGGCCGCAGATTTCAGTTCATCCGGAACCTGGTCTTTTCCTCTTTTTGCCAGTTGGGCCGCTGTGATATAATAAACTTCTTTTTCCATCTATTTTTCATCCTCCAAAAGGTTTCTGGCCAAATCCAGATAGATCTGGCTCACCGCCAGGTTTTCATCTCCCTCAATGACTGTCATTCCCAGGTCCTCGTAATGGATAATCTCCTGGCTTCTGGGAATATCTGCGATGATCTCCAGACCGTTTTCTTCTGCAAATGCCTCCACTTTTTCCCGCTCTTTTTCCACATTTCTGCGGTTCAGGATAATCCCCCGGACGTCAGCATAGCCCCTGTCTTCGAAGTTGTTCACCGCTGTGTTGATGTTGTTGGCCGCATACAGAGCCATTTTTTCCCCGGAAGTGACAATTAAAATGCCGTCCGCGTAGCCTTCTCTTATGGGGGCTGCGAAACCGCCGCAGACTACATCCCCCAGCACGTCGTAGAGAACCACATGGGGCTGGCAGATTTCGAACAGTTCCAGGTCTTCTAAAAGGCTGAAGGTGGTGATAATCCCCCTCCCTGCACAGCCAAGCCCTGGTGTGGGGCCTCCGGTTTCAATGCACAGGACGCCTCCGAAGCCTTCTTTGGCGATCTCCTCTATTTTCTCCGGTTCCCTGTCATATTCCCGCATGTAATCCATAACCGGCATTACCGGGTGTCCCCCCAGCAGATTGATGGTGGAATCTGCTTTGGGGTCACAGCCGATTTGAATCACTTTTTTTCCTAATTTAGCGAAAGCGGCGGCTAAGTTGCTGGTGGTGGTGGATTTGCCGATTCCGCCTTTTCCGTAAATGGCTAGTTTTAGCATGGGGTTTGAAATCCTCCTTTTTTTCTTTCCGAACGGACGCCGCCATATGGGAAGGTATGTCCCTGTCAGTCTAAACCGTTTTGAAAGCCTGCCAGGGACATACCTTCCCATATGGCGGCTGGTTTGTTGAAGACGATTATGTTCGTCTGGATTTAGATTGTTTTTCCGCCGTCAGGAGTATTTCCTCCTGTGGGGCGGCTGCGTTGGTGTTGGACGGTTGTGTTCGTCTGGATTTAGATTGTCTGGTTTATTTACACACAGTTTCTTAATCTCCTGTTAATCAAGTTTGGATTGACTGCGTCGTAGATTCTTCCGGAGAAGGCTTCGTGGGGGAGTGGATAGAAGTTTTCCCTGTCTTCCCACAGCGGTCTGTACAGCGGGTCGGCTATGAGGCCGGTGTACTGAGGCAGGTGCTGGATTAAATCGTCTTCTTCCGGTGTTTCAAGGTCACATTCCCTTAGCAGGGCTTTTTCTGTTTCCAAGGGGCACAGCACGTGGACGGGAATCCCGGTTTCCTGTCCGATTGCTGCCGCCAGGGATGCTGAATAGATGCTCTCTCCGATGACTGCCAGAGTCTGGGAACCGGATATCCGGCTGGAGAGGCCGGTTTCCTGGTAACCGATTCTGTTTTTCTGGTCTGCTGCTGTCTGACGGAGCTGGTCTGCCAGATGGGCGGCGAAGGTTTTTCCCACAGGCACTCCGATTACGTATGGAGTGCCGAAGATTCTGTTTAATGTTTTGGCTGCGGCCAGGCCTCCGTAAGAGACTGCCAAGTTTACGTGGGCCTGGCCGGCCTTTTTGATTTCCTCCAGGGTGGTTCCCATTGAAAGACAGGCTCCCGGCTCCATGTCCTGTTCTTGCAGCCACTGAATCATGGAGTCAATGCTGCCATTTAAAGAGAAGTCCAGCGGCGTAGCTCCGATGATGTTTACGGACAGCCGTTCTGTTTTCGGGATGGCCCGGATACAAAAGCGGTTTACCACAGCCTCCAGCGCCATAGAAATTCCCGACAGATAGTCGTGCATGCCGTTGGCTGCAAATCCAAAGGAGGGAATCCCCGTCTCCTGCTCCACCACTGCCGCGATTGCCGGCAGGTCGGTGCCTATCATATAGGGAATGGGCGCCCCGGTAACAGCCACAAATGCCGGGTTCAGCTCCTGTGCCGTTTCGGTTATGTCCCGGATTAGTTTTTCATCGTCTCCCATGATGGCCTCCATCTCGGAAATGGCGGAAATATAAATCATGCTGTCTATGTCATACCAGCGGGGCTCGTCGTGGGTTGTGTATGTAGAATTACAGCCGGAGGCATCGTGCATGACCACCATTCCGCCCAGCTCGTAAAGGGCGGAGCAGATGCCGAATTCGTCTGATGAATAAGTGGATATCAATCCTGCTACCTGTTTCATATACAGCTCTCGCACCCATATCCTTTCCTCTGAATCAATGTCTTTCGGTCTTTCGGCTTCTCATAAGCCTCCCGCATCATTTCTGCAATCTGCACAATGCCGTCGTACCCGTACAGACCGCCGCTTTCCACCAGGTTTACAAAGTAATCCGTCCCAGTAAAGTAGGCTGCTTTCTGGCCTATGGCAAGGGTTTTCCCCTGCCGCTCCCGTTTCAGAAAACGCATTTTGGGCCGGTTGGTGGAAGAAACCATAAGTTCCGGAAAACGCTCCTGAATCCACAGGAAGTCTTCCTGTTCCTCCGGAAGGAAGGCGTCTGCGTAAAGCTCTGTCACATGGAATCCGTTTTCCAGCAGCATCCGGGTAAAACTTAAAATGCGGAAAGTAAATGTATAATCTACAGCGATGGCTGTATCTCCCAAGACTTCCCGTGTTTTGGCCAGTTCCTGTCTGGCTTTTTCCTGAAGCAGTGCGTCATCCGGTGCCGGTATACCCAGTGTTTTGGCCAGCATCCGATAGTTTTTTTCAATCTGCTGAAAATCAAATACAAATGGCAGATACAAAAATTTTTGTCCCAGTCTTTTCTCCAGGTCTTTCCCAGCCGCAAGGGCCAGAGGCTCGTAGAGAAGGTTAAGGCTCCCTTCTGCCATGGCAAGATAATCATCAAAGGTCTGGCAGCTGTTCAGCGACTGAATTTCGTATCCATGACTGCTAAGCAGTGAAATAATCTCGCTGGTCTTATTGATGGCGTGATTGCTCCCGATCAGATTCACTTTCTTCGGGTCCGGCGTCATAGGCTCCAGCATACTGTAAAGCTGGATGCGCATTTTCTGATCCGGCGTCAGGCCGCTTTTTCTTAAAGTAGGTATCATGTAACAGTCTGCGAACCGGATATCCGGAAACCGCTCCCTCAGTGTCTGAAACACCAGCTCCTGGTCATAGGCCAGGAAAAAATGCTGGCAGCTGATAAACAACAGCACAGCCCTGGGGCGGTATTTCAGCTTTTTCAGCACATCTGCCACACCTTCGATCATCAGTTCTTCCATGGTGCCGTCTAACACATTTTCCTCCCGGATTTCCACTGCAGAGTACCGGTCCAGGGCATTCATCTCGGCGGCAGTGAGCACCACACCACGCAGACATCCCTGGGCGCAGACAAAAATCTGGTGGGACTGGGGAATCAGCATTCCTGTGTGGACAATATTCCAATTCCCTCTGGCCGGGGAACTGTACTCCAGCCCTTCCTGAAAAGGCATGGGAAAAGACGCTTCCCGGAATCTAGTCTTTACCCCTTCTTCATTTACTTCCTGTCCCACACGCCTCAGCATATCTTCCCTCCGCTTTTTGCTGTTTCCTGACCTCTCCCCGGCGTATCTGCCCCATCCGGCTCCTGCCCGGTCTGCTTACCGCACCGCCTGAGCACTTCCTGGGCCAGTACTCTGTATTCTTCTGCCATAGAGCTGTCCGGAAACGCCTCCATTACAGTTTGATGCAGCGGCTCCGCCTCCTGGACTGTCTCACTCCAGCTGAGTTCTCCTGCAAGATCCGTGCGGAAATCGCCGCACAACTCTCTCACCTTTTCCCGTTCATCTTTCACATTCCGGTGGTTTAGAATGATTCCGCCCAGTCCGGCATATCCCCTGCCTTTAAAATTCTCAATGGCAGAAGCGATATTGGCCGCAGCATAGATGGACATATTTTCGCCGGAAGTCACAATGAACACCTGTTCTGCATAGCCTTTACGCATAGGCATAGAGAATCCGCCGCAGACCACATCTCCCAGCACATCATAAAAAATAATATCCGGCTGATAAATCTCATAAGCGCCTTTTTGCTCCAGTTTCTCAAGGGCTGTCATAATCCCCCGTCCTGCACAGCCCAGTCCCGGTATGGGTCCCCCCGCTTCCACGCAGACTACCCCTGCATACCCGGTGCACACAATTTCATCCAGTGCAAAGTTGTCTTTCTTCTCCCGGACTGTATGCAGAACCGTGGGCAGCTGTCTGCCGTGGCGCAGGGCAATGGTGGAATCCGCTTTTGGGTCGCACCCAATCTGCATCACCTTCATCCCCTGCTGGGCCAGGGAGGCAGAGAGATTGGATACTATCGTAGACTTTCCAATGCCGCCTTTTCCATAAACTGCTATCTTAATCACACCTGCTCACCCCTGTTCTTTCTGGATGGAAGCGCCGGAATACATGGCCTTGGCACTGACCCCCGGCACCTTCCCCAATTTTCCCGCCATGGTATTGATCACATCGGACGGGGCATCCACAGCAATGCTGATTACGTTAATGTCCTGCTCCCTGTAGGGAATCCCCATCCGCCCGATGATGTACATGCTGTAATCATGTAGAATATCGTTGACCACCCCGGTGGAATCAATATCCTCCACGATAATGCCTATAATCGCAATTCTTGTGTCCATGTCTGGTCTCCTCTTTTTCTCTGTCTGACATTTACTTAAAACTATCTGAAAATAACCAGCGGCATAGTTCCCATCCGCCGTAGTGCAGTCCCCTGGAGCGTGAATGAATTTTCAAACACACTCTAGGTTTTGTGGTATCGGGGACAAAATTCCTGCTGAGACGAAAAAAGCCGCGTCATAAAGACGCGGCCTTAGCATATATCTTAGGAATTGTCTCAAAATAACCTGCGCATTTTGAGACAATTCCTTATGTATCCTAAAATCATACCCACATCTTTAACCTCAATTTTCATAGATGATGCAAAATGTAATCACCTATGATTCTATTTCGATTTCAGATAATAGTATTATAGCATATTATTATTCATAATTCAACCAGACAGCCAGACTAAATTTTATATTTTTCAATCACACACTGATGACTGGTCTTTTTCTTACTATAATTGATTCCAACCAGCAAAATTTCTCCTGAATAATGTTCCAAAGCTTTCGTATACTTTTTCTTCTTGATCTGGCCGACCGCCGTATCTGCCGATTGATTCCATTTCAATTCTATCAGTAAAGCCGGCATATCTGAATATTCTTTTCTTGGAAAAAACACAAGATCTGCAAACCCCCGTCCTGTCGGAAGTTCTCTGACAGGTTTGAAATAGTACCTCATGGCTCCCAGATAAGCAATACTTACTACACTGCTGAGAGAATTTTCATCATTATATTGAATGTTAGAAGCATATCCCATATGGATTTCTTCCACAATTTCTGCCACTGCCTTACAGTCCATATCCAAAGTTGCCCTCAGCAGATTTTCAGACTGTATCTGCAGCTCCACCAGCTCATTCCATTCTTTCTTTTTTACCGCCGTCACAAACTCACTGCGGATTTCTTCGTTGGGAATAAAAGCCATTTTCCTGCTTTTATCATAAGCCAGATACCCCAAATGAATCAAAAGAGTCAGCACATCATTCATATTTTCAAAGGTAACCATATCATTTTGATAAGTATTTACCTCAATTTCCGCCATTCCCCCTGAAATCATATTGATAACTGCTGTTTTCAACCCATCAAAGTCCATGTTAATCAAAGGAAGAATAGATTCATAAGTACCTGTCATAGACCAATAACTCTGAAATTCTCCCCACATCATAACACTCACAACTGCCTGGGGATTGTATACATGTTCTTCCGAAATAAAATAGCCGTCATACCAGCGCTGTACTTCCTCAAAATCTCTGTGATATTGAGCGCATAACTGCCTTACCTCTTTTGTGGTAAATCCAATATACGGAGCCAGAACTTTGGCGTCCAGCATGGTGAACTCATCAAAATTATTCAGAGCTGATTGTGTTTTCATTTTCTTGATGGGCAGGATTCCTGTCAGATAGGCAAGATGAAGAAATTTGGTGGGCTGGGTTCCTTTGAATAATCCCCGCAGAAAATTAATGTATTGTTCCTGTACATCCGCTTTTTTTACCTCGTCGCGGATTAGGACATCCCATTCGTCAATGATAATAATAAATTTTTTTCCTGTCACAGTATGAATCTCTGAGAGAGCTTCCGGCAGAGACCCAATATCTGGTTTCATCTCTCCCGGATAATATATACGTAATTCTTTCAGTATATTACTTTCAATATATGACACAGTCGCTTCCGCCGACTTTGCACTGGTACGGCACCGCTGCACATCTATGTGTATTACATCATACCGGTTCAGATGTTCCCGCCAGTTTTTCTCCCCGCTGATTTTCCGCCCTTCAAACATCCGGGCAGATTCACAGCCTTTACTATAATAGGCTGTCAGCATATCAGCTGTGATAGACTTTCCAAACCGCCGGGGACGGCTGTTGCAGATCCAGGCATTTTTTGTATCCATGACTTTATTGGTATAACTTAAGAGCCCTGTTTTATCCACATAGATTTCAGAATTAAGGGCCACCTGAAAAGCCCCTCCATCCGGATTTACAAAACATCCCATGTCTACACACCCCTTTGTATATCTGAAACCCGTGCTTCCAGACTTCCCATGGACACAGCCAGTTTATAAATAAAATACCCAACCGCCACGCCTGCCGTATTATGGATGATATCATCGAACTCAAATAAACCGCATTTCAAGACAAGCTGAAGTACTTCAATGGAAAAAGACACAAGAAAACCAATAAAAACAGTGATACTCTCATATCTCCCTGCAGCCGGAAAAACCGCAGGCAGTAAGACGCCCAGGGGCATCAGCATCATACAGTTGAGAAGAATCTCTTTTATCATCTCATCCCCGTATACCCGTATTCCCCACCGGTAAGACCAAAACAATTCCAGACAATAACGCATCTGCGGCCCAGGCGTCCTGGTAAATACCGTGGACCCATACACGAATACCATATACCACACAATGAGAAACGCCGCAAACATACGGCTTTTCTTCCACTGCTTCACAGTGAACAGTTTCCATAAAAATAAAAACATGAGACCTGCGATTACCGCGATTAAAATATACGTCTGCACGGACCACTTAGGCCTGTACACAGACCACAGCTCTATAATATCCATATTAAAATTCCTATACTCCTCTTTCATTTCAAACCATTCTACACATTTAAGACATGCTCTAATCATAGAATTACTTCTTTAAAACAGTTCTTTCAATAAGAGTATAGCATAGTTCAGAAAATATATACAGGTTTTTATCTCTTCTCTTTCACACTTCAATCTAACGCAATGCCGCACCAGCACCTGGCTCATTCTTCATAATTTTAACCAGCCTGCTGGTCCCCAGTCTGTCTGCGCCCAGCTGTATAAACTTTTCCGCGTCTTCAAAGGAGGAAATGCCCCCCGCAGCCTTTATTTTCACATGACTGCCCACATGGGCCCTCATCAGCTTTACATCTTCTAATGACGCGCCTCCTGTGGAAAATCCTGTGGATGTTTTAATATATTCTGCCCCTGCCTGTGTGACAATCCCGCACATTTTTACTTTCTCTTCCTGTGTCAGCAGACAGGTCTCAATAATAACTTTCAAAATCTTCCCGCCGCACGCCCGGTGCACCTGACGGATTTCCTCTTCTATCTCCTGGTATCTTCTGTCTTTGAGATATCCGATGGGAATCACCATATCAATTTCTTCGGCCCCGTCTGATACCGCCTGCTGGGCCTCATATACTTTTACAGCCGTAGTGCTGTATCCATTGGGAAAACCGATGACCGTACAGATGGGAAGTCTCCCCTGCACATAGTCCGCAGCCTGCTTTACATAACAGGCCGGGATGCATGCAGACGCTGTCTTGTATCTCATCCCGTCATCCAGCACCTGCCGAATCTCTGCCCAGACAGCTGCCTGAGATAACAGCGTGTGGTCCACACGTTTTAAAATATCTTCTCTATCCATCATAATCTATCCTTCCATCAGATGATTTATACCAATTGTTCCAATATTGAGCTCCCGATGGTTCCCTCCGGCATTTCCACCCCAAAATTGCCGGCAATAGATGCCCCCACAACGGCAAATGTGCCAGCATCCTTCAGCCTGCCGTACCCTTTCATGGACGGGGACCAGGCAAGAAACGGCACTTTCTCCCTTGTGTGGTCTGTTCCTGTATGGGTGGGGTCATTGCCATGGTCTGCCGTAATGAGCAGAAGGTCGTCTTCTTGCAGAAGCTTTAGAAGTTCTCCCAGCTTTACGTCAAATCTTTCCAATTCCCGGGCATACCCTTTTGGATTCCTCCGATGCCCCCACAGTGCGTCAAAGTCCACCAGATTCACATAGCACAGCCCCTGAAAATCCCTTTTTGCAATTTCGATGGTCTGTTCCATGCCATGGACGGAGCTTTTTGATTTGTTAGACTCTGTAAGCCCTTCCCCGTCAAAAATATCAAAAATCTTCCCCACTGAAATCACTGCAAATCCGGCATCTTTCAGCGCATCCAGGGCAGTCCGTCCATAGGGCTTCAGGGCATAATCGTGGCGGTTGCTGGTTCTCTTAAATTCCCCTTTCTTCCTTCCCACATAGGGCCTTGCAATGACACGGCCCACCTTCCACTCATCTTTCATGGTGATTTCCCTGGCGATTTCACAGCACCGGTACAGTTCCTCCAGTCCAAAGGTCTCCTCATTTCCACAGATCTGCAGTACGGAATCCGCGGATGTGTACACAATCATGTGGCCT